>JAYYWX010000074.1:0-32368 GCA_036341255.1 Actinomycetota bacterium | reverse complement strand
CCCCGCCGCCCGGCCCCCCCCCCCCGCCCCCGGGGCCGGGGGGCCCCCCACGACTCGTGCTCGGGGCACCTGCGTCGCGCTACTCGGCCGCGCGGCGCAGCGTCTCGGTCTCCGCGGCCACCTGCTTGGCGGTGGCATCGTCGAGGAGCGGCTCGGCCTCCGCGAGACCGGTGGCGCCGTCGGTGCCGAGCTCCTCGGCCGGGGCGTCGGGGCCCTCGGGCTCGGGCGGGAGCGCGGAGGCCGGGGTCGGCTCGCTCTTCAAGGGTACGTCGGCGGCCCGGCGCTTCTTCGGCGCCGGCTTCGGGGCCGGCTTGGTGGCCGGCTTGGTGGCGGGCTCGGTGCCCCCCGCCATGCCTGGCGTGACCGGCTCGGGCTGGGGCGTCGGCTCGGGCATCGGCTGTGGGGTGGGACCAGGGGTGGGAGGCGGGCCCGGGACGACGGGCTCGGGCTCCACCGGCGGGACGGTCGCGTCGGGCCGCACCAGGCGGCGTGCGCCCATCGTGAGGTGGGTGGCGACCGACAGGCCGGTGCGCACTCCCGCGCCCGCCACCGTGGAGGCGGACGAGGTCAGCTGGCGGGCGACGGTCATCAGGGTGCTCAAGGGGTGTCTCCTCTCGTCGGACACCTCGAGTCAAGCAAGCCACGACGCCCCACCCATCACCCGGTCGAGCGGGGTGGGTGGGGCGTCGCCGCGGATGGGGCGCCGGTGCGTCAGGGGACGGCGCGGAACGGGTCGTGCTCGGCCAGGATCTTGTCGACACGCGCCTGGTCCAGGCGCATCGTGACAGAGGAGGACTCCTGCTGGTCACGGATGATCTTGGCCAGCGTGAACGCCGAGGTGGTCAGGTAGAGCGTGCCGAGGCCGAGGAAGGCGCGGACCCACGGGTCGACGGGCAGGTAGAGGACGGCGAAGACCATCGAGAGCAACGCGATGGCGAAGGAGATCCAGGCCTGGGCCTGGAAGGCGGCGGTGGTCCGGGACGCAGGGGCGGTGTTGTTGGTCATGTCCCCAGCCTCGGCCGGGTGGCCGGGTCCTCGCGCCCGCCGGCGTACCCGGATGTGGGTGAGCACGAGGGCTCAGCCGGGCTCAGCCGAACTCAGCCGGTGACCGGCGTCCACGCGGCACCGGCGGACGGGGTGGCGAGCAGGTGTTGCGGGCTGCGGAAGCCGGCCCGGGCGAAGCGGTCGTCGATGGCGGTGACGACCCGGTCCACCCGCTCGGCCGGGACCCAGGCCACCGCGGACCCGCCGAAGCCGCCGCCGGTCATCCGGGCACCGAGGGCGCCCGCCCCGACCGCCGCCGCCACCGCGGCGTCCAGCTCCGGGCAGGAGATCTCGAAGTCCTCGCGCATCGAGGCGTGGCTGTCGGCCGTGAGCCGGGCCAGTGCGTCCCGGTCGTCGGTCTCGAGGGCGGACACCGTGGCGGAGACCCGGTCGATCTCGGTGACGACGTGGCGTGCGCGTCGACGCAAGCGGTCGTCCTCGAGTCCCTCGACCTGCTCGACGGTGGCCTCCCGCAGGCTCGGGACTCCGAGCAGTCGGGCGGCCTCCTCGCAGTCGTCACGACGCGACCCGTAGCCGCCGTCGACGAGGGCGTGGCTGACCCGGGTGTCGGTGACGAGCAGCGCCAGGCCACGCTCGGCGAGGTGCAGCGGCACCGACCGGCGGCTGTCGTCCTCGAAGTCGATGAGCAGAGCGTGGTCGGCGGTGCCGTGGACGGACACGGCCTGGTCCATCCCGCCCGTCGGGGCGCCGACGACCTCGCGCTCGGCGGCGATCCCCGCGCGGGCCAGGAGCTCCGCGGCGGCGCCCCCCGCGGGTCGCTCGAGCAACCCGAGGACCGCCGCGCCCACGGCGCATTCGAGCGCCGCGGAGCTGGACAGCCCCGCGCCGAGGGGCACGGTGGAGTCGACGACCAGGTCCACGCCGGGCACGGGCAGGCCCTCGCGGGACAGGGCCCACATGACGCCGGCGGCGTACCCGGCCCAGCCGGTGGGGCCGCCGGGGCCGCAGTCGGTCAGCTGACCGACGAACGCATCGTCCTGCTGGAGGCTGAGCAGCCGCACGCGCCCGTCGTCGCGGGCCCGGGCGGCGACCCGGGTGCAGTGGGGCAGCGCGACGGGCAGGACGAGCCCGGCGTTGTAGTCGGTGTGCTCGCCCATCAGGTTCACCCGGCCGGGGGCGCGCCCCAGCACGGTGGGCGCGGCACCCGTGAGGCGCCCGAACGCCCCCACGAGCAGGTCGGTGCGGTCCTCGGCCTCCAGCATCCCCATGGCCGCCACCCTAGGAGCAGCACCTCGTAGGCTCGCGACGTGCGCTTCCTCAACGACGTCATCCCACCGCACGACCTCACCTACGACGACGTGTTCATGGTGCCGGCACATTCCGCCGTCACCAGCAGGTACGACGTCGACCTGGCCACCACCGACGGGACCGGCGCGACGGTGCCGCTCGTGGTCGCGAACATGACTGCGATCGCGGGGAAGCGGATGGCCGAGACGGTCGCCCGGCGAGGTGGTCTCACGGTCATCCCGCAGGACATCCCCGAGCCGGTGGTGCGCGACGTGGTGCGGTTCGTGAAGTCCCGGCACCTGGTGCTCGACACCCCGATCGAGCTCGCCCCGCACCAGACCGTCGCGGAGGCGATGGCGCTGATCCCCAAGCGGGCGCACCGGGCCGCCGTGGTCGTCGACGACGGCCGCCCCGTCGGCGTCGTGGGGCTGCACGACTGCGAGGAGGTCGACCGGTTCGCGCAGGTGCACCAGGTGATGCGCCCCGCGAGCGTGACGATCACCGCCGACACCGATCCGCGGGAGGCGTTCGACGCCATCGACCGTGCGCGCTCGGCCCTCGCCGTGGCCGTCGACGGGGACGGTCGGCTGGTCGGGGTCCTCACGAGGGCGGGTGCGCTGCGCGCGACGCTCTACACCCCGGCCGTCGACGTCGACGGCGGCCTGCGGGTCGCCGCAGCGGTCGGGGTCAACGGCGACGTCGCGGCCAAGGCCGCCGCGCTGCTCGGTGCGGGGGTGGACTCCCTCGTGGTCGACACCGCGCACGGGCACCAGGCCCGGATGATCGAGGCGCTCGCGGCCGTGCGGGCGCTGGACCCGGAGGTGCCGATCGCCGCCGGCAACGTGGTGTCGGCCGACGGCGCCCGCGCGCTCGTCGAGGCCGGGGCCGACATCGTCAAGGTGGGAGTCGGGCCCGGCGCCATGTGCACGACGCGGATGATGACCGGCGTGGGGCGACCGCAGTTCTCCGCCGTGCTCGAGTGCGCCGCCGCCGTGCGGGACCTCGGCGGTCACGTGTGGGCCGACGGGGGAGTGCGGCACCCCCGCGACGTGGCGCTGGCGCTGGCGGCCGGTGCATCGAGCGTGATGATCGGGTCGTGGTTCGCCGGGACCCACGAGTCGCCCGGGGACCTGGTCGAGGACGGCGGACGGGCCTACAAGGTGTCCTTCGGGATGGCCTCCGCGCGCGCGGTCGCGCACCGCACGGCCGGCGAGTCGGCGTACGACCGTGCCCGCAAGGGTCTCTACGAGGAGGGGATCTCCGCCTCGCGGATGTACCTCGACCCCGCCCGCCCCGGGGTGGAGGACCTCATCGACCAGATCTGCTCGGGCGTGCGCTCCGCGTGCACCTACGCCGGTGCCTCGTCGCTGGCCGAGCTGCACGAGCGGGCCGTGGTCGGCGTGCAGTCCGCGGCCGGGTACGCCGAGGGGCGTCCGCTCGCGACGTCCTGGTGAGCCCGTCGCCTGGCGACGGGCTCAGCGCCGCGAGCTGTTGGCCGTGCGCCCACGCACCACGCCGATGAAGGTCTGCACCCGCTCGTCGTCGCGGTCGGTGCGCCAGACCAGGCCGATGGTGGTCGTCGGCAGGTCGGTCACGGGGCGGAAGGTGACGTCCTTGCGGTGGTGCAGGCGGGCGACCGACATCGGCACCACGACCACACCGGTGCCGGCCGCGACCGTCTCGACGGCGTCCTTGACGCTCATCTCGGGCCAGTCCAGCTGCTCCGCGGTCGGGCGCCAACCCGATCGCTCCGGGTGGACCAGCTGCTCGTCGGCCAGGTCGTCGGTGGTCAGCTCCTGCACCACCGTCGCGACGTGCTCGACACCCATGACCGCGACCGGCCGCTCCTCGTAGAGCGGGATGCAGTGCAGGCCCTCGCGGTCCACGGGCAGCCGGGCCAGCACCATGTCGAGCGTGCGCCCGCGGACGCCCTGCTCCTGCTCGTCCTCGGTCACCGGGACGAGCTCGATCGCGCCGGCGCGCTGCTCGAAGATGCGTGCCCACTTGTCCGGGGTCGCACCGGTCACGAAGCCGAGTCGGAAGGGTGCGCTCACGCGGAGAGCCTAGAGGTCCCGGGTCGGGGACCGGACGCGTCAGGGGCAGATGGGGCAGGAGTCCTCGTCCTCGAGACCCTGCTCGAGACGCCAGGCGTGCAGGAACTGCACCGCGCCCTCACCCTGGTCGTAGACCCGGGTGCCGTCGCCGGAGTAGGACGGTCGCGAGGTGGCGACGACCCAGAGGTAGACGAGCAGCATCTCCAGGGTCTCCCCACCCTTGGGCGAGTGCCCGGCGAAGACGTAGCGCGTGGTGGCCACGGCGCAGTCGTCGATGGTGACGACCTCACGTGGCGGACGCAGGTCGCTGATGCACCAGCCGCACTCCACGTCGCGGGCCTGGCGCGCGCGGTGGCCGTGCAGGAACGCGGCAGCCTGGCCGGCCGTGGGGTAGATCTGCAGCCCGGCGGGGAGGCCGGAGGTGCCGGCGAGGATCCAGTGGTAGACGGTGACGGCGTCCTCGATGTCGTGCCACCCGACCTGGTGGTCGGACATGACGAAGGCCGTGGTGGTGGCCGCGGCCACGTCGAGCTCGGGCGCCACACCCAGCCTCGGGGCCACCCGGGGCGCGCGCGTGGCGGTGGCGAAGGGGTCCTCGTCGAAGGAGGGTTCGGGGGACGGAAGCGCTGTCATGGCGACGGCTCTCAGGTGGGGGGTGGGGGAGATGCAGCGGGGGGACTGCACCGGAACGGGTCCTCGATGGGGTGATCGACCTCCAGGATGCCCGGTTGAGGCTTTCAGATCCGGCGATCGTCGACTGGTCCAGACCGGCGGGCCGTGGTCGGTAACCGCCCACGTCGGCCCCCGTTGCCCACATGAGTGACCGCACGACACCGCCGAGGGAGGGCACCGGTGCCGCGAGGATTCCCCCCACTGCTCGACCCCGCCGACCGCCATGTCGCCGAGCGGTTCAGTTACGGCGTCGACGCGCGCCTGGCCGAGGAGGTACGCGCCGCGGGCGGTGGGCGGGCCTGGTTGGAGCAGCAGCTCTCCGGCCTCGTGCTGGAGTCGCCGCGGGCCCTGGCGGTGGCCACCTGGTTCCCGGAGCTGGACCTGCCGGCCCCGCTCGTGCGTGCCATGCAGGAGCAGGGGCAGCGCACGGTCCGCGAGACCGCGGACGAGCTGATCGCCCGCACTTTCGCGCTGCGCACCCTGACGCGTCGCCACGTCCACGAGACCATGGTCGACTTCTGGACCAACCTGCTCTACGTCCCCGCCGGTGAGGGTCGCTCGTGGCCGTGGCGCGCCGACTACGACCGGGTGGTCCGTCAGCACGCACTCGGCACCTTCGTCGACCTGCTGAAGGCGACGGTCACGCACCCGGCGATGACCGGCTACCTCACCAACGACCTGAACCGGAAGGGTGCGCTCAACGAGAACCTCGGACGCGAGGTCCTCGAGCTGCACACGGTGGGCCGGGAGGCCGGCTACTCCGAGCGGGAGGTGGTGGCCTCCTCGAAGCTGCTCACGGGGTTCACCCTCGACACCACCACGACCTTCCGCGCCGGCTACGCCCCCGAGCGGCACGCCACGGGTCGGGTCAGGGTCCTCGACTTCACCCACCGCAACGCCGACGCCGACGGGCGACCGGCGTTGGACGCCTACCTCGAGCACCTCGCCCTGCACCCCTCGACCGCACGGCGGCTGGCCAGGCGCCTCGCGGTCCGGTTCGTCTCCGACGACCCGCCCCGGGGCCTGGTGCGCGAGGTGGCGAAGGCCTATCGCCGCTCGGGCAGCGACATCCCGACCACGCTGCGCGCCCTCGTCGACCACCCCGCGTTCCGCCGGGCCCGCTGGGAGAAGACGCGCAACCCCAGCGACGACGTCGTGCACATGGCCCGGGTGCTGGGGCTGCAGCCGAGTGGCGCCACCGACAGCAGCGCCTTCATCTGGTACCTCGTCCGCCAGGCCGCAGCGCAGGGACAGGTGTCCTTCCGGTGGCCGACGCCCGACGGCTGGCCCGAGCACGGTGCCGGCTACCTCAGCGCCTCGCGGGTGCTGCGAGCCTGGCGATCGAGGTACGACGTGTCCGGGACCGCCGGTCCCGTGCTGCTGTCCGTGGACGTGCCCAGCAAGGCATCCCAGCTGCCCGACCGGTGGCCGCTCACCCTCGCGCAGGTCGTGGACCACCAGTCCCAGCTGCTGCTGGGACGCGCGGCGGACAAGCCGCTGGTGCGCGCCGTGGCCCGCACCCTCGACGTGCCCGCGACCACCGTGCTCAGCGGTCCCGACGACCTGTCCGACCAGCACTACCGCCTGCTGCGCGGCACCGTGCTCAACGCACCCAGGGGTCTGCAGCGATGAGCGAACCCACCAGCGCCGCCCACGACGACTGCGGCTGCCGCGACTTCACCACGACCCGGCGCACCGCCCTGGCCCTCGGCGCGGGCGCGGTCACCGCGATGGTCGGCGACGTGATGACCCAGACCGTCTACGGCGCCCAGCCCCGAGGGAACGTGCTGGTCGTCCTGTCGCTGCGAGGGGGCGCTGACGGGCTGTCCCTGGTCGTGCCGCACGCCGAGAAGGCCTACTACGACGCCCGCCCCACCACGTCGATCCCGAAGGACCGGCTGCTCCACACCGACGCGACCTTCGGGCTGCACCCGGCCCTGGCGCCGCTTAGCCCGCTGTGGGCCAAGAAGCGCCTCGCAGCCGTCCACGCCGTGGGTCTGCCCGCGCCGAACCGGTCCCACTTCGAGGCGATGGAGGTCCTCGAGGACGCCGACCCGGGCAGCGACGCCCGGATCGGGTGGCTCAACAGGTTCGTCGGCCAACTGCGCGGCGACTCCATCCTCGAGGGCGTCCAGGTCGGCTCCAACGTGCTGCCCACGTCCCTGGTCGGCCCCCGGCCGACGGTGGCCCTGGAGTCGCCGAGCTCGATCAGCACCCCGTTCGCCGGGTCCGAGCGCGGTGACGCCGTGGCGCGGGGCCTCGCACAGATGTACGGCGATGGCAGGTCGAGGGTCCACCGGGCCGGACGCGAGGCGCTCGAGCTGGCCCGACTGGGCGGGAGGTACTCCGAGGCGGCCGCGCTGCCGCCGCAGCACTCGGCGGCGTACCCGGGGAGCGCGCTGGGGACCTCGCTGCGCCGCACCGCGGCGCTGATCCGTGCCGGTGTCGGGGTGCGGGCGGTCGCGGTCGACAGCGGATCGTGGGACCACCACGAGAACCTCCGTGGCAACCTCAACGCCCGGGCCGGGGACCTGGCCTCGTCACTGGCGGCCTTCTTCACCGATCTCGGCCCGGACTGGCGGCGTGTCACGGTCGTGACGCTGAGCGAGTTCGGTCGACGACTGCCCGAGAACGGCGCGGCCGGGGTCGACCACGGCTACGGCAACGCGGTGCTGGTGGCCGGCGGGGGAGTGCGTGGCGGGCGGTACCACTCGCGGTGGCCGACGTTGCGCGACGGACGACTGGAGTCCGGGGACCTGACCGTGACCACCGACTACCGGCACCTGCTCATGGAGGTCCTGCAGGCGCGCTTCCCCGGGGTGGACGCGCACCGGGTCTTCCCGCAGGCGGGCTACCGCCGGCGGGTCGGCGTCATGCGCTGACGGCGCCGGTCCGCCGGGGTCACACCAGGACCACGGTGAGGACGCCCAGGCCGTAGAGGCCGATCAGCCCGACGCTCTCGAACCCGATGCCGCCCGGGCCGCGCGGCTCACGGCGGATGAGCCCCAGCATCAGCACGGCGCTCATCACCGCACCCAGGGCCGTCCACGTCACGACCCGGTCGGAGACCGCGTGGTAGATCGATCCCTCGGTGTAGGCCACGTCGGAGAAGGCGGCGAAGAGCGTGTCGAAGGCGTTGCCGCCGATGATGCCCGCCACCGCGAGCGTCAGCGCGCCGCGTCGCACGGCAGCCAGTGTGGTCACCAGCTCAGGCAGGGAGGTGGCCACGGCGGTGAACAGCACGCCCATCAGCGCCTCGTCGACGCCGGTCGCGTCCACGATGCCGGTGGCCGAGCGCTGCATCAGGAAACCGGCGACGCCCATGAAGGTCACGAGGACCGCGGTGACGCCGAGGAGGCCGGCCACGGAGCGCTCCTCGCCCGAGGGGTCGGGCTCGTCCTCGCGCGTCTCGCGCGTCCGCTGCGGCAACCACATCGGCTCGGCCCGCGCATCGCGTGCGAGGCGCAGTCCGTAGACGTAGGACACCAGCAGCAGGGGCGTCACCACGTGCACCGGTCCGATGGTCCACTGCGGCATCGCGAACGCCAGCAGGAGCCAGGACAGCTGGGTCAGCAGCAGCGCCCCCTGCAGCAGGTTCCCGAGGGAGGCTGCCGCGTGCTCGAGGTTCGCCCGCCGGTAGGCGAGGTCGGCGACGGCGAGGAACAGCGTCTGCACGGCGATGCCACCGACCGCGTTGGACATCGCCAGCTCGGGGTGGCCGCTCGCGGCGGCAGAGGTGGACAGCACGCTGCCGCTGAGGGAGGTGGCCAGTCCCATCAGCACCGCCCCCATGATCGCCTCGCCGAGGCCGGTGCGGTCGGCCAACCGGTCGACGACGCCGGCCAGGCGCGTCCCCGTGACGGCGATGACGAGCGTGCACACGAGGAAGAGCGCGATGGACGGACCGAGCGCGAGGCTCTGCAGCACGGGACCCCCAGGTCTTGGGTCGTCGGCGGGCACCTGGCCCCTGAGCGAGCGAGCCGTGGCTGCGTCGTCCACGTGTCGGGGGTGAGCGGTGCGGAGGACTCCGTCGACCGTAACTGCCCCGGGCCGGCGGATCTCACCCCCGTGGGCCCGTCGGGCCGCGGTCCGCGGTCCGCGAGCCGGATCACACGCAGTGCGGGGCATGCCGACGGCCCCGAAATGCACGAAGCCCAGGTCGTGTGACCTGGGCTTTCGTGTCGCTGGTGTCCGAGGGGGGACTTGAACCCCCACGCCCTAATACGGGCACTAGCACCTCAAGCTAGCGCGTCTGCCAATTCCGCCACCCGGACGAGTGCGGGCGCAACAGTAGCAGCGGGTCCGCCCGACCACCGCATCGGGACTACTTGCTCGCGGTGCCCCCGTCGGACAGGCGCACGAACAGCTCCTTGGGCGAGCCATCGGCAGCAAGGAGCGCTCCGTAGTTCTCGTGCACCTGCAGCGGATTCGTCCCCCGATCCTGGATGGTGTACATGACGACCATGCCGACCCAACGCAGGTCGTGGGCGCGCTGGAGAAGGGTGAGTGCCTGGTCGGCCGCTCGGTCCTGCGTCCAGCCTCCGACCCAGGTCGACCAGCCGATTTCGGTGATCCAGATCTTCAGCTTCCTGTCGCCGTTCCGACGCATGACCTTCCGCGCATCCTCGACCTCACCCCAGACTCGGTCCTCGTCCAAGATCGCGGTGGCCGCGTTGAGGTACGGGTGAGCGCCCACCCCGTCGAAGTGACCGCGGGCGCCGGCGGCGTAGAGCTCCTCCACGAAGTCGGCCGGTGCGCTGCTCTGTCCCAGGGAGGACCGTGCCAAGCCACCGACGACGATGGTGGCGCGGCGTTGGACCCGCGTGATCGCGCGGTGTGCCAGCTTGAGCAGCTCTGCGTACTCCTCGACCGTGCCGTCGAAGAACGACGAGTGGTTGGGCTCGTTCCAGACCTCCCAGTGGCGCACGTCCTTCTTGAAGTGTCGAGCCGCCGCCTTCGCGAAGCGACGGAAGTCGCGAGGGTCGTCGGGTGGACTCGCGGGGGTGGCGCTGCTTCGTGCCCAGGCGGGTGTGCTTCCGAGCACCCCGAGGACCGTCAGTCCACGTGCGCGTGCGGCGCGGACGACGCGATCCATGCGACTCCAGTCGCGTTCGCCGCGAGCCGGCTCCGCCACCACCCAATTGATCGGCATGCGCAGCCAGCGCCCGCCAGCGGCTACGACCGCATCCAGCTGTCGGGAGAGCGCCTCGTCGTTCAGTGCGAGGATGGGCGTTCCGCCGGTGAATCCGTAGCCCTCCCGCGGGGCCGCCACGCCGACCGAGCGTGGTGAGGCGTCGGCACGTTCGTGGGCGTGCGCGGATGAGGAGCACAGGGTCATGAGCACGAGCACAGCCGTCGTCATGCTGACGATGACTCCACGACGACCCGAGAACGTAGTAGGCAATGGGATCCCCTCCTGGTGTCTCCGATCCTAGGGCCTGGACATCCTGGGGCCGGAGGAATGGTGACGGACCTCCCCGACGTGCAGGTTTCCCGGGTGATGCCATGCTGGAGGGCATGTCGACGCCCTACTCGGACGCCCCAGGACAGCGCGACTACGACCCCGCGGCGGAGGTCGTGGAGCTGTGTCGCGACCTCATCCGCATCGACACCTCCAACTACGGCGAGGCCGAGGGACCGGGGGAGCGCAAGGCCGCCGAGCACGTCGCCACGCTGCTCGACGAGGTGGGGATCGAGTCCACCGTGGTCGAGCGGACGCCCGGCCGCACCAGCCTCGTCGCGCGCTGGGGGGACACGTCCAGCGATCGTGACGCCCTGCTGCTGCACGGCCACCTCGACGTCGTCCCCGCGGCGGCGGAGGACTGGCGGGTGGACCCCTTCTCCGGTGAGGTCCAGGACGGCTACGTCTGGGGTCGTGGCGCGGTCGACATGAAGGACTTCGACGCCATGCTGCTCAGCGTCGTGCGCGCCCGCACGCTCGCGGGGCGGGTCCCGGACCGTCCGGTGGTGCTCTGCTTCACCGCCGACGAGGAGGCGGGCGGCCACCACGGCGCCCAGGTGATCGTGGAGGACCACCCCGACCTGCTCGAGGGCTGTACCGAGGCCGTGGGTGAGGTGGGCGGGTTCTCCACCACCGTGCGCGGGCGACGCGTCTACCTCGTCGAGGCTGCCGAGAAGGGCATGGCCTGGATGAAGCTCACCGCCCGCGGTCGGGCCGGGCACGGGTCGATGATCAACACCGACAACGCCGTCTCGCGGCTCACCGCCGCGGTGGCTCGCATCGGCGCCCACGAGTGGCCGGTGCGGCTGACGCCGACGATGGAGGTGCTGCTCGCGACGGTCGCCGACCTCGCCGGCACCGAGGCGACCCCGGAGAACGCCCGCGACCTGATCGAGGAGTTCGGCGGCGCGGCCCGCATGCTCGGCGCGGTCATCTCCAACACCACGAACCCGACGATGCTCGACGCGGGCTACAAGGTGAACGTCATCCCCACCGAGGCCACCGCCCACGTCGACGGCCGCTTCCTGCCCGGTTTCGAGGACGAGTTCTTCGCCACGCTGGCCGAGCTGACCGGCGAGGGGATCGACATCGACTTCGTGTCGCACCAGCAGCCGTGGGAGACGCCGTACGACGGTGACCTGGTCGCCGCGATGAACCGCTCGATCCTCGCCGAGGACCCCGACGGCATCGTGGCGCCGTACCTCATGTCCGGGGGCACCGACGCCAAGCACTTCCGCAAGCTCGGGATGCGCTCCTACGGTTTCGCGCCGCTGCGGCTGCCCGCCGACCTCGACTTCACAGCGCTGTTCCACGGTGTCGACGAGCGGGTGCCCGTGGACGCCCTGGAGTTCGGCGCGCGGGTCTTCGACCGGTTCCTCGACCAGGTGTGATCAGGCGGTCCGCACGGCCCGGATGATCTTGCGCCGCAGGATCACCCGGCGGATGCCGTCGGCGCCGATGCGGACGCGGTCGAGCTCCCAGCCGCCGTGCTCCGCGCGGTCCACCAGGAGCTTGGTGACCACGTTGCGGCTCAGCTCACGGGAGAACGAGACCTGCTCGAACTCCCACTCCACCCCGGCGCGGGGCGGTCGGCGTTCGATCCTCATCGGTCCTCCCTCCGAGCGGGGAGCGTCAGTCCGCGCTCACGTCGTCGAGCGCCGCCACGATCTCGGACGGCAGGGTGAGGTCCTCCACGCTGAGGGCGGTCCGCAGCTGGGCCGCGGTCCGTGCCCCCACGATAGGCGCCGTGACCCCGGGCCGGTCCCGGACCCACGCGAGCGCCACCTGGACCGGTGAGAGGTCGAGTCCCTCCGCGGCCCGGCAGACGGCCTCGACGACCGCCATCGTGCGCTCGTCGTCGAGGTAGGGCTGCACGAAGCGGGCGAACTGGCTGGTGGCCGCGCGGGAGTCGGCCGGCGTGCCGGTGCGGTACTTCCCGGTCAGCACACCCCGACCCAGCGGCGACCACGGCAGGACGCCCAGGCCCATGGCGGCGGCGGCGGGCAGCACCTCGTGCTCCACGGCCCGGTTGACCAGGGAGTACTCCACCTGGGTCGAGGCCAGCGCGACCCGGCCGGGCACCGCCCGCTGCCACGTGGCGGCCTGAGCGGTCTGCCAGCCTGAGTAGTTGGAGATGCCGACGTGCGCGGTGCGACCGCTGGTCACCGCGAGGTCGAGCGCGCTGAGCGTCTCCTCCAGCGGGGTGCGGGGGTCCCAGGTGTGCACCTGCCACAGGTCCACGTGGTCCACGCCGAGGCGGCGCAGCGAGGCGTCCAGGGTCGAGAGCAACGAGCCGCGCGAGGCGTTCACCTGGGTGCGGCCGTCGCGGGCGCTGATCGCCGCCTTGGTGGCGATGACGAGCTCGTCGCGGTGCACCACGTCGCCGAGGAGCGAGCCGAGCAGCTGCTCCGAGCGGCCCTCGGCGTACGCCGCGGCCGAGTCGACCAGGGTGCCGCCGGCCTCCACGAAGGCGACCAGCTGGTCACGTGCCTCGTGCTCGTCGGTGTCGCGGCCCCAGGTCATGGTCCCGAGCCCGAGTCGGGAGACCCGGAGTCCCGTGCTGCCCACGGATCGCTGCTGCATGAGGCGAAACCTATCGGCCCCGTCCAGCCGTGCCGCCGACGGCTCGCCGAGCCCTACCCCTACGCTTGGTGCCCGTGCTGGACCTCCTCAAGGCCGTCGTCCTCGGGACCCTGCAGGGGCTCACCGAGTTCCTGCCCATCTCCAGCAGCGCCCACCTGCGCATCTACCCCGAGTTGTTCGGGTGGGGCGACCCGGGCGCTGCGTTCACCGCGGTCGTCCAGATCGGCACCGAGCTCGCGGTGCTCATCTACTTCCGCGAGGACATCTGGCGCATCGGCAGCACCTGGGTGCGCTCGCTGTTCCAGGCCGAGTACCGCGGCCACCTCGACGCGCGCATGGGCTGGTTCATCATCGTCGGCTCGCTCCCGATCGTCGTGCTGGGCATCGCGCTCAAGGACGTCATCGAGGAGGACTTCCGCAGCCTGTGGATCGTCGGCTGCACGCTGATCGTGTTCGGCATCCTGCTCGGCCTGGCCGACCGGTTCGGCCGCAACGAGAAGGAGATCCGCAAGCTCACGCTGCGCGACGCGGTGCTGATGGGCGTCGCCCAGGCCTGCGCCCTGGTGCCGGGGGTCTCCCGCTCCGGCGCGACCCTCTCCATGGGTCGCCTCCTCGGCTACGAACGCGCCGCCGCCACCCGCTACGCCTTCCTGCTCGCGATCCCCGCGGTCGTGGGCGCCGGTCTGTTCGAGCTCAAGGAGATCCCCCACGGCGACAACTCCTACGGCTGGGGCCCCACCCTGGTCGCGACGATCGTCTCCTTCGTCGTCGGGTACGCCGTCATCGCCTGGCTCCTGAAGTGGGTCACGACCCGCACCTACACGCCGTTCGTGGTCTACCGGGTCGTCCTCGGTGGTGCCGTGCTGGCGCTGCTGTCGGCGGGCGTCCTCACCGCCTGAGCGTGGTCGAGCGGCCGGACGCGGGCTACAACCACCCCGAGCGCCGGAAGAACCACCACAGCAGGCCCGACACCCCGCCCATCAGCAGCAGCGCGAACGGGTAGCCGAACGTCCAGTCCAGCTCGGGCATGTGGGTGAAGTTCATCCCGTAGACCCCGGCGATCAGGGTGGGCACCACGACGAGCGCGGCGCCGGCGGAGATCTTGCGCATGTCGTCGTTCTGCTGCATCGAGATCCGGGCGACGTGCGCCTCGAAGGCGGTGGACAGCAGCGCGTCGAGGGTGTCGACGTCCTCCGCGGTGCGGGCCAGGTGGTCGAGCACGTCGCGGAAGAAGGGCGCGGCCGCGGCGTCCACCTCCGGGACCTGCCCGGCGGCGAACCGCGACATCGGCTCACGGAGGGGGAGCACCGCCCGGCGTACCTCGGAGATCTCGCGCTTGAGCCGGTAGATCCGGGCGGAGTCGTCGGTGCGCTCCTCGGAGAAGACCGACGCCTCGACCTCGTCCACGTCGACCTGGAGCTCGTCGACGACCTCGACGTACTCGTCGACGACCCGGTCGCACACGGCGTACACCACGGCGGCCGGCCCGTGCTCGAGGACCCTGGTGTCACCCTCGAGCCCCTCGCGCGCAGCGGCCAGCCCACTGCCCCGCCCGTGCCGCACGGTGACCACGAAGTCGTGACCGAGGAAGATGCTGATCTCGCCGGTCTCGACGGCGTCCTCCTCGTCGACGTACCACAGCGTCTTGAGGACCAGGAACAGGTTGCCGTCGTAGCGCTCGAGCTTGGGTCGCTGGTGCGCCTTGACCGCGTCCTCGATGGCGAGCTCGTGCAGGCCGAAGACGCTCGCCACCTCGCTCAGCTCGTCCTCGGTGGGCTCGTGCAGCCCCACCCAGACGAACCCCGGCTCCCGGGCGGCGGTCGCCCGGAGCGCAGCGAAGTCGTGCGGGTCCCCGTCCGGGGCGACCCGGTTGCCGTGCCGGTACAGCGCGCTGTCGACGATCACGTGCCGAGGCTACGGTCCCCGGGCGCTGGCTACAGTCGCCCCCATGGCCACCGTCGTCCTCCTGCGCCACGGCCGCACGACCGCCAACGCCACGGGCGTCCTGGCCGGACGCACCCCGGGTGTCCGCCTCGACGACCTGGGTCGCGGGCAGGCCGAGCGCGCCGGCGCCCGCCTCGCCGGCGTCCCGCTGGCCAGGGTCGTCAGCAGCCCGCTGGAGCGCTGCAAGCAGACCACCCGTGCCGTGCTGGCCGCCCAGCCCACCGAGCCACCGCTGCTGACCGAGCGCGGGATCACCGAGTGCGACTACGGCGAGTGGCAGGGGCGCACGCTCAAGGAGCTGGCCAAGGAGAAGCTGTGGCGCACCGTCCAGGCGCAGCCCTCGGCCGCGGCCTTCCCGGGCGGTGAGTCGATGTCGGCGATGCAGGCCCGCGCCGTGGAGGCCGTACGCCGCCACGACGCCGAGGTCGAGGCCGAGCACGGTCCGGGCGCGGTCTGGGTCGCCGTCAGCCACGGCGACATCATCAAGTCGGTGCTCGCCGACGCGCTGGGCATGCACCTGGACCTCTTCCAGCGCATCTCCGTGGATCCCGCGTCGCTGTCGATCGTGCGCTACTCCGAGCAGCGTCCCTACGTGCTGGCGAGCAACACCCACGAGGGCGACCTGTCCTGGCTGGCCCCGCCCGCGAAGGGCAGGGGACGCCGGTCACGACGCGTCGCGCCCGCGGACGCGGCCGTCGGTGGCGGTGCCGGTCCGGGGGAGCAGCGACCTGGGGCGCACCCCTAGGGTGGATCACATGCCTCTCGTCCACGGATTCGACCCGCCGGAGCGCTTCGTCGCGGGCACCGTCGGCCCCCCGGGCTCGCGCACCTTCTTCCTGCAGGCACGCAGCGGCACCCGCCTGGTGAGCGTCTCCCTGGAGAAGCAGCAGGTGGCCGCCCTCGCCGAGCGCATCGACGAGCTGCTCGACGAGGTGATGGACAGCGAGGCCGCCGCCGCCGTCGTGCCCGCGGTGGCGCCCGTGGCCCTGCAGGACAACGCGCCGCTGGAGCAGCCCATCGAGGAGGAGTTCCGTGCCGGCACCATGACGCTGTCGTGGGATCCCGACGACGAGCGCGTCGTGGTGGAGGTCTTCCCCTTCACCGAGGCGGCCGTGGTGAGCCCCGACCAGCTCGACGAGGACTTCGAGGAGCCCGAGCCCGACGAGGTGCTCCTGGTCCGGATGCCCCCGGGGCTGGCCCGTGCCTTCGTGGCACGCAGCGAGAGCGTCCTGGGCGCCGGTCGTCCGACCTGCCCCTTCTGCGGCAACCCGATCGACCCCGACGGCCACCTGTGCGTCCGGGCCAACGGCTTCCGTCGGCGTGACCCGGTCTGAGGCACCGTGACGTCCGGGGGCGACGTGCACGGAGTGACCTCCAGCGCGCACGAGGGTGTGCCGCAGGGCGAGCTGGTCCTCGACGGGCGCGTCATGCCGGCCTCCAACGCGACCTTCGTCGGCAGCATCGGCACGGGCGACGGTGAGGTCCGCGTCGTCTACAAGCCGGTCGCGGGGGAGCGGCCGCTGTGGGACTTCCCCGGAGCCGTCCTGGCACAGCGTGAGGTCGCGGCGTACCTCGTCGGCCGGGCGTTCGCCGGCGAGGACTTCCGCAACCCCGTGCCGCTGACGTGGGTGGCCGACGGCCCGCACGGCCCCGGCATGGTGCAGACCTGGCAGGAGCCCGACGAGGGCCAGGAGGCGGTCACGCTGGTGCCGGCCGGAGCGGTGCCCCGCGGCATGCTGCACGTCTTCGACGGGTACGACGCCGCCGACCGTCCCATCTCGCTCGTCCACGAGGACACCGCAGCTCTGCGACGCATCGCTGTGCTCGACGTGGTCCTCAACAACGCCGACCGTAAGGGCGGGCACGTGCTCGAGGCCGCCGACGGCCACCGGTGGGCGATCGACCACGGCATCGCGTTCCACGCCGAGCCCAAGCTCCGCACGGTGCTGTGGGGCTGGACCGGGCAGCCGTTGACGGCGCAGGAGTGCGCCGCCGTCACGCGTGTCCGGGACCTGGTCGAGGGCGAGGTGGCGGCCACGCTCGTCGAGCTGCTCGACGAACGGGAGGTGACGGCGCTCGTCCGCCGCTGCGAGCAGCTGCTCACCCGTGGCGTCCTGCCCGGACCCGGTGGCGAGGGACCGGCCATCCCCTGGCCGCCCTTCTGACGACGACGCGGGGACGCCCGTCTAGGCTCGGGCCCATGCGCGCCTGGCCTGCTCCCGACCTCCCTGACCTGAGGGTCGTCGCCCCGCCGGTCTCCCTGCACGACACCGCCACCGGCGGCCGTCTGGTGCTGGAGCCCGAGGGCCCGGCCCGGCTCTACGTCTGCGGCATCACCCCCTACGACGCCACCCACATGGGCCACGCCGCGACGTACGTCGGCTTCGACCTCCTCAACCGTGCCTGGCGCAACGCCGGGCACGAGGTCACCTACGTCCAGAACGTCACCGACGTCGACGACCCGCTGCTGGAGCGCGCCACCAAGGTCAACGTGGCCTGGGAGGAGCTCGCCGAGCGCGAGACCGAGCTGTTCCGCCAGGACATGACCGCCCTGCGGGTGCTGCCCCCCGCCCACTACACCGGTGCCGTCGAGTCCATCCCGCTGGTGATCGACCTGATCCAGCGCATGGACGCCGCCGGGGCGGTCTACCGCGTCGACGACGACCTCTACTTCTCCGTCACCGCCGACCCCGCCTTCGGGCAGGAGTCCGGCCTCGGCCGGGCCGCGATGCTCGAGATCTTCCCCGAGCGCGGCGGCGACCCGGACCGTCCCGGCAAGAAGGACCCGCTGGACTGCCTGGTCTGGCGGGCCGAGCGCGAGGGCGAGCCGTCGTGGCCCAGCCCCTTCGGGCCCGGCCGACCGGGGTGGCACGTCGAGTGCACGGCCATCGCCTGGGAGCACCTCGGCGGCACCCTCGACGTGCAGGGCGGTGGCTCCGACCTGGTCTTCCCGCACCACGAGATGTGCGCCGGGCACGCCCACGTCGCGACGGGCACGCCGTTCGCCAGGGCCTACGCCCACGCCGGCATGGTCGGCTACGACGGCGAGAAGATGTCGAAGTCGCGGGGCAACCTGGTCTTCGTCTCCGCGCTGCGCAACTCCGACGTCGACCCGATGGCGATCCGTCTCACCCTGCTGCGCCACCACTACCGGGCCGACTGGGAGTGGACCGACGCCGAGCTGTTCGACCAGGTGGACACCCTGGACCGCTGGCGCCGTGCGCTGGCGCTCGGCGCGGGGGCACCCGCCGAGCCGGTGGTGACCGAGGTGCTGGCGGCGCTGGCCGACGACCTCGACGCGCCCCGCGCGGTCTCGGCCGTGGACGCCTGGGTCGACGCGACGCTGGGCACCCACGGTCTCGCCGACACCTCCGACCCCGACGCCGCGGTGCGCATCCACGCCCTGCTCGACGCCGCGCTCGGTCTGTCGCTCTAGGCCTGTCGTTTAGGCCTGTCGCTCCAGCAGGGCGTGGCGGGGTCAGTCGTCCTCGCCGCGCCGCTTGAGGTAGCGCTCGAACTCCCGCGCGATCGCCTCGCCCGAGGCCTCGGGCAGGTCGGTCGTGTCCCGGGTCTCCTCCAGGGAGCGCACGTAGTCGGCGACGTCCTCGTCCTCCTCGGCCAGCTCGTCGACACCGCGCTCCCACGCGCGGGCGTCCTCCGGGAGGTCGCCGAGCGGGATCGAGATCTCCAGCAGGTCCTCGATCTGGCCGATGAGCGCCAGCGTGGCCTTCGGGCACGGCGGCTGGGCGACGTAGTGGGGGACCGCCGCCCAGTACGACACCGCGGGCATGTCCACCCGGACGCAGGCGTCCTGGAAGACCCCGACGATGCCGGTGGGTCCCTCGTAGGTCGACTGCTCGAGCTTGAGCCGGTCGACCAGCTCCGGCTCGGTGGCGGTGCCGGTCACCGGGATCGGTCGCGTGTGCGGGGTGTCGGCGAGCAGCGCCCCGAGGGTGACGACGAGCTCGCCGCCCAGCTCGTCGGTCGCGGCCAGCAGCTCGGCGCAGAACTGCCGCCAGCGCATGTTCGGCTCGATGCCGCGGATGAGGATCACGTCGCGCTCGAGGTCCGGGGGAGAGGCGACGGCGATCTGCGTGGTCGGCCAGGTGATCCGTCGGTGCCCGCGCTCGTCGCTGCCGACCACCGGGCGGTTGACCTGGAAGTCGTAGAAGTCCTCGGGATCCACGGCACCGACGATGCGGGCGTTCCAGACACGGATCAGGTGGTCCACCACCGAGGAGGCCGCGTCGGCGGCGTCGTTCCACCCCTCGAAGGCGGCGATGACGATGGGGTCCACCAGGGCCGGGGCGTCGTCGATCTCGATCACCCGCCCAGCCTAGGCACTGACCCTCTGACGCCCCGAGGATTTCGGACCCGCTTCGCCCCGGTGTCAGGATCTGGATACGAGCCGCACAGCGTCGTACGGCGTTCCTAGGCTGGTGAATCCGCCCGAGAGGAGCCCGCGATGCCCCCCGCCACGACCCCGGCGACGACCCCGTCGTCCGGCCAGGACTGGCGTCCTGACGCCACCGAGGAGCTCAGCGACCTGCTGGGCCGACGGATCCTGGTGATCGACGGCGCCATGGGCACCGCCATCCAGCGCGACCGGCCCGACGAGGCCGGCTACCGCGGCGAGCGCTTCAAGGACTGGACCGGCGAGGACCTCCAGGGCAACAACGACCTGCTCACGGTCACCCAGCCCGCGATCATCGCCGACATCCACCGGGAGTACCTCCAGGCCGGCGCCGACGTCATCGAGACCAACACCTTCAACGCCAACGCGATCTCCCTGGCCGACTACGGCCTGGAGGAGCTGGCCTACGAGCTCAACCTCGAGTCCGCCCGCCTGGCCCGCCGCGTCGCCGACGAGGTCGCGACCCCCGAGCGTCCGCGGTACGTCGCCGGCGCACTCGGTCCGACGACGCGCACCGCCTCGATCAGCCCCGACGTCAACGACCCGGCGGCGCGCAACATCACCTGGGACGACCTCGTCCCGGCCTACCTCGAGGCCGCGCGCGGTCTCGTGGACGGCGGCGCGGACCTGCTGCTGATCGAGACGATCTTCGACACGCTCAACGCCAAGGCCGCGATCTTCGCGGTGGAGACGCTCTTCGAGGAGACCGGCCGCCGCTGGCCGGTCGTCATCTCCGGGACCATCACCGACGCGTCCGGTCGCACCCTGTCCGGGCAGACCACCGAGGCGTTCTGGAACTCCGTGCGCCACGCCCGTCCGCTGGCGGTCGGCCTCAACTGCGCCCTGGGTGCGCGCGAGATGCGGCCCTACCTCGCCGAGCTCTCGCGCATCGCCGACACGTTCGTCTCCTGCTACCCCAACGCCGGCCTGCCGAACGCCTTCGGCGAGTACGACGAGGCCGCCGAGGAGACCGCTGCGATCATCCGCGAGTTCGCCCAGGACGGTCTGGTCAACCTCGTGGGCGGCTGCTGCGGCACCACCCCCGACCACGTCCGGGCCATCGCCGGCGCCGTGACCGACCTGCCGCGCCGCGAGGTCCCGACCCGCCCCGTGGCCATGCGCCTCTCGGGGCTCGAGCCGTTCACGATCGACGACGACAGCCTCTTCGTGAACGTCGGCGAGCGCACCAACATCACCGGGTCCGCGAAGTTCCGCAACCTGATCAAGGCCGGTGACTACGACACCGCCCTGTCGGTCGCTGCCCAGCAGGTGGAGAACGGCGCGCAGGTCATCGACGTCAACATGGACGAGGGCATGATCGACGGCGTCGCGGCCATGGAGCGCTTCCTGCGCCTGGTCGCCTCCGAGCCGGACATCAGCCGCGTCCCCGTGATGGTCGACTCCTCCAAGTGGGAGGTCATCGAGACCGGTCTGAAGTACGTCCAGGGCAAGGCGATCGTCAACTCCATCTCCCTGAAGGAGGGGGAGGAGCCGTTCGTCGCCCAGGCCCGGCTGTGCCGCAAGTACGGCGCCGCCGCGGTCGTGATGGCCTTCGACGAGGACGGCCAGGCCGACAACCTCGAGCGCCGCAAGGCGATCTGCGAGCGCGCCTACCGCATCCTCGTCGACGAGGTCGGCTTCCCGCCCGAGGACATCGTCTTCGACCCCAACGTGTTCGCGGTCGCCACCGGGATCGAGGAGCATGCGTCGTACGGCCTGGACTTCATCGAGGCCACCCGGTGGATCAAGGAGAACCTCCCCGGCGCGAAGGTGTCGGGCGGCATCTCCAACGTCTCGTTCTCCTTCCGCGGCAACAACCCGGTCCGTGAGGCGATCCACGCGGTGTTCCTTTTCCACGCCATCCGCGCGGGGCTGGACATGGGCATCGTCAACGCCGGCGCGCTGGTCGTCTACGACCAGGTCGACCCCGAGCTGCGCGAGCGGATCGAGGACGTGGTCCTCAACCGTCGTCCGGACGCCGCCGAGCGGCTGCTGGAGGTCGCCGAGGCGCACAACCGGGCCGGCGAGGAGGCCGAGGCCGTCACCGAGGCCTGGCGCGACCTGCCCGTGGCCGAGCGCGTGACCCACGCCCTGGTCAAGGGCATCGACGCCCACGTCGAGGCCGACACCGAGGAGCTGCGCCGCGAGATCGAGGAGCGCGGCGGCCGGCCGATCGAGGTGATCGAGGGCCCGCTCATGGACGGCATGGACGTCGTCGGCGACCTGTTCGGCTCGGGCAAGATGTTCCTCCCGCAGGTCGTGAAGTCCGCTCGCGTGATGAAGAAGGCGGTGGCCTACCTCATCCCGTTCATCGAGGAGGAGAAGCGGACCAACCCGGCGCTGGCCTCGCAGAAGGACACCAACGGCACCGTCGTCCTCGCGACCGTGAAGGGCGACGTCCACGACATCGGCAAGAACATCGTCGGGGTGGTGCTGGCCTGCAACAACTACGAGGTCATCGACCTCGGGGTCATGGTGCCGGCGCAGAAGATCCTCGACGCGGCCGCCGAGCACGGCGCCGACGTCATCGGCCTGTCCGGCCTCATCACGCCCTCGCTGGACGAGATGGTCGGCTTCGCCACCGAGATGCAGCGGCTGGGGCTGGAGCTCCCCCTGCTCATCGGTGGAGCCACGACCTCGCGTGCGCACACGGCGGTGAAGGTCGACCGGAAGTACGACGGTCCGGTCGTCTGGGTCAAGGACGCCTCGCGCTCGGTTCCGACGGTCTCCGCCCTGCTGAACCCGGCTCGTCGCGAGACGCTGCTCGCCGGCGTGAAGGAGGACTACGACGCCCTGCGCGCCCGGCACGCCGCCAAGTCCGACCGTCCGCAGCTGGCCTACGCCGACGCGGTCGCCAACGCGACACCGGTCGACTGGGACGGCTACGTGCCGCCGGCTCCCAAGACGCCCGGCGTGCACGTGCTCGAGGACTACGACCTCGCCGAGCTGCGCGAGTTCATCGACTGGCAGCCGTTCTTCAACGCCTGGGAGATGAAGGGCAAGTTCCCCGACATCCTCAACTCGCCCAGCCACGGCGAGGCGGCCCGCAAGCTCTACGACGACGCGCAGGCGATGCTCGACACGCTGATCGCAGAGAAGTGGCTGACCGCCCGCGGCGTCTACGGGCTGTGGCCTGCCAACAGCGACGGCGACGACGTCGTGGTGTGGTCCGACGACTCGCGGACGGAGAAGCGTGCGGTCCTGCACCAGCTGCGCCAGCAGGGGCAGCACCGCGAGGGCATCCCCAACCGCTCGCTCGCCGACTTCGTCGCGCCGACCGCGACGGGGCTGGCCGACCACGTGGGCGGGTTCGCCGTCACCGCCGGCATCGGCCTCCCCGAGCGGGTGCAGGCCTTCAAGGACGACCTCGACGACTACAACGCGATCCTCATCGAGGCTCTCGCCGACCGGCTCGCCGAGGCGTTCGCCGAGCGGCTGCACCAGCGGGTGCGCACCGAGTTCTGGGGCCACGCCACCGACGAGACCCTGAGCAACGACGACCTGATCGCCGAGCGCTACGCCGGCATCCGTCCCGCTCCGGGCTACCCCGCCTGCCCCGACCACACCGAGAAGCTCACGCTGTGGGACCTCATGGACGTCGAGGCCAGCACCGGCATCAGCCTCACCGAGTCCATGGCCATGTGGCCGGGGGCCTCGGTCTCCGGCGTCTACTACAGCCACCCCGACAGCCAGTACTTCGTCGTCGGCCGTCTCGGGCGCGACCAGGTCGCGGCGTACGCCGAGCGCAAGGGCTGGAGCCTGCAGGAGGCCGAGAAGTGGCTGTCCCCGAACCTCGGCTACGACCCCGATGACTGAGCCGACCACGGCGGTGGTCCCCGAGCAGGCCGGGCTGCCGGCCGCGGTGCTGTGGGACATGGACGGCACGCTGGTCGACACCGAGCCGTACTGGATCGCCACCGAGTACGCCATGGCCGAGAAGTACGGCGGCACCTGGTCGCAGGAGCAGGCGCTGTCCCTCGTGGGCAACGACCTGCTGTCCTCCGGTCGCGTGCTGAAGGAGGCCTGGGACCTGCCCCAGGGCCCGGCCGAGGTCGTCGAGGAGCTGCTCGACGGGGTGGTCGCGCGCGTCGAGGAGTCGGTGCCGTGGCAGCCGGGGGCGCCGGAGCTGCTGGCCTCGTTGCGCGAGGCCGGCGTCCCGTGCGCGTTGGTGACGATGTCCTACGAGCGCTTCGTGGCCCCGATCCTGCGCCACCTGCCCCCGGAGACGTTCCGGGTGATCGTCACCGGGGACAAGGTCGAGCAGGGCAAGCCGCACCCGGAGCCCTACCTCACCGCCGCCGCGTCCCTGGGGCTCGAGCCCCAGGACTGCGTGGCCATCGAGGACTCCAACACCGGCGCGAAGTCCGCGGAGGCCGCCGGGTGCTCGGTGCTCGTGGTGGAGAACCACGTCCCCGTGCTCGACGGGCCGCGGCGCGTCTTCCGCCCGACGCTGGTCGGCCTCGATCCGGTCGACCTGGCCGGCGTACGCGACGAGGTCGCAGCACGCGGCTGACCACCCGCACGGGCTACTCCAGGACTACTCGGCCGGGACCGGGGGTGCTAGGACCACCGGACAAGTGGCGCCGGGCCTTTACTTTCGGCCAGGATGGGCTCACGCAGGGCGAACACCCCGGTCCTCAGCGGCGGACCGGGCGCCCTGGCCAGACCCAACCCCGTCGTCATGGGCATCGCGGCTCAGGCGCGAGGTCCGCACAGCGGCCCCGGGAGACCGGGATTGACGGCGGGGTTGGGCATGGCCGTTCCCTGTGTGTCTCGGAGACCGCCGTGAGACCCTGGGACGACCGTCACACCGGACATCCTTCGAAGGGCACCATGGACCACCTCAGCACCCGCCGCGCTCGTGGTCGGCGAGTTCTCGTCCGTGGACTGGTGGGCGCCCTCTTGGTCGTGGTCCTAGCTCCTGGCGCGGCTCATGCCCGCGAGGACGACAAGCAGAAGACCAAGGTCGGCTGTCGAGGAGACTCCACCAGCGACGTGAAGTTGAAGGCCGTCCTCGACGCCGACCAAGGGATCATCACAGTCACCGGTGTGGTGTTCAGCGATGACGACGACGTCTGGGAGTGGCGGATGCTGCACAACGGCAGCGTGTCGGCCAAGGGCTCGGTCAAGGCGAAGGATGCCGACCGGTCGTTCCGGATCATCCGTGACATGATCGACTTCTCGGGCACCGACGAGATCGGGTTCCGGGCGGACAACACGGTTACCGGCGAGGTCTGCCGAGCAGCCCTTGAGATCTGAGCCGCCTGCTGGACGAGTGGGGCGGCGGCGCTCTGGATGGGGCGCACCGGTCGTCGTCTTCTTGGCGGTGAGCACACTTCTGGTGACAGGGATCTTCCTCGCGACGAGCGTTCTGGCTGCCCAAGCGGCGGAACGGGCCGCGCGGGAGCAGGCTGAAGCAGTCAACGAGGTCCTCGCACACTCGGCCGCAGAGCCGTACGTCCAGCTCGGTCTCGTCCGAGGCAACAGCAGCGCCGCGGACAAGTTCTTCCGGAAGGCGGAGAACCTCACGGATGCGGATGGGGTCCGCAGTGTGGACCTGTTCGCGGAGGACGGCACCCTCATCTACTCAACGACCGACCTTCGCGCCGCGGAGCTCGCCCAGACGTACCCCCTCAGCGACCGGCAACGCGCGACGCTGGACGGTGAAGGTACCGATTCCGAGCTGGCTGACCCCACGTCTGTGCGGTCCAAGGACCGCGCAGGAGACGAGACGGGCCTGGTGAAGATCTACACCCGGATCGAGGCATCCCCGGGGCGTAGGGCCCAGCGTCCACCTGCCCCGGAGCCGGTCCTCTTCGTCGCCTACTGGGAGCTTGACGGCGTGGAGTCGCGACGTGCCGAGATCTTCGGCGCCTTCCGCTGGATCACCCTGGGCCCCCTCGTGCTCTTGGTCCTGCTCTCGACGGTGCTGCTGGCCGTGCTGACCAACCAGGTCCGCCGCGGTGGTCGGGAGCGTGAGCGGCTGCTGGAGACCGCGATCGACGCCTCCGACGCCGAGCGCCGCCGCATCGCGAGGGACCTGCACGACGGGGTCGTCCAGGACCTGGCCGGGTCGGCCTTCGCGCTCTCCGGCGCCGCTCGCGACCCGGCGACGACGCCGGCCACCGCCGAGGTGCTGTCCTCGGTCAGCGCCTCGATGCGCGACAGCCTCAAGCAGATGCGGTCGCTGCTGGCCGAGATCCACCCGCCGGACCTGCACGGCCAGGGCCTGCAGTCCGCGCTGGACGACCTGATCGCCCCCGCTGCCGCCGCGGGGATCCACGCCTCCACCAGCGTCGACGGCGTCACCGACGCCTCCGACGCCGAGGTCGCCCTGGTGTGGCGGGTGGCTCAGGAGGCGGTCCGCAACGCGATCAGGCATTCCGGCGCCTCGACCCTCGCGGTGACCGTGCGCGGCGACGCCGAGGGGCTGCTGCTGGAGGTCGTCGACGACGGGGTCGGTTTCGACACCACGGCGCCCAGCCCGCCCGACCGCTTCGGCCTGCGCGGTCTGCGCAGCCTGGTCCGAGACGTGGGTGGGGAGTTGGACGTGACCTCGGCGCTGGGCGAAGGTACCTCCGTGCGCATGGCGGTACGACGATGAGCGGCAAGTCGGGGACCATCCGGGTCGTCCTGGTCGACGACCACGCCGTGATCCGGGCCGGTCTGGCGCAGCTGATCGCCACCGCTGAGGACATCGAGGTCGTCGGGCAGGCCGGTGACGGTGCCGAGGCCGTCGAGCAGGCGCGTGCGCTGACCCCCGACGTGGTCCTGATGGACCTGCAGATGCCCGGGGTCGACGGGGTGAGCGCCACCCGCGAGATCGTCTCGGCCGGGCTCGGCGTGGACGTGCTGGTGTTGACGTCGTACTCCGACAACGAGCGGATTCTCGACGCGCTCGACGCTGGGGCGGTGGGCTACCTGCTCAAGGACGCCGACCCCGACGACGTGCTCAGCGGGGTGCGTGCGGTGGCCCGTGGCGAGTCGCCGATCCACCCCAAGGCCGCGCGGGCGCTGTTGGGCGCCCGCTCGGCAGGTGGCCGGCCGCAGCTGACCGCCCGGGAGGTCGAGGTGCTGCAGCTGGTGCGCGACGGCCTGGCCAACAAGCAGATCGCGCGCCAGCTGGAGATCAGCGAGCGCACCGTCAAGGCGCACCTGACCAGTGCCTTCTCGCGGATCGGGGTCTCCGACCGCACCCAGGCCGCCCTGTGGGCCCAGCGCAACGGTCTCTGAGGCGGGCTCCTCGTCCTCAGTCGCCCGTCGGCATCGGTGGGGGAGTGCCGCCCCAGGAGGGGCACAGCGCCTTGTGTGCGCACCAGCTGCACAGCGGCCCCTTGCTGGGCCGCCAGTCCTCCTCGTCGGTGGCGCGCTTGATCGCCTCCCAGACCGCCTGCACCTTGCGCTCGGTCGCGAGCAGGTCGTGCTCGTCGGGGACGTAGCGCACCAGCTCGCCGTTGCCGAGGTAGACCAGCTGAAGCATCGCGGGCACCACGCCGCGCAGCCGCCACAGCACCAGGGCGTAGAACTTCATCTGGAACAGCGCCCGGCCCTCGAAGCCCGGCCCCGGTGCGCGGCCGGTCTTGTAGTCCACCACCCGGATCGCGCCGTCAGGGGCGACGTCGACCCGGTCGACGAAGCCACGCAGCAGCAGCTTGGAGTCGAGCAGCCACTCGACGTACAGCTCGCGCTCGGCGGGCTCCAGACGGGTCGGGTCCTCGAGGGTGAAGTAGCGCTCGAGGACCGTGCGGCAGGTGTCCCACCAGCGGTCGCGGTCCACTGCGCCCTCGCCGTCGAAGATCTCCGCGAGGCCCGGCTCGTCCTCGAGCAGCCGGTGCCACGACGGCTCCAGCATCTGCTCCGCGCGCACGGGCGTCCGCTCGACCGCGGGCAGGTCGAAGAGATCCTCGAGCACCTTGTGCACCAGGGTCCCGCGCACCGCGTCCGGGGAGGCCGGCTCGGGCAGCTTGTCGATGGTGCGGAAGCGGTAGAGCAGCGGGCAGGTCATGAAGTCACCGGCGCGGCTGGGGGACAGGGCGCCCAGCACGTCGACGCCGTCCACGGGCGTCGAGTGGCGCTCGGCCGGGCTGGTCGCCGCGACCGGCCCGCGCTGCTTCGTGTCCAGGACCTCCGTGCTCATGACGTTCACGCTAGGCGATCGCACCGACAGGCTCGGCCAGGCCCACCGGTGCGTCCACCCGGGCGCCCACCGGTCGGATAGCCTCCCCGGGTGAGCGACCAGCGACCGCCGGGGACCTTCAAGGTCGGCACCGTGGCGGGTAGCGACGTGCTGGTGAGCACGTCGTGGTTCCTCGTCGCCGCACTCATCGCGATCATCATGGCGCCGCTCGTCGAGCAGGTGCAGCCCGGCCTGGGCGCCCTGAAGTACGTCGCCGGGCTGGCCTTCGCGGTGCTGCTCTACGGCTCGGTCCTGCTCCACGAGGCCTCGCACGCGATCGTCGCCAAGCGGCTCGGCTACCCGGTCAGCTCCATCACGCTGCACTTCCTCGGTGGGATGACCTCGATCGAGGGGGAGGCGAAGCGGCCGCGTGAGGAGTTCTTCATCGCCGTGGTCGGTCCGCTGACCTCGATCGCGGTGGGGGTGGCGGCGCTGCTGCTGCTCCCGGTCACCCCGGACGGCCTGACCCGCCTGGCGATGGAGGGTCTCGCCGGGGCCAACCTCCTCGTCGGCGTGCTCAACCTGGTGCCCGGGCTGCCCCTCGACGGCGGCCGGGTCCTCAAGGCCGGCGTGTGGGGCGCGACGGGCAGCATCGTCCGCGGGACGGTCGTGGCCGGCTGGGGCGGGCGCCTGGCGGCCGTCGCCGTGCTGGCCTGGCCCGTGGCCCAGGAGTCCGTGCTCGGCACCCCGCCGGACGTCATCGACTTCGTGCTGTCCTTCGTGGTCGCCGCGTTCCTGTGGTCCGGTGCCACGGCCTCGATGTCCGCGGCACGCCTGCGCAGCCGGATCCCGCAGCTCGTCGCCCGCGACCTCGCACGTCGCACCCTCGCCGTCCCGGGCGACCTGCCGCTGTCCGAGGCGGTGCGCCGGGCCCAGGAGGCGCGGGCAGGGGGCATCCTCACCACGACCACCGACGGGCGGACGACCGGACTGGTCTCCGAGGCGGCCCTGCTGGCCACTCCGGAGGACCGGCGTCCCTGGGTGCCCACGTCCAGCGTCGCGCGCACCCTCGAGGAGGGCCTGCGGCTGCCGGTCGGCCTGCGCGGCGAGGACCTCGTGCGGGCGCTGACGCGCACTCCCGCCGCCGAGTACCTCCTGGTCGAGGAGGACGGCAGCGTCTACGGCGTGCTCGTGACCGCCGACGTCGACCGCGCCTTCCGGCAGACGAGCGCCTGACGTGGCGCCTCGACGAGCCGGCGACTCCCCGGCCGCTGAGGCCGGCGGGAACTCGCTGGGCGGCGCGTCCCCGGTCTAGGGTGCGCCCGTGTCCGAGCCCGACCCGCAGCAGCCCCGGTCTCTTGATGGCCAGCCCCTCGACGACGTCCCGCAGGAGGCCTGGTCCGGTGTCCACCGCGGCCCGCTCCGCGCGGGTGAGTGGGTGCGTCTGGTCGACGGCAAGGGCCGCAAGCACAACTTCGCCCTCGAGGCCGGCAAGCGCTTCTTCTCCAACCGCGGTCACCTCGACCACGACGAGCTGATCGGCCGGGAGGAGGGATTCACCGTCACCACCTCCGGCGGAGGCGACTACCTGGTCTTCCGGCCGCTGCTCTCGGAGTTCGTCGTCTCGATGCCGCGCGGTGCAGCCGTCATCTACCCCAAGGACGCCGCGCAGATCGTGGCGATGGCCGACATCTTCCCCGGCGCCCGCGTCGTCGAGGCCGGGGTCGGCTCCGGCGCCCTGACCTGCTCGCTGCTGCGCGCGGTGGGACCACACGGTCGCGTGTCGTCCTACGAGCGGCGCGAGGAGTTCGCCGACGTCGCGCGCCGCAACGTCGACCAGTTCTTCTCCGCGCCCGAAGGCACCAGCCACCCCGCCTGGACCCTCACCCTCGGCGACCTCGCCGAGGCCCTGCCCGCCAGCGGGGAGCGCTGCGACCGCATCATCCTCGACATGCTCGCCCCGTGGGAGTGCCTCGAGGCCGCCGCGGACGCGCTGGTGCCGGGCGGCATCGTCTGCGCGTACGTCGCCACCACCACCCAGCTCTCACGCTTCGTCGAGACGGTGCGCGCGCACGGCGGCTTCACCGAGCCGCACGCCTGGGAGTCGCTGGTGCGCGACTGGCACGTCGAGGGCCTCGCGGTCCGCCCGGACCACAAGATGATCGGCCACACCGCCTTCCTGGTCACCGCGCGCCGGATGGCCCCGGGGGAGAAGCCACCGCGCAAGACCCGGCGGCCGGCCCCGGGGGCGTACGGCCCCGACTACACCGGGCCCCGCCCTGCCGACGTGCCACAGGAACCCGTCGCACCTGCCGATGAGTGAGGTGGAGGAGGAAACGCGGGGGTGACACCGCCGGTCACAAATCGTGACCGACACCGTCCAGGATGGCCTTCCGTGCTTCACCGACACGAGTAGGGTCGCGACAAGGAGGTGCTCTGATGTCGACATCCGATGGCAGGTCACGAGAAGGTTCCCCGGCTCCCGAGGGCGCGCGCAGCGCCGAGGAGCTGATGGGGCAGGTGCGCTTCCTGGAGGCCGAGGTCACCGACCTGCGGCGCCGCCTCAGCGACGCGCCGGGCTCCCACCGCACCGTCGAGCTCCGGCTGGCCGACGCCCAGCGCTCACTCGCGGCGGTCACCAGCCAGAACGAGCGCCTCGCCCAGACCCTGCGCGAGGCCCGTGACCAGATCACGAAGCTCAAGGAGGAGGTCGACCGGCTGGCCCAGCCGCCCGCCGGCTTCGGGACGTTCCTGCAGCGCAACGACGACGACTCGGTGGACGTGTTCACCGGCGGTCGCAAGCTGCGCGTCAACGTCAGCCCCAACGTCGACCTCGACGCGCTGCACCGCGGCCAGGAGGTCATGCTCAACGAGGCGCTCAACGTCGTCGAGGCGCTGGAGTTCGAGCAGGTCGGCGAGGTCGTGATGTTCAAGGAGCTGCTCGCCGACGGCGAGCGGGCGCTGATCATCGCCAACGCCGACGAGGAGAAGGTGGTGCGCCTGGCGGCACCGCTGCGCGAGGAGACCATCCGCGCCGGCGACTCGCTGCTGCTGGACTCCCGCGCGGGCTACGTCTACGAGAAGGTCCCGAAGTCCGAGGTCGAGGAGCTCGTCCTCGAGGAGGTCCCCGACATCGCCTACGAGTCCATCGGTGGGCTCGGCGGGCAGATCGAGCAGATCCAGGACGCGGTCGAGCTGCCCTACCTCTACCCCGAGCTCTTCAAGGAGCACCAGCTCAAGCCGCCCAAGGGCGTGCTGCTCTACGGCCCCCCGGGCTGCGGCAAGACGCTGATCGCCAAGGCGGTCGCCAACAGCCTGGCGAAGAAGGTCGCTGCGAAGACGGGGGCGGAGGGCAAGTCCTACTTCCTCAACATCAAGGGCCCCGAGCTGCTCAACAAGTACGTCGGTGAGACCGAGCGCCACATCCGCCTGGTCTTCCAGCGGGCGCGGGAGAAGGCCTCGGCCGGCACGCCGGTCATCGTGTTCTTCGACGAGATGGACTCGCTGTTCCGCACCCGCGGCACCGGTGTCTCCTCCGACGTCGAGAACACCATCGTCCCGCAGCTGCTCAGCGAGATCGACGGCGTGGAGCTGCTGGAGAACGTGCTGGTCATCGGCGCCTCCAACCGCGAGGACATGATCGACCCCGCGATCCTGCGCCCCGGACGCCTGGACGTGAAGATCAAGATCGAGCGTCCCGACGCCGAGGCGGCTCGCGACATCTTCAGCAAGTACCTCACCGCCGAGCTGCCGCTGCACGCCGAGGACCTCGCCGAGTTCGGCGGGGACCGACAGGCCTGCGTGGACGGCATGATCCGCGCGACGGTGGAGCGGATGTACTCCGAGACCGAGGAGAACCGCTTCCTCGAGGTCACCTACGCCAACGGTGACAAGGAGGTCCTGTACTTCAAGGACTTCAACTCCGGCGCCATGCTCCAGAACATCGTCGACCGGGCGAAGAAGATGGCGATCAAGGACCTCCTCGACCACCAGCAGAAGGGTCTGCGGGTCAGCCACCTGCTGCAGGCCTGCGTCGACGAGTTCAAGGAGAACGAGGACCTCCCGAACACCACCAACCCCGACGACTGGGCACGCATCTCCGGCAAGAAGGGCGAGCGGATCGTCTTCATCCGCACGCTCATCACCGGCAAGCAGGGCACCGAGCCGGGTCGCTCGATCGACACGGTGTCGAACACGGGTCAGTACCTGTAAGCACCGATTGCTGGTGACTCTGACGGCCGCGGTTCGGGTCACCAGCAATCGTGGCACCGCCGTGTTCGCGTTGCCGGGCGTCCCACGCGGGCGTCGAGACACGTCCTCCCGATCCAGGTCACGGTCCGGTCACGACGTCGGATGACTTGGTGGACAAGGGCTCTGAGCGTCTCGGAATGTCGGTGGTCCCTGGAAGAGTCAGTCCATGGGAGCACTGGACGATCCTCGGGGACCCCGTGAAGGGGAGCACCAGGTCGACCGCGGTGTCGCGGTCATCGCCGGTGCGCTCACCGATCTCGACGAGGTCTCCCTCCTGGGTCTCGACCAGACAGCGACCGCTTCCTCGTTGGTGGAGATCGCTGCTGCGGAGGCGCGTCTGGGCGAGCTCAAGCACCGGGTCCTCGCGCACGCCACGGCGGTGCGGGTGGAGGAGGCCACCGGCGGCGCCACGACCGCGACCTGGCTGGCACGCGCCACCAGGTCCACCGTCAGGTCGTCTCGCCGGGCGGTGCACCTCGCTGGGGCGTTGGAGACCTACCAGCGGCTGCGGCAGGGGTACGCCGCCGGGAACGTGAACACCGAGCAGGCCGAGGTCATCGCCCGTGCCCTCGACGCACTGC
>JAYYWX010000073.1:0-6046 GCA_036341255.1 Actinomycetota bacterium | reverse complement strand
CTCCGGACTGCCCCGCACCGTGCTGGTCTCCAGCGCCGAGGTGCGCCAGGCGCTCGAGGAGCCGCTGCACGCGATCGTCGACGCGGTCCGCACCACCCTCGATCAGACGCCGCCCGAGCTGGCCGGCGACATCATGGACCGTGGCATCGTCCTGACCGGCGGTGGCGCCCTGCTGCGCGGCCTCGACGAGCGGCTGCGCCACGAGACCGGGATGCCCGTCCACGTCGCCGAGGACCCGCTCACCTCCGTCGCCATGGGCGCCGGCAAGTGCGTGGAGGAGTTCGAGGCGCTCCAGCAGGTGCTGGTCAACGAGCGGCGGCGCTACTGATGGCCCTGCTCGAGCGCACCGGCCGGGACCGGCCGACGCCCTCCTCGACGCGTCACTCCCTGGGCTCCCTGACCGCCCGGCGCGAGCGCCGTGAGCGCCGCTGGCACCTCGGCCCCGACCTCGACCGCCAGCAGCGTCCCAGCCGCTCGCTGCTGGTCGCCCTCGGCCTGGCCAGCGTCACCCTGATGACCCTCGACCTCACCGCCGACGGTGTTGCGCTGGACCCCGTGCGCGGTGCCGTGGCCGACGTGGTGGGTCCCGCCCAGGCCGGCGCGAGCGCGCTCGTCCGGCCCGTCGTCGGCGTCCCGGACCTGCTGCGCACCCACTCCTCGCTGCGGGAGGAGGTCGCTGCCCTGGAGGAGGAGAACACCGCCCTGCGCGCCGAGCTCGGCAGCGCCGCCTTCCAGCGCAACCGCCTGGCGGCCTACGACGAGCTCACCGCCGCCGCCGAGGACCTCGGCTACAGCCTGGTGCCCAGCCGCGTGGTCGGGTGGGGCCCGGCGCAGTCGTTCTCCAGCACCGTCACCATCGACGCCGGCACCGACGCCGGCGTGCGCCCGGACATGACGGTGGTCAGCGGCGCCGGCCTCGTCGGTCGCGTGGTCTCCGCCGGGCGCACCAGCGCGACCGTGCTGCTCATCATCGACCCGTCCTCGACCGTCGGCGCCCGCGTCGGCGACACCATGGACATGGGCTTCCTGCGCGGTCGCGGCGTGGTCGGGGACGACGCCCGCCTCGACCTCGAGCTCGTCGACCGCACCGCCGTCCCGGCCCGCCAGGACTCGGTGGTCACCTGGGGCAGCGACGGGGGAGCGCCGTACGTCGCCGGTGTCCCGATCGGTCGCGTCACCCACGTCTACTCCTCGCTGCGCGAGACCGCCCAGCGCGTCGTCCTCGACCCGTACGTCGACTTCGGCTCCCTCGACGTCGTCGGGGTGGTCGTGCCGACCGGCACCACCTCCGACCGTGCCTTGGTCGGTGCCGACGGTGAGCTGAAGGGGGCCGGTCGATGACCACCGCGCGCTCGCTGGCCGCCGCGGCAGCCGTGCTCCTGGCCCTGCTGCTCCAGGTCTCGCTCTTCCCGCACGTCGCCTGGCAGGGCGTCGTGCCCAACCTCGCGCTGCTGGTCGTGGTCGGCGCCGCGCTGACCCGCGGCCCGCAGTTCGCGATGGTCGTCGGCTTCGCCGCCGGTGCGCTGATCGACCTCGCCCCGCCCGCCGACCACGTCGCCGGCCGCTGGGCGCTGGCCCTCACCGTCGTGGGGTACGTCGCCGGGCGGGTCCGTGCGGAGTCCAGCCCGACCGCGACGACCGTGGTGGGCACCGTGGCCGCCAGCTCCTTCGTCGGCACCTCGCTCTTCGCGATCACCGGCCTGCTCGTGGGCGACCTGTCCGTGGGCGTCGGCGAACTGCTGCTGGTCATCGGGGTCGCGGTGCTCTGGGACGTCGTGCTGACCCCGTTCGTGCTGCCGCCGCTCATGGCGCTCTTCCGCCGCCTCGAGCCGGCTCGGGCCACGTGAGCCGATGAGTCGTCCCGTCGAGGAGGCCACCGGGACCCGTCGCTCCCGGTTGCGGATCGTGGTCCTGCAGGCGCTGGTCCTGAGCCTGTTCGCGACCCTGCTGGGTCGCCTCTACTTCCTGCAGGTCGTCTCCGGTGAGGAGTACACCGCCCAGGCGGCCTCCCAGTCGGTGCGCGACATCGTCGAGCAGCCCCAGCGCGGCCTGATCGTCGACGACATGGGTCGCCCGCTGGTCACCAACCGGCTGGCCTGGGTCGTCTCGGTCGACCGCACCCTGCTCGGCAAGCTCCCCGGTCGCGACCGCCGCGAGCTGCTCTCGCGCGTCAGCACCGCCACCGGCGTGACGGTCAAGCAGCTCGAGCGCCGTCTGACCACCTGCGGCGACGAGGGCTCGGTCAGCGGTGTGTGCTGGAACGGCTCGCCCTACCAGCCGGTGCCCGTCGCCAGCGACGTCGAGCGCGAGGTCGCGCTGCGCATCCTCGAGCAGCCCGAGGACTACCCCGGCGTCCTGGCCGAGCAGCAGAGCGTCCGCGCCTACCCGAGGCCCTACGGGGTCAACCTCGCCCACGTCCTGGGCTACCTCAGCCCGGTCACCGCCGAGGAGCTCGAGCAGGCCGAGGCCGACGGCGAGGACTCCGTCAACGGCGCCTCGGTCGTGGGCCGCGCCGGCGTCGAGAAGGAGTACGACGCGTGGCTGCGCGGACTGCCGGGCACCCAGTCGGTCGCGGTCGACTCGATGGGCCGGGTGCTCGGTGACGACTCGGCCGTGGAGGCCCGCCCGGGGGACACCCTGGTCACCTCGATCGACGCCAAGGTGCAGTCGGTCGTGGAGCAGCAGCTGCTGCAGACGATCCGGACGGCTCGCCGGACCCGGGACACCGTGACCGGTCGCAACTACGTGGCCGACTCCGGTGCGGTCGTCGTGCTCGAGGCCGACACCGGGCGGGTCGTGGCGATGGCCAGCCAACCGACGTACGACCCCGAGGTGTGGGTGGGCGGCATCTCCGACGACGAGCTGGCCCGGCTCTACTCCGAGGCCGCCGGCACCCCGCTGCTCGGGCGTGCGACGCAGGGCCAGTTCGCGCCGGGCTCGACCTGGAAGCCCTTCATGACCGCGGGCGCGCTGACCCACGGCTACAGCACCGACACCAGGCTCAACTGCTCCAGCGCCTTCCGCGTCGGCAACCGCGACTTCAAGAACTACGAGTCCGGCGCCTACGGCTACATCGGCTTCGACAAGGCGCTCGAGGTCTCCTGCAACACCTTCTTCTACCGGGTGGGCTTCCACTACTGGCAGAAGTTCGGCTCCGACGAGGCCGACGTGAAGGCGTTCGACCCGCTGGTGGAGGAGGCCAAGGACTTCGGCTTCGGCTCCCGCACCGGCATCGACCTGCCCGGTGAGGCCTCCGGCCGCATCGCCGACCGCCGCTGGAAGCGGGACTACTACACGTCCATGAAGGACTTCTACTGCGACATCTCCGAGAAGCCGCAGGACGAGAAGACCTCCGACTTCGTCTACAAGTTCGCCTACGAGTTCTGCGTCGAGGGCTACAAGTACCGCGCCGGTGACGCCGCCAACTTCGCCATCGGCCAGGGCGACACGATCGTCACGCCGCTGCAGCTGGCCCGCGCCTACGCCGCGCTGGCCAACGGCGGCACCCTCTACGCACCGCGGGTCGGCAAGGCGATCGTGGGCCCCGACGGCTCGGTGATCGAGCGGATCCAGCCCGAGAAGGTCGGCACCGTGAAGCTGCCGGCCTCGACGATCGGCTACATCGACGACGCGCTCAAGGGCGTGACCCGTCAGGGCACGATGGCCTGGCGCATGGGCGGCTTCCCCCTCGACGAGGTGGAGATCCGCTCGAAGACCGGCTCGGCGGAGGTCTACGGCAAGCAGTCGACCTCGTGGGTCGCCTCCTACTCCGACGACTACGTCGTGATCATGATGGTCAGCCAGGGCGGCACCGGCTCGGGCACCTCCGGCCCCGCGGTCCGCGCCATCTGGGAGGCGTTGTACGGCGTGGAGGGCGACACGGTCCGCCCCGACCGCGCAGCGATCCCGGGCACGGTGCCCCCGGGGCGGCTCCCGGAGTTCCAGGCCGACGGGTCGATCCTCCCGCCGGCACGCACGAAGCGCCCCGACCGGCGCTCGGGCCGGAAGGGGACCACGCGATGACGACCATGGCCACCCGGACCAGCAGGACCGTCACCGGTGCCCGGTCCGGCCGGGCCACCGGCGTCCGCCCCACCTCCTCGTTGGGCACCCGCCCGCTGCTGCGGTGGCGCGGCGTGGACTGGTGGCTGATGGCCGCCGTCGCCGGCCTGTTGGTGCTCGGGACGCTGCTGGTGTGGTCGGCCACGACCACCCGCGACGACCTGACCGGCGGCGACCCGCGGGCCTACCTCTACAAGCAGGTCACCAACATCGTCATCGGCCTGGTGCTGATGAGCGTCGTGCTGGTCGCCGACCACCGGTGGGTGCGCGTGGCGGCCCCGGTGGCCTACCTCGCCTCGGTCGGCGGGCTCGTGCTCGTGCTCGTCGCGGGGTCGACGATCAACGGTTCACGCTCCTGGATCGTGGTCGGCGGGATGTCGATCCAGCCCGCCGAGCTGGCCAAGCTGGCCGTGGTCATCGGGATGGCGCTGGTCCTGGCCCATCGTGCCCAGGGTCGCTGGCGGCCCCGGGTCGGACTGGTCGAGGTCGTGCTGATGCTCGCCATCGCTGCCGTGCCGGCGGTGCTGATCCTGCTGCAGCCCGACCTCGGCACGATGCTGGTGCTGACCGCCACGGTCACCGGCGTCCTGGCCGTCTCCGGTGCCCCGCGCCGCTGGCTGGCGCTGCTGGCCGGCGGGGGAGTGACCGCCGCGCTGGTCGCGGTCGCGGGGGGCGTGCTCAAGCCCTACCAGGTCGACCGCTTCCTGGCCTTCACCAACCCCGACCTCGACCCACGCGGCGCCGGCTACAACGTCGAGCAGGCGCGCATCGCCGTCGGCAACGGCGGCGTCTGGGGCCAGGGTCTCTTCGACGGCTCCCAGACCCGCTCGGGCTTCGTCCCCGAGCAGCACACCGACTTCGTCTTCACCGTCGCAGGGGAGGAGCTCGGGCTGGTCGGTGCCGGTCTGCTGATCGCCCTGCTCGGCCTGGTGGTGTGGCGCGCGCTGGTCATCGCCACGCACACCGACGACGTGTTCGGCCGCGTCGCTGCGGCGGGGATCGCCTGCTGGTTCGGTTTCCAGGGCTTCCAGAACGTCGGGATGTGCCTGGGGATCATGCCGGTCACCGGCGTACCCCTGCCCTTCGTGTCGTACGGCGGATCCTCGATGTTCGCCGTGCTGCTGGCCGTCGGGCTGCTGCAGAACATCCACCTGCGCGCCTCCGCCCCGCGCGTGCGCTGACGCCCGCCCACGCTTCCCGCGGGTCCGACGCTCAGGGCACCAGCGAGAAGAACAGGAACGTCGCCATCAGCGCTAGGTGCACCACGCCCTGGATCGGCTTGGCCCGCCCCGGCACGACGGTGAGGGTGGCGACGACGACGGTGATGAACAGCAGCACGATCTGCATCGGCTCCAGCCCGAGCAGCAGGTCGCCCTCGAGCCAGATCGACGCCACGGCGACGGTGGGGATGGTCAGGCCGATGGAGGCCATCGAGGAGCCGAAGGCCAGGTTGAGGCTCACCTGCACGCGGTCACGGGCGGCGTTGAGCGCCGCGGCGATCGACTCGGGGGCGAGCACCAGCAGCGCGATGACCACCCCGACCACGGCGTAGGGCAGACCCAGGGAGCTGACGGTGGACTCGATGGTGGGGGAGAGCACCTTGGCCAGCCCGACGACGGAGACCAGGGAGACCAGCAGCAGCGCGATGGACAGCAGCGTCTCGCGGTCGCTGGGCGGGTCGGCGTGGCCGTCGCCGTCCTCGTCCTCGACCTCCAGGACGCCGGTGACCCGGCCCTGGGAGTCCGAGCGCACCGGCAGGAAGAAGTCGCGGTGCTGCACGGTCTGGGTGAAGACGAAGGCGGCGTAGAGCACGAGCGAGGCCACCGCGGCGAAGGCCAGCTGGGAGCCGGTGTACTCCAGCCCGGCCTCGGAGACGGTGAAGCCGGGCAGCACCAGGCACACCGAGGCCAGCGCCACCACGGTGGACAGCGCCGCCCCGCTGCCGGAGGCGTTGAACGCCACCACGCCGTGCCGCATCGCGCCG
>JAYYWX010000072.1:0-19000 GCA_036341255.1 Actinomycetota bacterium | reverse complement strand
GACCTCACCCTCGACCTCCCCACCGAGCTGACCCCCAACGACGAGGCCGACTCAGGTGGTCGAGCAGCGACGAGCGCCAGCGAGGAGCGGGCGTCGAGACCACCCACCCGCTCCCGCCAGGTCGTCCTCCACATCCACCTCTCCGAGGCAGCGCTCAAGGGTGCCCCTGAGGTCGATCCCGACACCGGCAAGCTCGGCCTCCACCTCGCCCGGGTCGAGAACCACCACCAGACCGTGACCGCCGACGCGGTCCGCGAGTGGCTGTCGGTGCCCGGCACCCAGATCACCGTCAAGCCCGTCATCGACCTCGCCGACCAGATCGCCGTGGACGCCTACGAGATCCCCGACCGCATCAGCCAGCGCGTCAAGCTCAAGCGCCCCACCTGCGTCTTCCCCCACTGCACCCGCACCTCAGCCAGGACCGACCTCGACCACATCGACGAGTACGTCCCACCCGACCAGGGCGGACCACCCGGCCAAACCGCCACCGACCGGCTCGCCCCACTCTGCAGACGACATCACCGAGCCAAGACCCACCCATCCCCGGTCGCGACGAGCTCGACCACCGTGAGGTGGGACTACGTCCAGCTCACCCCCACCACCTGGCTCTGGACCAGCCCCCACGGCATCAGGTTCCTCGTCCACCCCGACGGCACCACTACGCTCTGACGCTGCCGCACGCACTGCCGCGTCTCAACCCTCCGGTCTCACCAGCACCTCGAAGCTGCGCCCGTCCGTCGTCGCGTCGAAGCGCCCGATCCGCTCGAACCCCAGCGACTCCACCGTCCGGAGCGCTCGCACGTTGAACGAGGCCACCGTGACGCGGAAGGCCGGGGGAGCGAAGACGGCTCGACCATGGTCGAGTGCGGTGCCGATCGCCGCACGGCCGAGACCGCGCCCGACCAGGTCGGGACGCAGGCCGCCCCCGGTGTCCAGGGCGCTGTCGTCGTACGCCCAGCCAGGCACCCGCCCGTCCGGGCCGTAGGACCGGAAGCCGATCAACCGGTCGTCGTCGTCCAGCAGGGCACGAAAGCCGGCCGCGGGATCGAGCAGCTCGGCGGGCACGGCGGCGGTCATGTCGTAGCAGTCGTAGGGCGCCGGGTACCGCCAGGTGCAGACCTCGCCGGCCATGGCCGGCGTGAGGGGAGCGATGCGCATGGTGGCCCGGGTCAGGCCCGGGTGGTGCCCGGGTCGTCGGCGTGCAGGATGCGACCGTCGAGCCGAGCGGCGACCACCTCGGCGAAGGACCGCTGGCTCTGGGTCCAGGTGAACCGGTGGCTGACCTCGAGGGCACCGGAGGACAGGCGCCGGCGCAGCGGCTCGTCGGTCAGCAGCGTGCGCAGCGCCTCGGTGAACTCCTCCTGGGTGTCGACCAGCACGCCGGAGTGGTCGTGCTCGATCGACTCCTGGGTGCCGCCGGCTGCGCGGTAGGCGACGGCAGGAGTCGCGTGCATGCCGGCCTCGCCGATGACCAGGCCCCATCCCTCTTTCAGCGACGGCAGTGCGAGGACCCACGCCCTCTCGTAGACCTCGTGCTTGTGCTCCTCGCTCACGTGACCCTCGAGGACGACGCAGTCGCCGCCCCCCACCTTCTCGACGTACGCCGCCAGCTCGGCCTCCCACCAGCCGGACCCGACCACGTGCAGACGCAGCCCCGGCAGCTCGGCCTGCAGCGCCACCACGGCGTCGACGGCGTGCTCGACCTGCTTGTGGGGGACGAGGCGTCCGACGACGGCGACCATGGGGTCGGGACTCTTGCCGGGGTCGACCGCGCGGTAGGGGTCGGTGCCGTTGTGCACGACGGCGATCCGCCCGGCGTCGATGCCCAGGGCGACCAGCTCGTCGCGGGTGGCGCGGGAGACGGCGACGTACTGCTCGCGACGGTAGAGCCGTGGTGCGAAGCGGCGTTCGATCCACCACCCGATGCGACCGCTGAGCCCGGGGTAGACCACGGGCCACTGCTCGCGGTGCACGTGGTGGATGAGCACGATCACGGGCGCGTCGGTGACCATCCGGCTGAAGAACGGCAGCCCGTTCTGCACGTCGACCACGAGGTCGGTGCGACCGTGCGGCCCGTCCAGGTCGCCGCGACGCAGCGCGCGCATGCCGGCGGCGTACACCGACAGCTTGGTGCCGCGCCGGAGGAACCGGATGCCGCCGCGGGTCTCCTCCGGCGGGGCTGCGGCGTGTGCGGCGCAGAAGATGGTGACGGTGCACCCGTGCTCGACCAGGCCCTCGGCCATCTTCTCGAGGTAGCGCTCGGCCCCGCCGCCCTCCGGGTTCGCGGTGTCGCGCCAGCTCAGGAAGACGACGTGGCGTCCGTCCAGCGAGCCCTCGTGCATCCGCCGGAGCCTATAGGGTCCACGTCGTGCCACGCCCGTCCACCAAGCCCTTCCGGGCCTCGCTGTCCAGGTCGGTGCGACTGCTGCGGGAGTTCCGCCACGAGCAGTCCGATCCAGCCCGCTTCTACACGGCGCTGGCGCAGGACTCCGCCGCACAGGTCGCCCACTACGCGGACCTGGACTCTCGACTGGTCTTCGACGTCGGGGGTGGCCCGGGCTACTTCCGTGACGCCTTCCGCGAGGCCGGTGCCCGCTACCTGGCCCTCGACTCGGACGTGGGCGAGCTGGCCGGTCTCGGGGACATCGCCGCCGGCACCGTCGTGGGCAGCGGCATGCAGCTGCCGGTGCGAAGCGCGAGCGTCGACGTCTGCTACTCCTCCAACGTGCTCGAGCACGTCCCGCAACCGTGGACGATGGCGCGCGAGATGGTGCGGGTGACCAAGCCGGGCGGCTTGGTGTTCATCAGCTACACCGTCTGGTTCGGCCCGTGGGGCGGCCACGAGACGGCACCGTGGCACTTCCTGGGCGGTGCCCGGGCCCGTCGGCGCTACACCCGCGTCCACGGCCACGAGCCGAAGAACAAGTTCGGCGAGTCGCTCTTCCCGGTGACGGTCGCCGCCGGGCTGCGCTGGGCGCGCGAGCAGGAGGACGCGGGCATCGTGGACGTCGTCCACCTCACCCCGCGCTACAACCCCTGGTGGAGCCGCTGGATGCTGCGCGTCCCGGTGCTGCGCGAGCTGGTGACCTGGAACCTCGTGCTGGTGCTGCGCCGCCGATGACCCTGGGATGAGCCACTGATGAGCACCTTCGCCTGGCGGGTGCTGGCGGGGTGCGGGCTGCTGATCGGTCTCGCGTTCACCCAGGACCCCGGCTACCTCGTGGCCGACACGAAGTTCGACCTGGTCGCTGCACCGGGAGACTTCGTGGTGCGCGCCCTGCACCTGTGGGACGGCGAGGGCGCCTTCGGCCAGCTGCAGAACCAGGCCTACGGCTACCTCTTCCCGACCGCCCCGTTCTTCCTGACCGGCGTCCTGGCGGGGCTCCCGGGCTGGGTCGTGCAACGGCTGTGGTGGGGCCTGGTCCTGGCGGTGGCCTTCGCCGGCACCGCGCGCCTGGTGCGCGCGCTCGGCGTGCGCAGCGACCTCGCCTGCCTCCTGGCCGGTGCCGCCTACGCATTGTCGCCGCGCATGCTGACGACGATGGGCCCCATCTCCAGCGAGAGCTGGCCGATGGCCCTGGCCCCGTGGGTGCTGCTGCCCCTGGTCGTCGGTGCCGAGCGTGGCTCCCCGCGCCTGGCGGCCGCCTGGGCAGGTCTCGCGGTCGCGTGCATCGGAGGCATCAACGCCGCAGCAGCCTTCGCGGTGATCCCGCTCGGTGTCGTCTGGCTGCTCACCCGCACCCGTGGACCACGGCGCCGGTCGCTGATGCTGTGGTGGCCGGTCTTCACGTTCCTCGGCACCCTGTGGTGGCTGGTGCCCCTGGTGGTCATGGGCGCCTACAGCCCACCGTTCCTGGACTGGATCGAGACGGCCTCGGTCACGACGTTCCCCACCACGGTCGCCGACGCCCTGCGCGGCACCTCGAACTGGGTCGCCTACATCGACACCACCTCGCGGGCGGGTCGGGACCTGCTGAGCACGCCCTACCTCGCGCTCGACGCCGGGGTGCTGCTGCTCCTCGGCTGCGCGGGGATGGTGCTGCGCAGCAACCCCCACAGGGCGTTCCTCGCCCGCGGTCTGGCGGTGGGGCTGGTCCTGGTGACGCTCGGCCACGAGGGCGCGGTCCAGGGCTGGGGTGCCGCGACCCTGCACGACCTGCTCGACGGCGTCCTCTCGCCCATCCGCAACGTGCACAAGTTCGACCCGATCATCCGGCTGCCCCTCGTCATCGGCCTCGCGTACGCCGTCGAGCAGCTGCGCGCGGGGTCGAGGACAGGCTCCGGTGCCACGCGTCAGCAGCGGCTCAACACCGCCGTCCTGACCGCCACCGCGGTCGCCGTGGTGGCCGCCGGCGCGATGCCCGCCCTCACGGGACGGGTCGCACCGCGCGAGCCGGTGGTGGCCGTGCCGGGCTACTGGTCCGCGACGGCGCAGTGGCTGGAGGAGCGCCGGGCCGCAGACGGCGACGCGACCGCGCTCCTGGTGCCCGGGTCGGGGTTCGGCCGCTACCAGTGGGGCTCGCCCGACGACGAGCCCCTGCAGTGGTTGGCCGACTCCCGGTGGGCGGTGCGCAACGTCGTACCCCTCGTCCCCGGCGGGCAGATCCGGATGCTCGACGGCATCGAGCGGCGTCTGGCCGAGGGGCGCGGGTCGCCCGGGCTGGCCGACGCTCTCGCTCGGGCGGGGGTGCGCTACGTCGTGGTGCGCAACGACCTCACCCGGTCCGACGACGTGCCCGACCCGCTGCTCGTGCGGCAGGCCCTGCAGGAGTCGCCGGGACTGGTGGTGGCCGAGACCTTCGGGCCGGTCCTCGGGGGCGAGGCACGCCTCGAGGGCGCCGACGGTGAGCGCGTCGTGGTCGGTGGCGGTTGGCAGACCCGCTACCGCGCCGTGGAGGTGTGGTCGGTGGACGGGGCCGAGCGGGCGGTCCTGGCCGAGGACCTCCCGGTGGTCGTGGGTGGACCCGAGGACCTCGCGGACCTCGCCGACCTCGGCGCCGTGGACGAGCGGCCCAGCGTGCTGGCGGTCGACCTGCCCGAGGACCTCGGGTCCTCCAGTGCCGACGACCTCCGCTCGGTCCTGGGCCCGCTCGTGCTCACCGACGGGCTGCGGCTGCGCGAGCACGCCTTCGCGCGCACCCACGACGCCGACAGCCCGGTCCTGGAGCCCGGTGCGCCGCGTCGCAACGGCAACCCCACCCGCGACTACGAGGTCGGTGACCCGACCCGGGACGCGCGCTGGCGCACCACGGCGCGGCTCGAGGGGGTCGCCGCGCTCGACGCGTCCTCCTCCGACGCGTGGACCAGCTCGCTGGGGCCGGTACGCCGGGCAGCACAACCCTGGGCGGCCCTGGACGGGGACCCGCGCACCGCCTTCCGGACCGGCCCCTTCGCCGCCGGCACCCAGTGGTGGGAGGTCACTTTCGACCAGGTCCGCGAGCTCGAGCGGCTGACGATCACGGGCGGCTCCGCGGCGCTCGAGGACCAACGGGTCCGGGTCGTCACCGACACGGGCGCGACCGAGGAGCTCGCGCTCGGCCCCGGTCAGACCCGCGCAGTCCTGCTCGACGGCGCGCCCACGACGACGCTCCGGGTCGAGTCGGCCGTGCCGGACCGACCGCTGCACCTCGCGGAGGTGGAGGTCCCCGGGCTGGGCGTGCGACGCCCGTGGGTGCTGCCCGCCGTCCCCGAGTCATGGCTCTCCGTCTGGGACCAACCCGACGTCATCGCCCTGCGCGCCGACCGTGATCCACGGACCGGCTGCGTGGTGGCCTCCGACCTGCGACGCACCCGCGAGGAGACCCGCTGCGACTCCCGCAGAGCAGTCGACGACGAGGAGCCCCACGGGCTGGACCGGGTGGTGACGCTGCCCGCGGAGGCGACGTACGACGACGTGACGCTGCGTGGTCGACCCCGCGCGGGGGCCGCGTTGGACGCTCTGGTCGTCGAGGGACGGGCCATCGCGGCGCGCGCCTCGTCCACGGCGGTCGAGGACCCGAGGGCCGGAGCGCTCGCCGCCATCGACGGCGACCCCGGCACCACCTGGGTCGCGGACCCCGCCGAGGACTTCCCGTCGCTGGAGGTCTCGTGGCTGGAGGACCGGGACGTCGCGGGCCTGCGGGTGCGCCTCGACCCCGACAACGCAGCGTCCCGACCGACCGCGCTCCGGCTCACCTGGCCCGGCGGCACCCGCGACGTCGACCTGGTCGAGGGACGGGCCGACCTGTCCGACGACCCGGTGACGACCGACCGCCTCCGACTGCAGGTGCTCGGCACCGAGCCCACCCGTGATCTCGGCTTCGACGGCGTCGGTCGCCCGGTCGGTGCGGGCATCAGCGAGCTGCGCCTGCTCGGGGTGCCCTACGAGCCGTTGAAGCCGTCGTTGGAGCCCCGCCGGTTCAGCTGCGGCACCGGTCCCGACCTCGAGGTGGGGGGACGGGTCGTGCCGACACGCCTGGTGGCCGCGCCCGCCACGCTGCTGGCCGGCGACGACGTCGAGCTGCGGCCGTGCGGTCGGGACGTGCGTCGCGAGCCCGGCCTCGTGCTCACCGCGGGGGAGACGCGCATCGGGATGACCGACACCGCCGCGGTGGAGGCGGTGTCGGTGGTGCTCGGGTCGCTGCCCTCCGGCCCGGACCCCGCCACGGTCGCCGTCGCGGAGGAGCCGGCGACCCGGGTCTTCGAGCTGCCGGTAGGACGTGCCGGGGTCCTGGTCTCCCGCGAGAACGCCAACCCCGGTTGGTCCGCCGAGCTCGACGGCGCCTCGGGCGGGAGCCTGGGTGAGCTGACCGTCGACGGTTGGCAGCAGGCGTGGTTGGTGCCGACGGCGCCGGGCGAGGACGGCCGCGTCGTCGCCACCTTCGGTCCGGACCTGCCCTACCGCGCCGGGCTCGCCGTGGGGGCGCTGACCCTGCTCCTCCTGCTCCTCGGAACCCTGGCCGCCACCTGGCGTCGAGGGCGCCGAGCACAGCCCGTCGGTCCGGCCGCGCTGGGCACCAGGCGGCACGGTCCGTTCGTGGCGGGGCTCACCGCCACGCTTGTCGGTGGCCTGCTGGCCGGGACCGTGGGTGCGGCCATCGGTGCCGTGCTCGGGCTGCTCGTGCCCGTGCTGCTGCGTCGCGTCCCGGCGGCTCCCGAGGCCCTTCCGTGGCTCCTGGCCGGTCCGTTGCTGGCGGTGGGGGCGGCGTACGCCGTCCGGCCCTGGGGTGACGCCGACGGCTGGGCCGGCGCCCTGGCCTGGCCGTCCTACCTGGCGCTGGTGCCCGTGCTCGGGGCGCTCGCGATGGCGGCCGACTCCTCCCGGCGCCGGGCCAGCGGGTGGCGGCCCTTCAGGCGCAGCGCCGGTCGCTCCACCAGCCGGTAGGCCAGCTCCGCCGCGGCCAGGCTGACGGCCAGGGTGGCGATCCACAGCGGCCAGAAGTCGACCTGGAACGGTTCCCATGCCGTGGTGGCGGTGAGCAGGTGCAGCACCGGCACGTGCAGGCAGAACAACCCGTACGACGTGAAGCCGAGGTGCCGGGCTGCCGGGTGCAACAGCACCCGGTCGTAGGTCGTGGGGGTCGGCGGCACCTCGCGCATGACGGCCGGCAGCACGACGAGGCCCCCGATGGCGGCGAAGAGGAGGTTCTTGGTGAGCGCCTCGGCGTCGGTCGGTGGGTCCAGGACCAGCGGACCTGCCAGGGGCGTGGTCGCGACCAGCATCAGGGAGCCGGCGAGCAGCCAGCAGACCCCAGGCTGCGCAGCCAGTGAGCGCAGCCCGGCGACGACGCGACCGCCGCGGCCGTGCTCGTGGAGCACCGAGGCGAGCGCGAGACCGATGCCGACGGCGAACCAGTCGAGGTAGCCGACGAGCCACTGCGGGGTCGCGACCAGGCTGTCGCCGAGCGCCCACGCCGCGCCGTGGAGGTGCCACCAGGTGCTCAGCGCGGTGAGCACGACCAGCAGGGCGACGACGCGAGCCGGTCGCAGGGTGCGGCCGACGCCGAGGAGCATCAGGAGCGGCAGCAGGAGGTAGAAGTGCAGCTCGACGGCCAGGCTCCACATGTGCGTGAGCCCGGCCGGGAACGTCGCGTCGACCAGCGTCGAGGCCAGGAGGTACGTCGCCAGTCGGTCGCCCCAGCCCAAGCCCCTGTTGGCGTCGATGAGCGCGAGCGCGAGCGTCGCGGTCACGACGTAGACCGGCAGGATGCGCAGCGCCCGCTTCCACAGGTAGTGCCCCGTGCCCGGTGCGGCGCGACCGGCGGCCGCCCGGCTCAGCCAGGCGCGCGAGAGCAGGAACCCGCTGAGGGTGAAGAACAGCGCGACACCCACGTCGAGGCGCGCCAGGAGGGCGCCGACGGTGCCGTTCGTGCCGTAGGACGCCGACCAGAAGCCCACGTGCGTGGTCAGCACGGCCAGCGCGCCGACCGCGCGGAGCGTGTCGACGTGCGGGAAGGTCGTGGCGGTCTCCGGCGGCGCCTCGACCGCGGGGGCGGGCGCCCGGTCCATCGTGCTCATCGCGCCACCTCCAGCTCCCCGACGACGACTTCGTCGACGCACAGTGTCTCGCCCTCGGGCAGTCCGCCCAACCGGACGCTGTCGAAGCCGCCCTCGACGCGTACCAGCACCTCGCCCAGCCCCTGCACGACCGGCGCGCGCACGGGCTCGCGACCGTCGACCTGCACCAGGACGTCGGTGCCCGTCGAGGAGAGGTAGCCGATGCGCAGCCACCAGACCAGGTCGACCGTCTCCCCGGACAACGGCACCGTCGTCCACCCCGACCGCACCCGCCACCCGCAGCCCTCCTCGGGTCCCGTGCCGGAGCGGATCTCGCCCTCGACGCCGGCGGGCACGAGCCGGCCGTCGTCGGCGACCACGTGCAGCTCCTCGCTGGCGGCGGGGAAGCGCGCGTTGTCGACCAGCAGCGGCAGGAGGTAGGCGGTGGTGTTGCGCGGGAAGTGGTAGCCGGGCACGACCTCGTCGGGCACCACCGTGTCCGCGACGTCGACGGGTCCGGCGCCCGCCAGTGAGTCCGTGGCGGCGGTGAGGTAGTCGCGACCGGGGTTGTCGGTGTGCCACACGTGCACGTAGCGCCACGAGGACACCAGACCGCCCACCACCACGGCGGCCACGAGCAGCAGCGCCCCCGAGCGACCGGCGAGCCCGGCCGACGTGCGGGCCCGTGGAGACGAGGACCCCGGCGCGCCCCGGAGGCCGAGCGCCGCCAGGCCGAGCGCCAGGACGGCCACCGGCGCGACGTCGGTGAGGTAGCGCGGCTCGGTGCCGATCACCGCGCCGATCACCTGCGCCCGGCTGGTCGCCACCAGGCCGTAGGCCAGCAGCGCGTAGCCGCCCAGCAGCAGCCAGCAGCGTCCGGTGCGGGTGCGTCGGCGCCACAGCCAGACGGCCAGCCCGACCAGCACCAGCCAGGAGACCACGACGGCGACCGGGGGCGCATCGGCCCGGCTGACCGGGGGGTTGTCGCTCGACCACCGCCACGGTCCACCGAGCAGCATCGTCGGCAGGGTGCGCCCCAACATCTGCCAGGCCAGGTCGCCCGCGACCGAGGAGTCGACCTCCTCCTCGACCACCTGCGGGACCTGCGTGGCGTAGTAGCCGGCGTACGTCGCCGCCATCAGGCCCAGTGCCACGGCCGCCGGCCACGCCCGGGCGAACGAGTCGCGCATCCGACGCACCGGCCCGCCCTCGGCGAACCAGCCGACCAGCAGCGCCGCGAGGAGGACCAGCACCAGGGCGGTCTTGACGTACGCCGCGAAGCCGATCAGAAGCACCCCACCCGTCGCCGCGAGCCAGCGCAGGCGTCCGGTCCGCAGGTAGGTGACCCAGGTGGCCACGCTGCTCCAGAGCACGGCCTGCAGCGGGAGCTGGTTGAGCGAGGCCGCCCACCACATCGTGGCCGGCAGCGTCAGCGCCGAGGTGAGGTACCCGGCCAGGAGGCCGAGCACCGCCGGTCGAGCGCCGAAGAGCACCACCAGGGCGACCAGTGCCGCTAGTCCGGCCAGCGTCGAGGTGACCACGACGGTCGTCGCAGCGACGACCCAGCTCTCGTGGCCCGAGGTCGTCACCAGCCAGGCCAGGGCTCGACCCAGCGGCATCAGCTGGGAGTCGAACGGCTCCAGCAGGTCGCCGGGGGAGCGGGAGGCCAGCGCGTCGCCGGTGAGTCGGTGGTCGTCGGTGTAGAACCACGAGCCGTGGAGCGCCCACGCGCGGGCCAGCGTCGCCAGGGCGACCATCAGCAGCCCGACGACCCAGACGGTCTCGCCACGGGAGTCCCGTGCTGCCTCCACCCCACGCACCGCGCGAGTGTGGCACAGCGGGGGACGGGACCAGGTTTGTGGCGAATGCCACGAAAACGTTCACGGTGCAGTAACTTGGGTTCGTTGCATGACCGTCACCTGGGGAGGGGACGGGACTTTTTCCTGGGGAGGGAATTGTGCGTAGTTGGATCGGCCGTGTCGTCTTCGGCCTCGGAGGGTTCTTGGTCGTCGCCGGCCTGCTGGGTCTCGTGTGGGCCCCGGGTGTCGTGGAGAAGACGCCGGTGGACGTCCAGACCATCACCTACCTCGACGGTGAGGCGGGCAAGCTCGACGCGTCCAGCGGCGAGCTGGTGCGCAACCCGATCTTCGCGATCAGCGACACCCGGACCGACAGCGACGTGTCGACCGACGACGTCGTCGCGTGGGTGTCCACCTCCTGCGTGATGATCGACCGCGGCGGCGAGCGCGAGTGCGTCGACGGGTCCGCGGACATGATCACCGCCTCGGTGGACGTCTTCGCCACTGACCGGGTGACCGGCGAGGCCGTCAACGAGGGTGTCGACCTGCCGGCCGACGCCACGCCGCACGACGGTCTGGTCAACAAGTGGCCCTTCAACGCCGAGCAGATCACCTACCCCTACTGGGACGGCACCCTCGGCCGGACTGTCGACGCCGTCTACGACCGCACCGAGGACGTCGGCGGCCTGGAGACCTACGTCTACAAGGTCTCCGTCGTCGAGGCGCCGGCCGAGGTCGCCGCCGGCACCCAGGGCACGTACTCCACCGCCAAGGAGATCTTCGTCGAGCCGAAGACCGGCTCGATCGTCAACCAGACCGAGGACCAGCAGCGCTGGCTCGCCGACGGCACCCCGGCGCTGGACCTGCAGCTGGCCTTCACCGACGAGCAGGTCGAGACCTCCGTGGCCGACACCGAGGACAACCTGTCCCTGCTGACGCTGATCGAGGTCGTGCTGCCGATCGTCGGCCTGGTCGGTGGCCCGCTGCTGCTGGTGGTCGGCTTCCTGATGATGCGTCGCCCGTCCCCCCGCCCGGTGGCGCACCGCGAGCGTGAGGCCGTCGGCGCCGGCCGCTGACCTCTCTCCCCCCGGCACCCCCGTGATCGGGTGCGACCTCAGTCGAGGTCGCACCCGATCACTGCTGTTCCGGGGGTGAGCCGACCCCGGACGGCCGACCAGCCGCCCCACACGCGCTCGTGGCCCTCGGGCCACTCCGGCTCGAGCAGGGTGGTGAGGCGGAAGCCGTGCGCGGCCAGGACCGTCACCCAGTCGCCCAGCGTGCGGTGGTGCTCGACGTAGGACACCGCGCCGCTGGCCTCGTCGACCTCGACGTAGGGCCTGCGGTCCCAGTAGGACTGGGACGCGACCAGACCCTCGTCCCCGGGGTCGTCGGGGAACATCCACCGCGTGGGGTGGGTGATGGAGAAGGCGAACCGGCCGCCCGGCCTGAGCACCCGCGCGACCTCCGCCACCGCGTCGTCGAGGTCGGCGACGAACTGCAGCGCTCCGAAGGAGGAGAAGACAGCGTCGAAGCTGGCGTCGCGGAAGGGCAGCGCGGTCGCCGTGCCACGGACGGAAGGGACCGCGAGACCCGTCGTCTCGTCGAGCCGTCGCGAGTGCTGCAGCTGGCGGTGGGAGAGGTCCAGGCCGATGCCGCGCCCACCCCGGGCGCGCACCCACCGGGAGCACTGCCCGGCGCCGGAACCGACCTCCAGCACGTCGCGGTCACGGACGTCGCCGAGGACCCCCGCCTCGGCCTCGGTCAGTCCCTCGGGACCCCACACGAACCCCGCGTCGCCCAGGAACTCCCCGTGCGTGGCCTGGTAGTCGTCGGCGTAGCGGTCCCAGTCCGGCCCGTTGGCCGCCCGTGACTCCGCCTCGTCGACGTCGCGCCGCTCGGCCCGGACCGGGGGCAGCGGCGGGTGGTCGCGGGAGTCGGGCGTGACCGGCGGCAGCCGGTCGCTCACGCCTGGGTTCCGGCCGGGGTCCCGGTGGGGGTCCCGGCGGCAAGCGGGCGGCGTCGGTTGAGCGGCAGCCGGCCGGCGAGGTCCCCGAGGGGACCCACGGCGCGGTGGAGCGCGTCCGCGGAGGTCGACAGGGTGGGCACGATCTCGGCCAGCTCCGCCAGCCGGGGCTGGATCGACTCCAGCGTGTCGCCCAGGGCCACCAGCTGGTCCAGGGTGCCACCGTCGGCCAGCAGACGCTCGACGAAGCCGTCGTCGGTGAGCATCCGGTCGGCCAGGCCACCGGGGCGCAGCACCAGCTCCAGGAGCCCACCGGGCTGGGTGAGACGGTCCACCGGGCCGTCGGGCTGCAGCAGCCGCTCGAGCACGCCCTCCTCGGCCACGACCCGGTCCAGCGCCCCGCCCTCGCCGAGCAGCCGGTCCAGCGGGCCGTCGGCCGCGAGCAACCGGTCGAGCACGCCGTCGCGCACCACGAGGCGGGTCAGCGGACCGTCGTCGGCGAGCAGGCGGTCCAGGACCCCGTCGCGCGCCAGCATCCGGCCCAGCGGCCGGTCGGGGGCAGTGAGCTCGTTGACGACCGCGGCCAGTCGCATCGGGCCGTCCTCGTCGGTCAGCAGGTCGACCAGCTGCTCGGCGTACCCACGCTCGCCGATGACCCGCAGCACCAGGTCGGCGTACCCTCCCGGACGCCGGATCGGCCCCTCGGGTGCGACGAGGGTGCCGAGCTGGAGGGTCGTCTGGGTCGCGGCGACCGCGAGCCGCCAGGGCAGCAGTGCGGCGTCGAGGGCGAACGCGGCAGGGGGTCGGGCCATGGGAGCACGCTACGTGGCCGGCGCCACGCGGTGGCAGGATCCGTCCCATGTCGGACGAGCAGCAGACGGGGTTCGCCGGGCTCGAACCGATGGAGGGCGGTTGGTCGGGGCGCACGTTCCTGGCCGAGGCCGGCGGGGAGCGCACGGTGGTGCGCGTCTACGACCCCGACGACCACGACGGTCCCACGCGCGACGCGGCGGTGCTCGCGCTCGGGGCAGCGGCACTGGCCGGCTGCGCACCGGTGCCCTCGGTCGTGGAGGTGCGCGACGGTGACGTCGTCTCGGGTGCGCCCGGGCTGCTGCTCACCGAGCACCTGCCGGGCACGCGGGGTGACCTGCTGCTGCCCGGGCTCGACGAGCCGGGCCTCGCCGCGGCCGGGGCCGCGCTGGGTGAGGTCGTCGCCCGGCTGGCGGGCACGGTCCAGCTGCGGGCCGGACGGTTCACCGACGCCTCCCTGGCGATCGAGGCGTGGGAGCCGCCGTGGGACGCGGCGCTGCTCGAGGAGCTCGTCGAGGTCCTGGCGCCGCGCCTGGGGCTGAGCGATCCCGAGGTCCGTGAGCTCTCCGCCCTGTGCCGACACGCGGACGACGTGCTGGCCGGGTCAACGGGCGCGTGCCTGGTGCACGGGGACCTGAACCCCAAGAACGTGCTGCTCGTCAGCCAGCCCGACGACCGGGACGGGGGAGTGCGCGTCAGCGGCGTGCTGGACTGGGAGTTCGCCCATGCCGGCTCGCCGTGGGCCGACCTCGGCAACCTGCTGCGCTTCGACCGGGCCCAGGCGTACGTCGATGCCCTGCTCGGCACCGTGGCCGAGCGACGCGGGGTCGACGTCGCGACACTGGTCGAGTGCGCCCGCGCCGCCGACCTGGTGGCCGTCATGGAGCTGGCCACCAGGCGCGGCGACAACCCGGTGGCGGACCTGGCTCACCGTCAGCTGGTGGCCATGGCCCACCGTGGTGACCTGCACGCGGTGGCGGATGATGCTCCCTAGACTCCCCTCGGGCCACAGGTGACCCGAGGGGAGCCCCGCCCCGCCATGGTGCGGTCTGGGTTCCCTCCCCGGTGGGAAGCGCCCCGTCAGGGGTGCTTCGGGGTGCTGCGGGGGTCGAGGGGGTCGCTGCCCGCCCGGACCTCCTTGCCGTCGCTGGCACCACCGTTGTCCGTGTCCTTGTCGCACGGGTCGGTGCCGTAGCGCTTGATCTCCTCGCGGTCGTTGAGGCCGTCCTTGTCGGAGTCCTTCTTCTTGGGGTTGGTCGGGCACTTGCCGTAGGCCTTGTTGGCCGTCCCCTTGATCTCGACCTTGTCCTTCAGACCGTCCCCGTCGGTGTCCTTCTTCAGGGGGTTGGTCTTGTAGCGCTTGACCTCCTGGCCGTCCTTGAGGCCGTCCTTGTCGGTGTCCTTCTTCTTCGGGTTCGACCCGATCTTGAGGACCTCGCGGCCGTCGCTGAGCGAGTCGCCGTCGGTGTCGGCGTCCAGCGGGTCGGTCTGGTGGGTGTTGACCTCGGCGCCGTCCAGCAGGCCGTCCCCGTCGGTGTCGGGGTCGTTCGGGTCGGTGCCGAGCTCGCCCTCCTCGGTGTCGGTCAGCCCGTCGTCGTCGGAGTCCACGACGTTCTGCTCGTTGTCGGGGGTGTTCGGGTCGGTCGCCGGGGTGGACGAGGTCTCCTCGCCGTCGGAGAGCCCGTCGTCGTCGGAGTCCTCGTCGAGCGGGTCGGTGGGCTCGTTGCCGAAGTCGTCGTTCTCCGAGCCGGTGACCTCCTCGAGGTTGGTGAGGTCGTCGGCGTCGGGGTCCTCGTCGGCGTCGGAGGTGCCGTCGCCGTCGGTGTCGGCCTCGTTGGGGTCGGTCCCGGTGAGGTCGATCTCCTGGGAGTCGGTGAGCTGGTCACCGTCGGTGTCCGCGGCGTTGGGGTTCGTCGGCTCGTTGCCGTAGCCGTCGTTCTCCGAGCCGGAGGTCTCCTCGCCGTCAGTGAGGCCGTCACCGTCGCTGTCGGCCACCAGCGGGTCGGTGGGCTCGTTGCCGAAGTCGTCGTTCTCCGAGCCGCTGACCTCCTCGAGGTTGGTCAGGCCGTCGCCGTCGGGGTCCTCGTCGCCGTCGGGGGTGCCGTCACCGTCGGTGTCGGCCTCGTTCGGGTCGGTGCCGGTCTCGTAGATCTCCTGGCCGTCGGTGAGGCCGTCGCCGTCGGAGTCCGGGTCACGCGGGTCGGTGGGCTCGTTGCCGTAGAGGTCGTTCTCGTCTCCGGAGACCTCGTCGCCGTTGGTGACGCCGTCACCGTCCGCGTCGCCGGCCGGGTCCAGGACGTCGTCGGAGCCGTCGTTCGGGTCGGTGGCCGGGGTCGCAGTGACCTCGTCGCCGTCGGGCACGCCGCCGCCGTCGGTGTCGGACTCGTTCGGGTCGGTCGCCTCGTTGCCGAAGCCGCTGTTCTCCGAGCCGGAGGTCTCCTCGCCGTCGGTGAGGCCGTCGTCGTCGGAGTCGGCGACCAGCGGGTCGGTGGGCTCGTTGCCGAAGTCGGTGTTCTCCGAGCCGGTGACCTCCTCGAGGTTGGTCAGGCCGTCGGCGTCGGGGTCCTCGTCGGCGTCGGAGGTGCCGTCGCCGTCGGTGTCGGGGTTGTTCGGGTCGGTCCCGGTGAGGTCGACCTCCTGGCCGTCGGTGAGGCCGTCGTCGTCGGAGTCGGCGTCGGTGAGGTCGGTGGGCTCGTTGCCATAGCCGTCGTTCTCCGAGCCGGTGACCTCCTCCACGTTGGTCAGGCCGTCGCCGTCGAAGTCCTCGTCGCCGTCGTTGGTGCCGTCGTCGTCGGAGTCCGGGTCGTTCGGGTCGGTGCCGATGACCTGCTCGACGTCGTCGTTGAGGCCGTCACCGTCGGAGTCGCCCACGGTGCCGCACTGGACGCCGCCGGCAGGAGCAGTCGCCTCGGCGGTCATCGGGAAGATGTCCACCTGGGCCACGTCGATGAGGCCGGCCAGGGTGACCTTGAGGTGGATGGCGCCGGCCACGGTCGCGCGCACGCCGGTCGGCAGCACCTCCACCACGGGCTCGGCCACCGAGACCTCGATCAGCTGGCCGAGCTCCCCGGGAGTGGTGAAGGGGAACTCCGCCAGGTCGCCGCCGGTGCCGGCGAGCCGGATGACCGGAGCGGTGTAGGACACGTCGTCGACCCCGGGGGTGCCGTCGGCCTTGACCGTCAGCACCGGGGGGGCGAGGACCTCCAGCAGCGGCTCGCCGAGGATGCTGACCGTCGCCGTGCTGCCGGAGACCTCGGTGACGACGTCGCGGCCGCCGTTGGGCAGGCCGTTGTCGACCAGGCGGGTCTCGTGGGAGACGCTGACGGCCCCGGGGACGCCGATGGCACCGAGGACCTCGGCGTCGGCGGTGGAGATGCGCGACGTCGTGAACGCCGGGAAGGTCGGCAGGCAGGTGCCGTCGTCGAAGAAACGTGCGTGGGCCGTGGCGTTGGAGACGCCGAGGTCCAGCACCGGGTCGAGGGCGTCGAGCGGGCTGCCGTCGGTCGGGAGGAGGGAGTCGGTCGCGGGCGCCGCGTTGTCCGGCGCCGCCGACTGGGTGACGTTGCCGAGCAGTTCGTCGAGCAGCACCTCCTCCAGGCCGAGCGTCGCGATGAGGTCGTTGGTGGTCGCGATGTTGTCGGCCGAGGCCACCGCGCGGGGGGCGTCGGCGTTGAGCGAGCCGGAGGCGCGCCCGACGGACACGTCGACCGCGGAGAACAGCCCGGGGACGCTGAGCACCTTGGCGCGCAGCAGGTCCACCGAGCTCGAGGCGGTGGCCGCGGTGGTCAGGGGGAGCGGCGCCGCGCTCGCCGCGGGGGCGAACGGGACGGTCATCACCGTGTAGAACGCGGCGGTCGAGAGACCGAGTCCCGCGGCGAGTGCGCGGCGACGCCGGGGGGTGGGGGGAGATGAGGACTGGGTGGACATGGATGTCTCCTGGGTTTCATGGCGGGGAGGCACCGCGGCGCACCGGAGGAGACAGGACCCGGCGGTGGAGGGAGCTGGACCACCCGGGGGGCTGCGGAGGCGGCGAGAGGCGGTCCTGCCGTCCTTGTGGGAAGGGTCGAACCGACGTCGCCGTACGATGGCCGTACCCGACCGATCCGGTCCGATGCGCTGGGCGGCCCACCGGTCCAGACCGGGCGTCCCGGGGCGTCGCCCGCCGACCCGGTTCGCGCCGGTTGGACTCGCCGCTCAGCGGCGGCGTACCCTGACAGACGCGCCTGTGGTCTGCCTGCGTCCCGAACGGAGTGGACCTGGCTCGGCCTCGGTGGCCGGCGTCGTCCTCACGGACACCGCCCCAGTCGCCGTCACGTCTGAACCGGACCCTGACGCGTGCCCGAACGACTTCTGCCCATCCAAGGAACCACTTCCCTTATGACGACCCTCTCTGCTCTCCCCGACTACGACGCGCCGCAGGTTGCGGTCAACGACATCGGGTCGGAGGCGGACTTCCTCGCCGCGATCGACGAGACCATCAAGTACTTCAACGACGGCGACATCGTCGACGGCACCATCGTCAAGGTGGACCGTGACGAGGTCCTGCTCGACATCGGCTACAAGACCGAGGGCGTCATCCCCTCGCGCGAGCTGTCGATCAAGCACGACGTCGACCCGCACGAGGTCGTCGAGGTCGGCGACAAGGTCGAGGCCCTGGTCCTCCAGAAGGAGGACAAGGAGGGTCGCCTGATCCTGTCCAAGAAGCGCGCCCAGTACGAGCGCGCCTGGGGCACCATCGAGCAGGTCAAGGAGGAGGACGGCGTCGTCGAGGGCACCGTCATCGAGGTCGTCAAGGGCGGCCTGATCCTCGACATCGGTCTGCGCGGCTTCCTCCCGGCCTCGCTGGTGGAGATGCGTCGCGTCCGCGACCTGCAGCCCTACGTCGGCCAGACCCTCGAGGCGAAGATCATCGAGCTCGACAAGAACCGCAACAACGTGGTCCTGTCGCGTCGCGCCTGGCTCGAGCAGACCCAGTCCGAGGTCCGCCACGGCTTCCTCACCCAGCTCCAGAAGGGCCAGATCCGCAAGGGCGTCGTGTCCTCGATCGTCAACTTCGGTGCCTTCGTGGACCTCGGTGGCGTCGACGGCCTCGTGCACGTCTCCGAGCTGTCCTGGAAGCACATCGACCACCCCTCCGAGGTCGTCGCGGTCGGCGACGAGGTCACCGTCGAGGTGCTCGACGTCGACATGGAGCGCGAGCGCGTGTCGCTGTCGCTCAAGGCGACGCAGGAGGACCCCTGGCAGCACTTCGCCCGCACCCACCAGATCGGTCAGATCGTCCCGGGCAAGGTCACCAAGCTGGTGCCCTTCGGTTCGTTCGTCCGCGTCGAGGAGGGCATCGAGGGCCTGGTGCACATCTCCGAGCTGGCCGAGCGCCACGTGGAGATCCCCGAGCAGGTCGTCCAGGTCAACGACGACGTCATGGTCAAGATCATCGACATCGACCTCGAGCGTCGCCGGATCTCGCTGTCGCTGAAGCAGGCCAACGACACTGCCGCGGCCGCCGACGTGGAGGAGTTCGACCCGACCCTCTACGGCATGACCGCGACCTACGACGAGCAGGGCAACTACGTCTACCCCGAGGGCTTCGACCCCGAGACGGGCGAGTGGCTCGAGGGCTTCGACGAGCAGCGCGCGAAGTGGGAGGCGGACTACGCCAAGGCCCACGAGCGCTGGGAGGCCCACGTCAAGCAGAAGCAGGAGGCCGCCAAGGCCGAGGTCGAGGCCGGCGAGGCCACCTCGTACTCCTCCTCTAACGAGGGCGAGACCGGCGACAACGGTTCGCTGGCCTCCGACGAGGCGCTGCAGGCGCTCCGCGAGAAGCTGACCGGCGGTCAGTGACCCGCTAGCTCCACCCAGAAGGCCCGCCCGGCTCGACCTGGCGGGCCGTCTGCCGTCGCCGGGGCGGGGGGCCCCGCGGCGCCCGGGCAGCCCACGGGCAGCCCGCGGGCCG
>JAYYWX010000071.1:0-11104 GCA_036341255.1 Actinomycetota bacterium | reverse complement strand
CAGCTGGTGATGGGCCTGGCGTTCCTCGGCCTGGTCGCGGTGTGGGCGCTGTGGACCAGTGACGCCGTGGACGGTGGTGACGTGCGCTGGCTGCTGCCGGTGCCGTTCGTCCTGGCCGGGGCGGCGGGCCTGGTGGCCAGCACCGTCTCCGGCGCCGCCCGGCGCGACCGCTGGAGCTAGCCGCGCTCAGACCTCGAGCAGGTCGCGGGCGGCCAGGCAGAGCTCGGGCTGGTCGGTGATCAGCCCGTCGACCCCCATCTCCAGCAGCAACGCGGCGTAGCCCCGCAGGTCACCGTGACCGGCGGGGCCGTCGCCGCCCCGGAAGGCTGCGGGCAGGAAGCGGTCCTCGGCGCGCAGGGTCCACACGTGCACCGAGAGCCACTCGCGGTGCGCGTCGCGGACCAGCCGGGTCGGCAGTACCCGGTCACCGGTGTCGTGGGCCACCAGGGAGTGCCGGGCGCCGATGCCGTCGGCGTACCGCTCCACCAGGGCCAGCCCGGCCGGCGTCACCAGGTCCGCGAAGGTCCGCGGGTCGCCGGTCATCGCCCAGTCCGCGGGCCGCTCGTCGAGCCGCTCGACCAGCTGGATCAGCGGCACCCGGGTCCGGCCGGCCAGCGAGCGCAGCACCGTCGGCTCGAAGCTCATCACGCTCACCCGGGAGCGGCTGTGGTCGCGGCGGTGGCGGCGCAGGTCGTCGAGCAGGGGGTCGACCAGGTCCAGCCCGAGGGACGCGGAGTGGGCGGGGTCCTTGAGCTCGACCAGCACGCCGACGCTGCGGCCGTGCCGCGCGGACTCCTCGGCCAGCATCGTGAGGACCTCGTCGAAGGTCGGCACGCCCAGCACACCGTCGTACGCCGCTGAGCCGGCGCGCAGGGCGGGCCAGCGCTCGCGCGCCCGCAGCAGCCGGACCTCGTCGAGGGTGAGGTCCTCGACGAACCAGCCCTCCACGGGGCGGCCGTCGACGACCCGGGTGCTGCGTCGGTGCGCGAGCTCGGGACGGTCCGCGACGTCGGTCGTCACCGACAGCTCGCTCTCGTGCCGGGCCACGAGCACGCCGTCGGCGGTGCTCACGAGGTCCAGCTCGATCTCGTCGGCACCAAGGGCGATGGCGTGGCGGTAGGCCTCGAGGGTGTGCTCGGGCCGGTGGCCGCTCGCTCCGCGGTGGCCGGCGACGGCCGGCGTGACGGCCAGCGATGACGTGCGGCGCACCGCGAGCCGGGAGACGGGTGTGGTGGTCACCCCACCACGGTGCGAGCACCGACCCTCGGCCCGGCGACGCCGGGGTGAACGGTCGGGTGAACGTCAGGTGATCAGTGGCCCCTCAGTGGCCCTCGAGGCCGGTGATGCGCACGCCGGCGTGGGTCTTGTACTTGCGGTTGATCGAGATCAGCACCGCGGTGAACGGCTCGAGCTGGCGCGCGAGGCGCAGCTTGCCGCCGTCGATGCCGCGGCGCCCGGTGACCGAGGCGGCGAGGTCCATGGCGACCTCCTTGGCCTCGAGGACGTCGCCGACGACGAGGACGTCCTCGTCGAGGAACTCCTCCTCGCCCCACAGCAGCACGGCGGAGACGTTGTGGAAGGCCCCGACGACGGTGGCCTCGGGCTGCAGGCGCTGGGCCTCCTCGGCGGCCGAGCCCTCGCCGCCGTCGACGACGCGGCCGTGGGCGCCGCGCTTGTCGAAGGCCAGCGGGTTCACGCAGGAGATGACGGTCTTGCCGGCCAGCGGCAGCGAGGCGACGAGCTCGTCGTGGCCGTCGTAGGGGACGGCGAGCAGCACGACGTCGGCCTGCTCGCAGGCATCGGCGTTGGCGGCACCGGTGACGGTGCCGGCGCCCTCGACGCCGGCGAGGCGCTCGGTGACCTCGGCCGCGACGGGGACGGCCTTCTCAGCGGCCCGCGATCCGAGGACCACGTCGTGCCCGGCACGGGCGAAGCGGTAGCCCAGCCCCTTGCCCTGGGGGCCGGTGCCTCCCATGACGGCGACGCGGTAGGTGGTGGGGGTCTCGCTCACGAGTGGTCCTCTCCTGGGACGTGGACGGGTCGCAGCGATCCTCGCACCCTGCGCGGAGGGGCCTCATCCGGCCTCACCAGTTGATACCGTCGGCAGCGTGTCCGGCGCGTTCCGCGGTGATGTCCAGGGGCTGCGCGCCGTCGCAGTCCTCACGGTCGTCGCCGCCCACGCGGGGGTCCCGTACCTCCCGGGCGGGTTCGTCGGGGTCGACGTCTTCTTCGTCATCTCCGGCTTCCTGATCTCCGGTTTGCTCTTCTCCGAGCTCCAGCGCGGCGGCACGCTCTCGCTGACCGGCTTCTGGGCCCGACGCGCGCGACGCATCCTGCCCGCCGCGACGGTCGTCCTGGTCGCCACGGTCGTGATGTCGCTGTTCTGGACCACGGTCATCGACGCCCGCGACGTCCTCGACGACGCCGCCTGGTCCGCGGCGTTCCTCGCCAACGTCCACTTCGCGCAGCAGGGTGTCTACTACTTCGCCGCCGAGACCGGGCCCTCACCGCTGCAGCACTACTGGTCGCTGGCGGTGGAGGAGCAGTTCTACGTCGTCTGGCCGCTGCTGCTGATCGCGGTGACGCTCGCCGCCCGCGTGCTGAGCCGGCGCGGCAAGCAGCAGCGCCTGGCTCGTGGCTCGGTGCTGGTCGTGCTGCTCGCGGTGACGGCAGCGTCGTTCGCCTGGTCGGTGCACGTCACGGCGACCTCGCCGACCTCGGCGTACTTCTCCACCCCGGCGCGGGTGTGGGAGCTCGGCATCGGCGCCCTCGTCGCGCTCGTCGCTCCCCGTCTCGCGCCACGCCTGCCGCGCCTGCTGGGCTGGCTGCTCTCGCTGGCCGGCGTCCTCGCCATCGCCGCCGCGGTCGTGGTCATCGACGAGACCACGCCCTTCCCCGGGTACGCCGCCGCCCTCCCCGTCCTCGGCACGGCCGCCCTGCTCCTGATCGGCTCCACGCCCGGGCTGCTGCTGGCCCCGGTGCGATGGCTGCTGGACAACCCGGTGATGCGCCGGGTCGGCGACTGGTCCTTCTCCCTCTACCTGTGGCACTGGCCGGCGCTGGTCCTCACCGAGCGCAACGCCGGACGCGAGCTGACCGCCGTCGAGACGGCTGCGGTGGTGCTGGTCGTGGTCAACCTGGCCGCGCTGACCTACCGGTTCGTCGAGCAGCCGTTCCGCCACGGCCTCCCGGCACGCCGGCTCACCGTGCCCCGCAGCCTGGTCCTCTACCCCGCCAGCCTCGTCCTGGTCGCCGCGACCGTGGGGGGCGGCTGGTGGTGGACCGGCGTCCAGGGCGGCGAGCACGGCGACAACCCGGCGATCACCATCGACGAGGCCACCCAGCTGGCCGAGCACGAGCGGGCCGTGGCCCTGGTGCGTGCCTCGGTCGAGGCGGCCCGCAACGAGGTCGACATCCCCTCCGACCTCACCCCGAACCTGCTCGACCTGCGCAGCTCGATCGCCGACGTCGGCGCCTGCGACTACGAGGACGCCGACGTGCGCGCGCTGTGCCCGCGCGGGGACAGCTCCGGCGACCGCACCCTGGTGCTGCTCGGCGACTCCCACGCCCGGGCCTGGATCCCCGCGCTGGAGCAGATCGCCTCCGAGCACGGGTGGCGCGCCTACTACCTCGTCAAGCCCCAGTGCCCGGCCGCCCACGTCACGGTGGCGCCGGTCCGCGAGGCCGTCGTCTTCGAGGCCTGCGAGGAGTTCCAGGACTGGAGCATGGCCACGGTCGCGGCTCTCTCCCCCGACCTCGCGATCGTGGCGTCCTCGCCCCCGGTCAACGGCGTGTGGGTCGACGGCAAGCGCCACGAGGCCCTCGACGAGGTCGCCGACGTCCTCGAGGACGGCTACGACTCGCTCTTCGACGAGCTCGACACCGCCGCCGACCGCACCGTGCTGATCCGCGACGTCCCGAAGGCCGGGCACGACCCCGGCGACTGCCTCACCAGCTCGCGTCCCAGCCTGCTGGACTGCATGTTCACCCCCGTCGAGCGGTCGACGCTGCTGGGCGACGTGGCGGTCAAGGTGGCGCTGCTGCACGGTGCCGACGTGGTCGACCCGACGCCGTGGCTGTGCTGGCAGGACCTGTGCCCCGTGGTCATCGGCGGCACGCTGTCCTACCGCGACACCGACCACCTCACGACGGAGTACGCCGCCGCGCTCGCGGGTGCGCTCGGGCGGGCCCTGGGCCTCGCCGACGGGTGACCCACGTCTCCCACCCGACCGATTGTGACACTGATACTGTCACGGTCGACGTACACCACCCCGGAGCCGTGGAGGACCCCATGAAGCTGTCGATGCCGCTCGTCTACGCCGGCAACCCGCGTGAGACCGCCGATCAGGTCGTCGGCCTGGAGAAGGCGGGCCTGGACCTGATCTGGGTCGCCGAGCCGTACGGCTTCGACGCCCCGACCCTGATGGGCTACCTCGCCGCCAAGACCGAGACCGTCCAGATCGGCGCGGGCATCCTCAACGTCTACTCCCGCACCCCCGGCGCGCTGCTGCAGACCGCCGCCGGCCTCGACAACGTCTCCGGCGGTCGCGCGGTCCTCGGCCTCGGCGCCTCCGGCCCGCAGGTCATCGAGGGCTTCCACGGCCTGCCCTACGACCGGCCCCTGACCCGCACCCGCGAGGTCATCGAGGTGCTGCGGATGGGCCTGCGCCACGAGAAGCTGGACTACCAGGGCAAGACGATCTCGCTGCCCCTCCCCGAGGGCCAGGGGCTGGGCCTGGGCAAGCCGCTGAAGCTGCTCAACAAGCCCGAGCGCCCCAGCGTGCCGCTGTGGGTGGCGGCCCTGGGCGACAAGAACGTCGCCATGACCGCCGAGGTGGCCGACGGCTGGCTGCCCTTCCTCTACTACCCGGAGAAGGCCCAGCAGGTGTGGGGCGAGCCGCTGGCCCGCGGCGCCGCGAAGCGCTCGGCCGACCTGGCCCCGCTCGAGGTCTGCGCCGGCGGCATGGTCGCCATCGGCGAGGGCCCGGAGACCAAGGCGCTGCTGGACTTCATGCGCCCGATGTACGCCCTCTACGTCGGCGGCATGGGCGCGCGCGACAAGAACTTCTACAACCAGCTGGCCTGCGAGTACGGCTTCGAGAAGGAGGCCAAGGAGATCCAGGACCTCTACCTCTCGGGCAAGAAGAAGGAGGCCGAGGCGCTGGTCCCGCTCGAGTGGCTGGAGGCCGGCAACCTGGTCGGCCCCGAGTCCTACGTCAAGGAGCGGATCGCGGCCTTCAAGGAGTCCGGCGTCACGAACCTGTCGGTCACCCCGGCCAGCGACGACCCCGCCGGCACGATCGCCCAGATCAAGGAGTGGGTGTCCTGAGCACCCGCGGCGCCGTCCCCGTCGCGAGGGTGCGGACCTCGGTCCGCGCCGTCGAGGAGACCTCGGTCCGCGGGGGCGGCAGCCGCAGCTCGGTGCGCACCGTCGGCAGCTGCTCACCGGCGGCACTCCCGGCACCGGCCGCACCGGCCGCACCGAGCGGCTCCCCGCGCGTCGGCCGCAGCCGGCCGACCAGGCTCCACGCGCCACTGAGCAGCGTGAGCCAGGCCGGGATGCCGACCAGGTAGGTCGGCACGACCAGGAGCGGGTGGACCTGCCAGGCCAGGACCAGCCCGGCCAGGATCGGTGCGCCGACCAGCACCGCGGCGGCCCCGATCAGGGCGAGGCGTCCGAGCCTCGCCCCGCTGCCGGGGGCCGCGTCCGTGGTCGTACCTGTGCTCATGTCAGTGCTCATGCCTGTCTGATCCCCCATGCGCCGCTGGCCTCCAGACAACCAAACGATCGACGTCAAGGAAAAGGCACGGTCCGATGCTCGAACAAGTCCGGACGATCCCTCCAGACCAGTCGGACCCCGATCAAGCACCCGTCTTGGCCGGTGGGCCAGGTCACGTCGCCGCGCGGCCGGTCGTTAGCCTGAGTCGATGAACGAGCAGCCCACCCCGCAGCAGGTACGCCGGGCGCTGGCCCGCGTCGAGCGTGGCGCTCGGCTCGATCCGGCCGAGGCGACGGTGCTGCTCGCCGCGTCCGGCGAGGACCTGCAGCGGCTGTGCACCGCGGCGGCGCGGGTGCGCGACGCCGGCTTGGAGGCCGCGGGTCGTCCCGGCGTGGTGACGTACTCGCCGAAGGTGTTCATCCCGGTCACACGGCTGTGCCGCGACCGCTGCCACTACTGCACGTTCGTGGAGACCCCGGGGCAGGCGGCGCGGGACGGCCGGGCGCCCTACCTCTCCCCCGACGAGATCCTCGCGATCGCCTCGCAGGGCGCTCAGATGGGCTGCCTCGAGGCGCTGTTCACCCTCGGCGACCGCCCCGAGGACCGTTGGCCCGAGGCGCGGGCGTGGCTCGACGAGCAGGGCTACGACTCCACGCTGGCCTACGTCCGCGCGATGGCGGTGCGGGTGCTGGAGGAGACCGGGCTGCTGCCCCACCTCAACCCCGGCGTCATGTCGTGGGAGGAGATGAACCGCCTCAAGCCGGTCTCCCCCTCGATGGGGATGATGCTCGAGACGACCTCGCGGCGGCTCTTCGAGACCAAGGGCGAGGCCCACTTCGGCTCCCCCGACAAGGACCCGGCCGTGCGGCTGCGGGTCCTCGAGGACGCCGGTCGGCTCTCGATCCCCTTCACGACCGGCCTGCTGGTCGGCATCGGCGAGACCCTGGCGGAGCGGGCGGACACGATCTTCGCGCTGCGCGCCTCTGCGACGGCCTACGGGTCGATCCAGGAGGTCATCGTCCAGAACTTCCGGGCCAAGCCCGACACCGCGATGCGGCACGCCGACGACCTCGGCCTCGACGAGTACCTCGCCGCGATCGCCGTCACCCGGCTCGTGCTCGGCCCCAGGGCGCGGGTCCAGGCACCGCCCAACCTCACCGACCTCGCCGAGTGCCACGCCCTGCTCGGCGCCGGCATCGACGACTGGGGCGGGGTCTCCCCGCTGACGCCGGACCACGTGAACCCCGAGCGCCCCTGGCCGTCGGTGGAGCGGCTGGCCGAGATCAGCGCCGAGGCCGGCTTCGAGCTGGCCGCGCGGCTCACGGTCCACCCGGAGTACGTCCGCGCCTCGCTGGCCGGTGACGCGGCCTGGATCGACCCGCGCGTGCGGTCCCACGTGGCGGCACTGGCCACTCCCGAGGGGCTCGCGCGACCCGGCGTACGACCCGAGGGGCTGGCGTGGCAGGAGCCCGACGGCGGCCTGGAGTCGACCGGCAGGACCGACCTGTTCGCCGCCATCGACGCCGAGGGGCCAGGAGGGGGACGCACCGAGGACCGGCGCTCGGACTTCGCCGAGGTCTACGGCGACTGGGAGACCGTCGGTGCCGCGGCGACCCGCACCGGGGCCCCCGCCGTCCTGCACAGCGAGGGACGCGAGGCGCTGGCGGCGGCCGAGGCCGACCCGGGCAACCTCTCCGACGAGCACGCGCTGACCCTCATGACGGCCGAGGGGCCGCTGCTGGAGCAGGTGTGCCGGCTGGCCGACGACCTGCGCCGCGAGGTCGTGGGCGACGACGTCACCTACGTGGTCAACCGGAACATCAACTTCACCAACGTCTGCTACGTCGGCTGCCGGTTCTGCGCCTTCGCGCAGCGCAGGACCGACGCCGACGCCTACACGCTGTCGATGGACGAGGTCGCCGACCGCGCCGCCGAGGCCTGGGACCTCGGCGCGACCGAGGTGTGCATGCAGGGCGGCATCGACCCCGACCTGCCGGCCTCGGCGTACTTCGACCTCGCGACCGCGGTCAAGCAGCGGGTGCCCGAGATGCACGTGCACGCCTTCTCGCCGATGGAGGTCGTCAACGGCACCGCCCGCACCGGCCTGTCGGTCGAGGACTTCCTGATCAAGGCCCGCGAGTCCGGGCTCGGGTCGCTGCCCGGCACCGCCGCGGAGATCCTCGACGACGAGGTCCGCTGGGTGCTGACGAAGGGCAAGCTGCCTGCCCGGACCTGGATCGACATCGTCTCCACCGCGCACCGCATCGGGCTGCCGACGACCTCGACGATGATGTACGGCCACGTCGACAACCCCCGCCACTGGGTGGGCCACCTGCGCGTCCTCTCGCGGATGCAGGACGCCGCGCTCGAGCACGGCGCCGCCCGGTTCACCGAGTTCGTGCCGCTGCCCTTCGTGCACACCTCCGCACCGATCTACCTCGCCGGCGTCGCCCGCCCCGGGCCGACGATGCGCGACAACCTCGCGGTCCACGCGATGGCGCGGATCCTGCTGCACGGGCGGATCGACAACATCCAGACCTCCTGGGTCAAGCTCGGCATCGAGGGCACCCGCGCGATGCTCAGTGCCGGTGCCAACGACCTCGGCGGCACGCTCATGGAGGAAACCATCTCCCGGATGGCCGGCTCCGAGCACGGCTCGGCCAAGACCGTCGCCGAGCTGGAGGAGATCGGCGCCGGCATCGACCGCCCCGTCCGCGAGCGCACCACCCTCTACGGGACCCGCTGACCCCCCTGGCTGTCGCCGGCTCGCCTGACCGGGTGGGCTGACCGGGCCGTCCACGTGCCTACGTTGGGGCCATGAGCCAGAGCGAAGCGTCCGACATGGAGCCCGACGCCACCACCGCCGCGGAGAGCTACGGCGACTACAGCGTCGACGACGAGGACCAGCCCGTCGGGCTGGACAACCTCACCGACGTCGAGGGCGACGTGGCCGACGAGCTGGACCGGGGCTACTCCCCGCCGGAGAAGTACTCCCCCGCCCAGGGCTACGGCAACACGCCCTACGAGGAGGCCACCGGCGAGTCGCTGGACCAGCGCATCGCCCAGGAGGTGCCGGAGCCCGACCCCTACGCCGAGGTCCCCACCGAGAACCTCGACGACGGTGAGGTCGGCGACCAGCGCGCCGGGCGACTCGTCGACCCCGACCAGGGCCTCGGCGAGGACACCGAGAAGGACCTCGTCGGCGACGACGTCGGCATCGACGGGGCCGCGGCCTCGGCCGAGGAGGCAGCCGTCCACGTCGTACCCGACGAGTGACAGCGGGTCGCTAGAACCTGTTCTAGTCCGGCAGTAGAGTGCCGAGGTGCGCTTCAGCCTCAGCACCGCCTACCTGCCCGTGACCGAGCTGCCCGTCCTGGCGCAGGCCGCGGACCGACTCGGCTACCACTCGATGGCCGTCCCCGACCACGTCGTGGACCTCGAGACCCTCGAGACGCCGTACCCCTACACCGCCGACGGTGAGCGCCGGTGGGACCGGGATGCGGCGTGGCCGGACCCGTGGGTGCTGATCGGGTCGCTGGCTGCGGTGACGACCCGGCTGCGCTTCTTCACCTCCGTCTACGTCCCGGCCCTCCGCAACCCCTTCCAGGTCGCCAAGTCGGTGGGCACCGCGGCGGTGCTCTCCGGCGACCGGGTCGCCTTGGGGGTCGGCATCGGGTGGTGCCGCGAGGAGTTCGAGCTGCTCGAGCAGGACTTCCGCACCCGCGGGCGCCGCACCGACGAGGCGCTGCGCCTGATGGAAGCGCTCTGGGCGCCCGGCTGGACCGAGTTCGACGGCGAGTTCTACTCCGCCCCGCGCATGGTCATGGAGCCGACGCCGAGCCGGCGCATCCCGGTCTATGTCGGTGGGCTGTCGGAGGTCGCCTTCCGCCGCGCCGCTCGCCACGACGGCTGGGTGGGCGACCTCTACACCGTCGAGGAGGCGGCCGCGCACGCCGCGACGCTCGCCCGGATGCGCGAGGAGGCGGGCAACGAGCGGGACTTCTCGGTGATCACCGCGCTCACCGACGCCTTCACCCCCGAGCAGTTCGCGCGAGCGGGTGAGCTGGGCGTCACCGACGTCATGACGATGCCGTGGGCCTACTACCACGGGCTGGACGTGGGGCTGGAGCAGAAGCTCGACGGCCTCGAACGCTTCGCGCAGGACGTGCTGGAGCCGCTGGGCGTCGCAGCAGCCTCGGAAATGTAGAGAACCGCTGGTGTCTCGGGTCACCAGCGGTTCGAGAAGAACACTAGGCCGCGGGCCGGCACCTGTCAGGTGAACCGCCCCGAGATCCCGCCATCCGGGCGAACTGGTCCAGCCCACCGAACCACTACATTGGCTCCGTGAGCACCCCGAGCGAGAAGCCCGAGACCCCGACCGAGCCGACGTCGTCGGAGCCGAGCGGGCCGAGCGGGCCCACGAAGGGCTCGGAGTCCGGCAAGCGGGACAGCACCGCGAAGCCGGAGAACCCGCTGCGCGGGTCACGCACCAGCGGCGTGTGGGTGGGCACCGTCGGGCTGGGCCTGCTGCTGGTGCTGCTGGTCGTCTTCATCGCCCAGAACACCGACACCACGACGGTCCGTTTCCTCTCCTTCGAGGGCGAGGCCCCGGTCGCGGTCGCGCTGCTCATCGCCGTTGCCGCGGGCATCCTGCTCACCGCGACGGCCGGCTCCTTGCGGATCCTCCAGCTGCGCCGACGCACCCGCAAGGTCACTCGAGCCTGAGCTCGACCATCAGCTCGTCGGCGATCTGCTCCAAGGCAGCGCGCAGCTCGTCGAGACCGGACTCCCCTGGCACGCTGAGCTCGGCCTCGACCTCGAACAGCAGGCCGCCGGCCATCGGCGCCTCCCGCAGGTCGGTGGCCAGGCTCTCGATGCCGACGCCGTGAGCGGCGATGGTGCGCGAGATCTCCGCGACGATGCCCGGGCGATCGGTGCCGAGCAGGTGCAGCACCACGCTCGTCGGGGACGGCTCCGCAGGAGCATCGGTGCGGCGTACGTCGACGCGCAGCCCGTCACCCGCCAGCGCCGCCAGGTCGGCCTCCAGCGCCTCGACCGCGCCGTCGGGGACCGTGACCAGCACGATGCCGGCGAACTCACCAGCCAGCCGGGCCATCTGGGACTGCTGCCAGCTGCCGCCGTGCCGCTCGACCGGTGCGGAGACCGCGGAGACCAGGCCGGGACGGTCGGCTCCGATGACGGTCAGGACGAGGTGGGCCTGGGGGCTGCTCATGCGGTGGAGCGTACTGCCGGCTCCGGTCGCGACCCGGCCAGCGGCATCAGCGGTCTCATCGAGGCCACGACGGTCCAGGGCAGCACGTCGACCGCTAGGAGCGCCACCGCGCCGGAGATGGTCTTGTCGGCCAGCGAGGTGATGATGTTGG
>JAYYWX010000070.1:0-6989 GCA_036341255.1 Actinomycetota bacterium | reverse complement strand
GCGCACCGGATCTCGCTGGCGCTGCTGGGGACCTTCCTGGGCCTGGGCCTGCTCACGGTCGCGCTGGTCGGGCTGCTGCGCGACCGGATGGTGCTCAACTGGGCCGAGGGTCACCGCGACGCCCGCGAGATCGTGGCGCAGCGGGGACTGGACTACCTCATCGACGAGCGGCCGATCGCGGTGCCGCAGTTCTTCGCCGTGGCGTCGGTGCTGTTCGTGACCGTCGCGGCGCTGGTGGTGGTCCTGACCATGTTCTACGCCCACGGCCACCACTGGGCTCGGGTCTGCCTGACCGTGCTGCTGGTGATGACCGCCGTGGCCACCGGGTCGGGCATGCGCGTCGACCCGCCGACCACCTTCCTGCTGCTGAGCTACCTCGCGATCGCGCTCATCGTGGCGCTGCTGGTCGCCATGTGGCACCCGAGCACCTCGGAGCACCTGCGCGCCACCCGCTCCCGGGTCGACCGCGGCGCGGTCTGAACCCGCCGCCGGTCCCTCACCGGCGTGCGCCAGCGATCTCTCGGCCGTGCGTGAGCGACCTCTCGGCCGTGCGTGAGTGACGTCCCGGCGTCAGCCGGCGCGGTGCTCGACCACCCTGGAGGTGGGGACGACGGTGCCGGCGCCCACGGCGTGGGGCACCAGGCCCAGTGACTGCTCGACGACCGCGAGGAACCGGTCGGCGTCGCGCACCAGGTCGTCGGCCTCGCGCTCGGTGACGGCGCGCCGCGAGCCTGCCTCGGCCGCTGCCCGCTTGGCCGCCCCGGCGGAGAAGAACGTCGCCCACTCCGTGAGCTCGGGAGCGACCTCGGTCAGCAGCACCCACGCGTTCTTCTGCCGCCGGCCCCGGGTCGGCTGGGGCCGGGCCCGGGCGGCGAGCAGTGCCGCAGCGGCGCGCAGCGCCGCGACGTGGGCGCAGGCGTAGCGGGTCGGGACGTCGCGCGAGGCAGTCGCCTCGGCGAGCGACTCCGCCGCGCGGGCGAGGTAGGAGTGGGTCGTGGCGGGCAGCAGGTACGGGGTCTGCGGGGACATCTGTCTCTCCAGGTCTCTGGTTCTGTCGTCAGGGGCAGTGGGTCAGTCGGTGCAGCCGACGAGCTGCCAGCGGCCCTCGGCGGTGTCGTGGGTCAGCTCGAGGACCCCGGTGGTCGGCAATCCCTGGGGCTCGGGTCGGCCGGGGCCGCGGCCGACCTCCACCCGCCAGACCTCCCGCTCGCCGAGCAGCTCCTCGAGCAGGGCGGTGGAGCCGCCGGCCCCGCCGGTCGAGGCTTCGGTGCCGCTCTCCTCGGAGCCGATGACCGCGTGCACGTGGGCGTGCTGCCACCAGGGGCCGGTCTCCACCCAGTGCGCGACCACGGCGCGCACCTTCCACAGCCGCCCCCGCCACAGCAGCTGGGCCGGGCCCTCACCGGGCCAGCCGGGGACCGGGCCGCGGCGCACCTCCACGGGCTCGTCGTAGCGTCGCATCCTCACTCACCGTCCTCCTCCCGGGCGGGTCGCCCGGGGCTCCCTCGACCCCTGATGATCGAACGGATGTTCGAACATGGGCGACGGTACTCCCGACCTCCGACAGTGCGTCAAGGACTTGACCGGCCGCGCTCGGGCGGGGTTACGCTGACGCCTTCTTCGAACAGGTGTTCGACACATTCTCGGTCCCATGAGAGGTGTGCGAGCAGCGGTCGAGGAGCTGTCCGGGGTCGAGCCGAGACGAGACGAAGGAGCGAGCCGTGCGCGACCCGTTCCCCCACCTGCACGTGGCCTCCGGCTACTCCCTGCGCCACGGCGCCTCGCTGCCGCCGCGCCTGGTGGAGCGGGCCGTCGAGCACAGCATGGACCTGCTGGCGCTCACCGACCGCGACGGCACCTACGGCGCGGTGAAGTTCGCCAAGGCCTGCCAGGTCGCCGGCATCTCCCCGGTCCTCGGCGTCGACCTCGCCTACCGCCCGAGCTCACCGGGCGCACCGGGCGGCGGCCCTGCCGGGGAGCCCGGCAGCCGCCGTCGTACGCCGGTGCGCGGAGGTGCCTTCCGCGACCCGCGCCTGCCGCGGGTGACCCTCCTCGCGCACGCAGCCGGCCCCGGGGGCGGTCGCGGCGGCTGGGCCGCGGTGTGCCGGATCCTCTCGGCGACCCACCTCGCCGGCGAGCGGGGCACGCCCGTGCTCGACCCGGAGGTCCCCGAGGTCGCCGCGCTGCTGGGCTCCGGCGACGTGGTGGTCCTGCTCGGCCCCGGATCGCTCCTCGGACCGGCGCTGGAGGGGCGCCGCGACGACCTGGTCCGAGCCGAGCTGGCCCGCTGGCGCGCGCTGGTGCCGACCGGCTGCCTGCAGGTCGAGCTGGTCCACCACCGGCTGCCCGGCTCCGCGGCCCGTGCTGCCCACCTGGCCCGCGTGGCTGCCGAGGTCGGCCTGCCGACGGTGCTGACCAACCAGGTGCGCTACGCCGAGCGCCGCGACGCCGCCACGGCCGACGTGCTCGACGCCTCCCGTCGGCTGGTCGCCCTGGACCGGCGCCACGTCGACCGCACCAACGCCGAGGGGCACCTGAAGTCCGGGCCGCAGATGCGCCAGGTCGCCGACGAGGTGGCGCACGCCGCCGGTGGCGGGCCCTCCGACGCCGCGCGGCTGCTGGCCCGCACCCGCGCGCTGGCCGAGCGCTGCGCCCTCGACCCCCGCGGCGACCTCGGCCTGGGGGAGGTGCACTTCCCGGAGTTCTCGCTCTCCACCGACCACCCCGATGCCGATACGGCGCTGCGGGCCCGCTGCGAGGGGGCGATCGGCCGCCGCTACGGCGGCAGCGGCCTGGCGGTGGTGTGGAAGCGCCTCGACGACGAGCTCGGGGTGATCCGCGACCTCGGCTACGCGTCGTACTTCCTCACCGTCGGCGACGTCACCGACCTGATCAAGGACCTCGGGGTCCGGGTCGCGGCCCGCGGCTCGGGCGCGGGCAGCCTGGTGACCTACCTGCTCGGCATCTCCGGGGTCGACCCGATCCGCCACCAGCTGCTGATGGAGCGCTTCCTCTCCCCGCTGCGCCAGGCGCTGCCCGACATCGACGTCGACGTGGAGTCCGCGCGCCGCACCGAGGTCTACGAGGCGATCCTCGACCGCTACGGCGGCGAGCGCTGCGTGTGCGTGTCGATGATGGACACCTACCGCGTGCGGCACGCCGTGCGCGACGTCGGCGCCGCGCTGGGCATGCCGCCGCTGGAGACCGACGCCATCGCCAAGGCCTTCCCGCACATCCGCGCGCGCGATGCCCGCACCGCGCTGCGCGAGCTGCCCGAGCTGCGCGCCAGCGGGCTGGGGGAGCAGCGTCTGGACCTGATGTTCCAGCTCGTCGAGCGTCTCGACGGCCTGCCGCGGCACGTGGCGGTGCATCCGTGCGGGGTGCTGCTCTCCGACGCCACGCTGCTCGACCGCACCCCGGTGGAGGCGTCGTTCGCGGGGTTCCCGATGAGCCAGTTCGACAAGGACGACGTCGAGGACCTCGGCCTGCTCAAGCTCGACGTGCTCGGGATCCGGATGCAGTCCTCGATGGCCCACGCCGTGAGCGAGATCAAGAGGCTCGAGGGCGTCGAGATCGACCTCGACGACCAGGAGCAGGTGCCCCACGACGACCCCGCGACCTACGAGATGATCTCGACCGCGCGGACGCTGGGGATCTTCCAGATCGAGTCGCCGGGCCAGCGCGAGCTGGTCGGCAAGTCCGGCATCGAGACCTTCGAGGACGTCATCACCGACATCTCGCTGTTCCGTCCCGGGCCGGTCAAGAGCGACATGATCACCCCCTACCTCGAGGTCAAGCAGGGCTGGAAGGCCGCGCGCTACCTCCACGACGACCTGCGCCCGATCCTCGCCCCCACCCGCGGGGTCGTGGTCTTCCACGAGCAGGTCATCGAGATCATCGGCCGTTTCGCCGGCGTCACCTTCGCGGAGGCCGACGAGAAGCGCCGCGCGCTCGGGGACCGCGAGGGCATGGCCGAGACCAAGGTGTGGTTCTTCCCCCGCGCCCTGGGGCGCGGCTACCCCATGCACGTCGTGGAGGAGGTCTGGTCGGTGCTGGAGGCCTTCGCCTCCTTCGGGTTCTGCAAGGCCCACGCCGCCGCCTTCGCGCTGCCGACCTTCCAGTCGGCCTGGCTCAAGGCGCACTGGCCGGCGCACTTCCTGGCCGGGGTGCTCACCCACGACCCCGGCATGTACCCCAAGCGCCTCATCCTCGAGGACGCCCGCCGCTGCGGCATCGAGGTGCTCGGCCTCGACGTGGGCCGCAGCGGCAGGGACTACTCCGTGGAGGTGCTCGCCGAGGGCCCGGGGCCCGGCCCCGGGGCGCCGTGGTGGACCGATCAGCAGCCCGAGGGGGCCAGGCGGTGGGGCATCCGGCTCTCGCTCTCGGAGGTCAAGGGCATCAGCGAGGCCGAGGTCGACCGGGTCGTCGCGGCCCGGCCCTACCACTCGCTCAGCGACTTCTGGCACCGCGCGCGGGTCTCCCGCCCGGTCGTGGAGCGGCTGGTGCTGGCCGGTGGCTTCGACGCGACCTACGGGCTGGGGGACACCTCCGGCGCCGACGTACGCCGGCGAGGCACCGTCACCCGCCGCGACCTGCTCCTGCAGGTGGCCGAGCTCGACCGGCACGGCCGCGCGGTCGAGCGCGCCGCCCGAGGACGCAGCACCGGCCGGCGCTCCCGCACACCGGCCCGCTCGGTCGCGGTGGCCGACGCGGCCGCGGCCCGCAACTCCAGCGACGCCGAGGTGCGCGAGCGACAGCGCGGGGCGGAGTCGGTGGGGGAGCGGGACCTGCGCGGCGACCGGCGTCCCGCGGACCTCGGTACCGGCTACCGCGACGACTCCGGCGCCCCTGTCCGCGATGGGATCTGGGGTCGCTCCTCGGCCCAGGCCCGCACCGCCCCGCCCCCGGAGCCGGTGGAGTCGGTCCAGCTGGCCCTCGACCTCGGCGACGCCCCCGGCGACGGGGAGCTCTCCGGGCTGCCCGAGATGAGCGGGGAGGAGCGGATGCGCGCGGAGCTGGAGATCCTCGGCCTCGACGCCAGCCGGCACGTCGTCGACACCTACGGCCCCTTCCTCGACGCCCTCGGGGCGACCCGCAGCCGCGACCTGCTCGGGCAGCGCAGCAAGGCCGAGCTGCTGGTCGCCGGGGTCAAGGTCGCCACCCAGACCCCGCCGATCCGCTCCGGGCGGCGTGTCATCTTCCTGACCCTCGACGACGGCACCGGCCCGGTCGACGCGACCTTCTTCGAGGACGCCCAGGGCCCCTACGCCGCCACGGTCTTCCATTCCTGGCTGCTGGTGGTGCGCGGCGAGCTGCGCCGCACCGGCCACCGCGGGGTCTCGCTGCGCGCCACCGGCTGCTGGGAGCTGCCGGCCCTGCACCAGACCTGGCGCGGCGGCGGCCTCGAGGCGGTGCGTGCCGAGATGGCCGTGGTCCCCGGCGGGTTCGGGGGCGTCGGGGTGGAGCGTGCCGGGGCCGGTGCCGCCGAGAGCCGGGCCTCGCGCCCGGTGATGGCCCGGCCGCCGGACTTCTCCGAGGAGCCGCAGGGCGGCCCGACCGCGGGAGGCATGGGTCGGCGCCGGGTGCTGGTGCACTCCAGCGGCTTCAAGCTCTCGCCGTACGCCGACATCAAGCCGGCCGGCGAGGACACCAAGGACGTCGCCCGCAAGCTGTGGCACCGCAGCCCGGGGAGCCCGGGATGACCCGGCTCGCCGACGCCCTAGGGTGGGGGCCATGCGAGGTACCGACCGGCCCGAGCAGCGTCGCGCCAACGCCCGTACCGCCGTGGTGTGGGAGGCCCTGCGCGGCCTCCTCGACGGCGAGCCGCTCGACGTCCTCGACATCGGCGGCGGTACCGGCGTCTCCGCGGTCCGCATCGCCGGCATGGGGCACCGGGTCACCGTCGTCGACCCCAGCCCCGACGCACTCGCCTCGCTGGGCCGCCGCGCCCGTGAGGAGGGTGTCGAGGTGCTCGCCCACCAGGGTGACCTGTCGAGCCTGCTCGCGCCCGCCGGCCCGGTGGAGCCCGGCAGCGCCGACCTGGTGCTGTGCCACGGCGTGCTCGAGCACGTCACCGACCCGGCCGGTGCGCTCGCCACGCTGCACGAGGTCCTGCGCCCCGGCGGTGCCCTGTCGCTGCTGGTCGCCCAGCGCCACGCCGCGGTCATCGCGCGGGCCATGGCCGGTCACTTCGGTCAGGCGCTCGCCCTGCTCGACCCCGCGTCGGCTGCCAGCACCGAGCCGGGTCGTGCCGGCCGCCGCTTCACCCGCGACGAGCTCACCGACCTCCTCGACGCCGCGGGCCTGCGCACCGAGACCGTCCACGGCGTCCGCGTCTTCGCCGACCTGGTCCCCGGCTCCCTGCTCGACCTGGAGCCGGGTGCCACCGCGGCGCTGCTCGAGCTGGAGCAGGCCGTCGCCGAGCGCCCGGAGTACCTCCCCCTGGCCACCCAGCTCCACCTGCTCGCCCGCGCCTGACCGCCGAGAGGTCACTCACGCACGGCCGAGAGGTCGCTCGCGCACGCTCGAGCCGTCAGTGGCGCACGGGTGGTGGCGGCCATGACCGACACCCCGGTCCTGCACGTCGACATGGACGCGTTCTACGCCTCCGTCGCCACCCGTGACCGCCCCGACCTGCGCCACGTGCCGGTCATCGTGGGCGGCGGCCACCGTGGGGTGGTGCTCTCGGCCAACTACCTCGCCCGGGAGTACGGCGTGCGCTCGGGCATGCCCTCGGCGCGCGCCCGCCGGCTGTGCCCGCAGTCAGTGACCGTCAGCCCCGAGCACGAGGTCTTCGGCACCGTCTCCGCCGCGGTCGTCGAGACCTTCCGGCGGATCACGCCGGTGGTGGAGGTGGTCTCCATCGACGAGGCGTTCCTCGACGTCCGTGGGTCCGTACGCCGCTGGGGGACCCCCGAGGAGATCGCCGACCGGATCCGCGCCACGGTCCACGACGAGCAGGGCATCACCTGCTCGGTGGGGGTGGCGGC
>JAYYWX010000069.1:0-91331 GCA_036341255.1 Actinomycetota bacterium | reverse complement strand
GCAGAGAACGCCTGGGTGGCCCGGTTCGGGATGCCCGGCGCCGACACCATGCTCGAGCTCGCCGGACCCGGCGCCCCAGAGGTCTCGGAGTTCGCCGTGATCGAGCTCGCCGCCGCGCTCGGTCGCTCGACCGACTCCGGGCGGATGCTGCTCTCGGATGCCGTCGAAGCCAAGCACCGGCTCCCCAAGATCTGGCAGCGACTGCTCGACGGTCAGGTGCAGGTGTGGCGGGTACGCCGGGTCACCGAGGTCACCCGACCCCTGACGCAGGAGGCTGCGGCGTTCGTCGACGCCCATTTGGCCCACGTGGTCCACACCGCCTCCTTCACCACCGTGAAGCGACTCGCCGCCGAAGCCGCTGCCCGGTTCGACCCCGAGACCGCCGAGATGGACGAGGTCGACACCGCCGCCACGCTGCACGTCACCCTCGACCTGTCGACGGTGTGGTCGATCGGCACCGCCAACGGCGTCCACCTCACCGGCCTGCTGGACCGGGCTGACGCCGAAGAGCTCGAGGCAGCGATCCGCACCGTCGCCGACCAGCTCGCCGCCGCCGGGTCCACCGACTCGTTGGACGTCCGCCGCGCCAAGGCACTGGGCTACCTCTCCCGCGGCGACCTCACCCTCGACACCGCCCCAGGTGGTCGAGCAGCGACGAGCGCCAGCGAGGAGCGGGCGTCGAGACCACCCACCCGCAGCCGCCAGGTCGTCCTCCACATCCACCTGTCCGAAGCAGCGCTCAAGAGCACCCCTGAGGTCGACCCCGACACCGGGATGCTCGGCCTCCACCTCGCCCGGGTCGAGAACCACCACCAGACCCTCACCGCCGACGCCGTCCGCGACTGGCTCGCAGTGCCCGGCACCCACGTCACCGTGAAGCCGGTCATCGACCTGCACGACCAGATCGCCGTCGACTCCTACGAGATCCCCGACCGCATCAGCCAGAGAGTGCGACTCAAGCGCCCCACCTGCGTGTTCCCCCACTGCACCCGCACCTCAGCCAGGACCGACCTCGACCACATCGACGAATACGTCCCACCCGACCAAGGCGGACCACCCGGCCAAACAGCCACCGACACCCTCGCCCCACTCTGCAGACGCCACCACCGAGCCAAGACCCACCCATCCCCGGCCTCGACCACCGAGAGGTGGGACTACCACCAGCTCACCCCCACCACCTGGCTCTGGACCAGCCCCCACGGCCTCCGCTACCTCGTCCACCCCGACGGCACCACCACGCTCTGACGGCGCGCCCCTGACGGCGTGCTCTGCACGGACGACAGCGCCGGCCGCGATCCTGTGATCGCGACCGGCGCTGTTCGCTGCTGCGGCGCTTCGGGTCCTGCGTCAGCGACGCACGGTCAGCTGCTTCACCTTCTGCGAGCCCGCGATCGCCTCGTCGCCGGAGTACTCCACCGTCAGGGTGTACTCACCCGGCTTGCGGAACGGGTTGCGCATCCGCAGGGTCGCGCGACCCTTCTTGTCCAGCGTCGCGGTCTTCTCCTTGCCACCGGCGTCGATGCTCACCGTGCCGGTCGGGATGCCGGCAGCGCTGCGCACCGTGACCTTCAGCGTGACCTTGCCCTTGCCCGCCTTCGGCTGCTTGGGCCGGACCTTCAGCAGGACGCGGGAGGGCGCGGTCTCCGGAGCGTCGGCGACCAGGTCGAGGCCGACCTTGACCGGGTCGTGGTCGCTGGAGCGGAACGGACCGGCGTCGTGGAAGTCGGTGCCGTGGTAGTTCCAGCGGGAGTACTCCATGGCGACGGACTCACCGGAGTTGATGTTCCAGATGTCCACGCCGGTGACGGCGGCCAGCGCCGCGTCGTTGGCGAGCACGTGGTCCAGCGAGCCGGACAGACCGCTGAAGGAGTAGGACCACTCCCCCTCGTCCGAGGCCGTCTGGGTGTTGGTGTAGCCGGCGTCGTAGAGGACCTGCATCGGGTCCTCCATCGAGTAGGCGTTGAAGTCACCGGCGAGCAGCACCGCGTCGGTGTCGGTCTCGGCCGCGACGCCGGGGACCCAAGCCGCCAGGGCCTCGGCCTGCGCGATGCGGTCGGGGTTGGCGTTGCCCTGCCCGGTGCCGTCGTCGGTGCCGGACCCCTTGGACTTGAAGTGGTTGACCACGAACAGGAACTCCTCGCCGCCACCGACGGGTGCGAAGACCTGACCGATCGGCTCGCGGGCGTTCCCGAAGGCCTGGCCCGAGGCGGACTGGTCGCCCAGCGCCCGGGCCGCGCCCACACGCTCGACCGATGCCGGCTGGTAGATGATCGCGTTGGTGATGACGTCCTGCTCCGAGGCCGGCGGCAGCTCGGCCGAGGACGGGTTGGCCGCCCACTTCTGCTCCCCCGCGGCCGCGTTGAGCGCGGCGACCAGGGCCTCGGTGGCTTCGTCGGCCTCCTCGCCCAGGGCAGCGGAGTTCTCGATCTCCATCAGCCCGACGACGTCGGCGTCGAGGGTGTTGATCGCCGAGACGATCTTCTCCTGCTGGCGCTGCAGATCCTGGGGGTCCCAGGCGCCACGCTGGTCGCAGCCGGTCCGCACGTTGTTGCCGTCGCCGTCGCGGTCGACGTAGGCCTGGCAGCCGCCGTCACCCACGTTGTCGTCGTCGGCGTCACCGAGGGTGGTGAAGTAGTTCAACACGTTGAACGACGCCACGCTCAGGTCGCCACCGACCTCCTCCGGCGCAGCGGTGCGGGTGTTCTCGAAGACCGCGGGCGAGGTGGTGGTGTAGTCCGGGCCGCTGACCGACGTGGTCGGCTGGAAGCGGTACGTCGGGCTGCTGGGCGACCCGCCCTCGGTCAGCACCACCGGCTCGGTGAAGGTCGCGGCAGCGCCCACCCGGACCGGGTCGGTGTTCGAGACGTAGGGCGGGGTCAGGAACTGGCTGCGGGTGTAATCGGTGCTCGACCCGTCGTCCAGCGTGATCGCGCGGGCGGCGTTGTCCGCCTCGACCGCGGCGATGGCGGCGAGGTCCTGCGCGTCGGCGACCTCGGTCGGCTGGATGAGCGGGGTGTCGCCCAGGGCCAGGCCCACCTCGCCGTACTGGTTGGTGGAGTAGGTGTTGGTGACCGTGAAGCGCTCGCCGGTCGGGTCGAACAGCATGCCCTCCAGCGCCTCCTTCTCGGCGTCGGAGGCGGGCCAGGCACCGGCGTACGCCGTGACCGGGTCGGCCGCCTCGGCCAGCTCGACGACCTCGGCCTGGGAGGAGACGACCTGCGTGGCGCCGGCGTACTCCGCGACGTCACCGGTGACCTGGACGTGGTCGCCGGGCTCGACGGTGATGCTGCCCGAGCCCTGGGGGAAGTAGACGAACACGCCGTCGGAGGCGTTGCGTTCGGCCTCACCGCCGGTGCCGGGGGTCTGGAGGTAGAAGCCGTAGAGGTACTGCGGCACGGCGGTGACCACACCGCTGGTGACGACCTCGGTGCCGACCAGCGGGCTGGTGAAGCCGTCACCCTGGATCTCGGCGATGGTCGCCTCGGTGGGCTCGGGGTCAGGGTCGGGTCCGGTGTCACCGGAGTTGGTCGGGGTCGGGGCACCGGTGGTGAACTCGGCGCCGTTCTCGTCTTCGTCGGGGGCCGTGCGCGAGGACGAGGTGGTGTTGGAGACACCCGCCGCCTTGGCGGAGCCCTCCCAGGTGTTGCTGTTGACGCCGACCAGGTCGACGACGCCCGGGAGCACCCCGACCGAACCGGTCGGCGGGGTCACCGGATCGGTGCCGGAGGAGAGCCACACGGTGAAGGCGGAGCCGGACATCGCGGTCGTGCCGACGGCGTCGGGCGTGGGCAGCGACTCGGTACCGCCCGACCCCTGCGCCTGCTGGATCAGGTAGTAGCCGCCGGCGGGAACGGTGCCGGACAGCTCGGTCACGGCCCCGGCGCCGCTTCCGCCCGAGGAGCGGTACTGCACCGACATCCCGTCGACGCTGATCGGCGCGTCGGTGGGGTTGTGCAGCTCGATGAAGTCGTGGGTGAGGGTGGCGCCGGAGTTGCCGCCGCCGCCGTAGGCCTCGCTGATGACGAGGCCGGTGCTGGCGGCCTGGGCGGGCGCCAGGCTGAGGCCGGTGGCCAGGGTGGCGAGGCCGAGCGAGCCGGCGCTGAGCAGCGCGAGCCGGCGGCCTGCGCCCCGGGAGGTGGTGGGCACGGGTGACTGCCTTTCCGAGAGGGGTCCCGGGAGGTCCGAGACCAGAGAGGGAGATCCGAGATGACGGGCCGACGATGGCGGGCCCAGGTGGACCGACGGCGAACGCCTCCCGGCCGTCCGGGGACGACCGGGAGGCGTTCGCTGTCAGGTGGTGCTCAGGTGGTGCACAGGCGCTGGATCAGCGGACCTTGAACCGCAGGATGTCCGAGACGTCGCCGTAGGAGACGGTGATGACCTGGACGCCCTTCTCGTCGAAGGGTCCGACGCGGGTGACGGCCTTCCCCTTCTTGTCCAGCTTCACGGTCTTCTCGACCCCGGCGCCGGAGAGGACGACCTTGCCCGAGGCGGGCTCACCGTCGACCTTCACCTTGACGGTGACCTTGAGCTTCTTCTTGCCAGCCTTCAGCGGACCCTTCGGGTTGCGCTTGGCCTTCACCACCGGCATGCCGGGCTGGGCCTCGAAGGCGAGCGGCACGAGGATCTCGGTGCCGGTCGTCATCCCGGTGACCACCAGGCCGTCGGGAGCGCCGTAGTAGGTCGGCACGGTCGCCATGACCGACGCGGTGCCCGCCTCGTCGTCGTTGGCGCTCTCGGCGACGGTCGGGTCGACCGCGAAGGTGCCAAGGCTCTTGCCCCCGACGCTGACCTCGACCTCGTCGTCGACGAGGCCGTCGATGCCGGCCGTGGGTGCCATGATCAGCGAGGACAGCTCGACCTCGAGCTCGTCACCGGGCGCGTACGACGCCGGGGCACCCTCGGGGAGGGTGGCACCGATCGAGCGCTGCTCGGCGTCGACCGGCAGTGCCTCGGTCGAGGCGAACTCGTCCATGAAGTCGACCATGGCCTGCAGGTCGGCGTACCCGGTGTCGGTCGGGTCGCTGCCCTCGGCGAGGGTGAAGAAGTTGTCGCCACCGGAGGCGAGGAAGGAGTTGGCGACGACCGAGTAGGTCTCCTCCATCTCGATCGGCTCCTCGTCGAGCCACATGCCGGTCACGTGCTCACCGGCGGCGGCGGTCGGGTCGTAGCTCCACTCGAATCCGTCGGAGACACCGAGGTGCAGGATCGGTCGCGAGGAGCCCTCGGGCTGCCACTGCTCCTCCAGCACCGACTTCAGCTGCTCGCCCGTCAGGTCCATCTTGACCAGCGTGTTCGCGAAGGGCTGGACGACCGCGGCCTGCTTGTAGGTCAGCACGGCCGGGTAGCCCTCGGCGTTCTCACCGAGCATGTCCGCACGCAGGCCACCGGGGTTGATGAAGCCGATCTCGGAGTCGGCGGCCCAGCGCTGGGCCTCGGCGACCAGGTTGCCGACGGTGGACTCGCCACCGCGGTTCTCGGAGGTGCCGTTGCCGGCCTTGGCGCGGGTGAACGGGCCCGCGATCTCACCCAGCGGCTCGGCGCCGAGCTCGTCGGAGACGGCGACGGCCGCGTCGACGATCGCCTTGACCTCGGGGTCCTCGGCGAAGGGGTCCTCGGTGCGGGCGACGTCGATGATCTCGCTGCCGTCACCGACCTTGAGGAACGGGTCGGCCTGGCCGTCGGCGTCGACGGTGAAGGTCAGGCGGTTGATGTTGAGGCCGTACTGACCGGCCGAGACGACCGGACGCGGCTGCAGCGGTGCGTCGGCCGGGGCGATCAGGCAGTCGTAGGCCAGGTGGGTGTGACCGGAGATGATCGCGTGGACCGAGGAGTCGACGCCCTGGACGATCGACCCGAAGTCGGTGTCGTCGGCGAGGTTGCCGATCGCGGTGCAGTCGGTGGTCGGCGCACCCTCGTGGACCAGCATCACGATGAGGTCGACACCCTCGGCCTCGAGCGCGTCGGCCTCGGTGTTGACGGCCTCGACGATGTCGGTGACCTCGAGGTCCGCGATGCCCGCCGGGGAGACCAGCTCGGGCAGGTGCTCGGTGACGGCACCGATGAAACCGACCTCGACGGCGGAGTCGCCCTCGCCGATGGTCTGCACGTACGTCGGCTCCAGGGCGTCCTCGCCGGAGTCCTTCATCTTCACGTTGGCGCCGATGTAGGTCCACTCGGCACCGCCGCGCGGGTTGGTCTCGGCGTCGAAGGGCGACATCACCCGGTCGACCAGGTCGTCGTAGCCCTGGTCGAACTCGTGGTTGCCGACGGCGGAGACGTCCAGGCCGGCGGCGTTCAGCACGTCGATCGTGGGCTTGTCCTGCTGGATGAACGACTCGAACGTCGAGGCGCCGATCAGGTCGCCGGCGGCGGCGAAGATGGTGTTCTCCTCGCCGTACTCGGCGCGGATGGAGTCGACCGCGGTGGCGAGCTTGGCGGCGCCGCCCGCGTCCCGGGCGGCCAGCAGCCGCCCGTGGAAGTCGTTGATGCCGATGAGGGTGACGTCGACGGGCGAGAGGGCCTGGGCGGCGGGGGCCTGGGCGACGACGGTCGCCGAGGTGGCGGCGACCGCGAGGCCGAGGCCGAACGCTGCGGCGCGTGCGCGCAGCGTCGAGGACCCGGAGCGTGAGTGCACTGGGGGAACCCTTCAGGTGGGGCTGGTACGGACCAGCGCACCGTAACCCCGTGAGAGGGCTCTTCGGCCGGCCCGATCGTTAACGTCGCGTGACGCCTGCACGAAAGCCGGGATCCGGTGAAGGGTTGCCATGCCCGGCCTGACCGGATGGTCAGGTGTTGCCTCTGGCGCCCCGCGAGGCCCCGTGATGAGGTGAGCGGTTGCCCTCCCTGGAGGGGGTCAGCCACGCAGCTGGTGGCGCTGCTTCCAGACGTCGCGGTAGAACTCCCAGCCCGACCACAGCGTCAGCCCGACGGCGACCGCCAGCAGTCCCTGGGAGACGTAGAACAGCACCTCGCCGGGCGTCTGCAGCGCCGCAGGCAGGTCCGGGTCGCGCAGCGGCAGCACCAGCCCGCCCAGGGCCAGTCCCTGGGCGGTGGTCTTCCACTTACCGAGGTCCTTGGCCGCGATGACCACCTTGGACAAAACCGAGAGCCGCAGCAGCGTCACGCTCCACTCGCGCAGCAGCACGACGATCGTGACCCACCACCAGATGTCACCGACGATCGCGAGCCCGATGAAGGCCATGCCGGTGATCGCCTTGTCGGCGATGGGGTCGGCGATCTTGCCGAAGTCGGTGACCAGGTTGCGCGCGCGGGCGATGTCGCCGTCGATCTTGTCGGTGATCATCGCGACCGCGAAGATCACGTAGGCGACGGTGCGCCAGGTGGCGGAGTCACCCCCGTCGACCAGCAGCGCCCAGCCGAAGAACGGCACCATCACGATGCGCAGGCTCGTGAGGAGGTTCGGCAGGTTCCAGTTGCTGGGCTTCTGGGACGTCTCGGTCACGGGGACTCCTGGGTCGGGTCAGGACAGGTCGAGTGGACGGGCGATGAGGTCGATGCCGTCGGTGTCGACGACCTCGGCGCGGACGATGTCGCCCGCCGAGGCGGTCGTGTCGTCGAGCCCGTCGACCAGCGTCGTACCGTCGACCTCGGGACCCTGCAGGGCGGCGCGGCCGACGACCTCGCCGTCCTCGACGGACTCCACGAGCACCTCGACGACCTCGCCGATGCGCTCCTCGGCGCGTTCGGCGGTCAGCTGCTCGACCAGCGAGGTCACGTGCTCGGCGCGGGCCCGCACCTCGTCCTCGTCGAGCTTGTCCTCGAAGCCGGCGGCCTCGGTGCCGTCCTCGTCGGAGTAGCCGAAGACGCCGGTGACGTCCATCCGCGCGGCGACCAGGAAGTCGCACAGCGTCTGCAGGTCCTGCTCGGTCTCCCCGGGGAAGCCGACGATGACGTTGGAGCGCACGCCGGCCTCGGGTGCCAGGGCCCGGACCTGCTCGAGCAGGCCGAGGAACGACTCGGGGTCGCCGAAGCGGCGCATCCTGCGCAGCACGGTGGCGCTGGCGTGCTGGAAGGACAGGTCGAAGTAGGGCACGACGCCCGGCGTCGAGGCGATCGCCTCGATCAGGCCGGGACGGGTCTCGGCCGGCTGCAGGTAGGACACCCGCACCCGCTCGACACCGTCGACGGCCGCGAGCTCGGGCAGCAACGTCTCCAGGAGCCGGATGTCGCCGAGGTCCTTGCCGTACGACGTGGAGTTCTCGCTGACGAGGAAGAGTTCCTTCACGCCCTGGCCGGCCAGCCAGCGCGCCTCCTCGAGCACGTCCGTGGGTCGCCGCGAGACGAACGAGCCGCGGAAGGACGGGATCGCGCAGAACGAGCAGCGGCGGTCGCAGCCGCTGGCCAGCTTCAGCGACGCGGTCGGACCTGACTCCAGGCGGCGGCGCACCGACGCGGGGCCCGAGGCGTGGCCGGGAACGGCGGCGGTGGACAGCGAGCGCTCGACCGGGGTGATCGGCAGCAGCAGCCGTCGGTCGCTGGGCGTGTGCGCCTGGTGGGACTCACCGGCCAGGATGCCGCGCAGCCGGTCGGCGATGTCGGGGTAGTCGTCGAAGCCGAGCACCGCGTCGGCCTCGGGCAGCGACTCCGCGAGGTCCTTGCCGTAGCGCTCGGCGAGGCACCCGACGGCCACGACCGCCTGCGCCTTGCCGCCGTGCTCGGTCTTGAGGTCGGCGGCCTCGAGCAGCGCGTCGACGGAGTCCTTCTTGGCCGCCTCGACGAAGCCGCAGGTGTTGACCACCACGGTGTCGGCGTCCTCGGCGTCGTCGACCAGGCGGAACCCGCCGGCCTCGAGCCGGCCGGCGAGCTCCTCGGAGTCCACGTCGTTGCGCGCACACCCCAGGGTCACCATCGCCACCGACAGCAACGCCCGCTCCGGGGTGGGGTCGGCTGCGGTCGGGGTGGCGGCGGACTCAGGCGTGTGGGTACTCATGACGACTCGTCAGTATGGCGGGCCGCTCCGGCGCGCACCTACTCCGCGACGAAGGTGTCCTGCGCCTGACGACCCGTGGCACCGAGGGCACCGTGATCGACGCCACCCACGCTGACCTGCACCGAGCCGTCCGAGGACTGCACCCGCACCGGCTGGGAGACCTTCGGCAGGACCTTGACCTGGCCGAAGGCCAGCGTGCCCTTGTAGACGAGCTCGTTGGCACCGTCGCGCACCACGACCTCGGCTCCCCCGCCGGCGGCGGTGAGCACCACCGGCACCTTCGCGCCGGTCGCGGTCGTGCCGCTGGTCGTGGTCAGGCTGGGCAGCGGGTCACGGACCTCGACCGGGCTGTCGGTGACCAACCGGGCGACCGACCACGCGAGCACGAGCGCCATCACGGCCGCCACGAGGACCGACCAGTTGGGGCCGCCACGGGTGCCGCGCAGGGCACCGCCCTGGCCGAGCTCGGCCTCGAAGACACGGCGCGGGGTGACCGGCGCGTCGGCGTACCGCTCGTCGTAGGAGGCGACCAGCGGAGCCGCGTCGATGCCGAGGACCCGCGCGAGGGTGCGCAGGTGGCCGCGGGCGTAGAAGTCGCCGCCGCACGGGCTGAAGTCGTCGACCTCGACGGCCTCGATGACGTGCGGACGGATGCGGGTACGGTCGGCGAGCTGGTCGACGGTGAGTCCGAGGCGGGTACGGGCGGCGGCCAGCTCGGGTCCGATCACCGGGTCCGGCGCCGGCTGCTCCTCCTCGGGCAGCACGATCGGCTCGACCGCGTGGCCCTCCCGGGCGATCGGGCGCACCCGGTCGCCCCAGACCTCGGTGTCCTCGACGAGGTCCACGCTGCCCGGGCGCCGCAGCTCGCGGGCCTCGGGGAGCTCGGGACGGTCGGCGTCGTCGGTCTCGTCGTGGGCGGCGTCCAGGCGCAGCGCCGTGGCCCCGATGATCGGCTGGGTCATCGTCAGGTCGCTGCGGATCTCCGCACGCACCGCCGTGACCGGCTCGCGCAGCGCCGACGGCGTCGCGCTCGCGGTCATCGTGGGCGCCACCACAGGCGCCGTCTGCGCGGTCGGGACCGGCGCGGCGCCGCCGCGCTCGGGCAGGAAGCGGGCGACCGAGTCGATGGCGTGGGCCAGCATCGGCCGCAGCCCGGCGTGCACCCGCTCGGGGGCCGGCTCGTGCTCGGGGACCTCGCCATCGTCGTACGCCGGGGAGCCGCCGTGGTGGTCCCCGTGGTCGTCCCGGTCCCCGTCGTGGGAGTCCCCGTGGTCGTCCCGGTCCCCGTCGTGGTTGTCCCCGTGCCACTCCTCGTCGGAGACGTAGGTGTAGCCGTCGATCTCCGCGACCTCGCAGCGGTCCTGGGCCAGCGCGGCCAGGGCGTCGACGACGTCGCCGTCGGTCAGCCCGGTGACCCGCGTCGAGAGCGAGAGCGGGACCTGGATCGGGTCCTCACCGCTGAGCACGTCGATCGAGCCGTCACGCAGGAAGCGCCGGCGCGGCAGCACCTCGACGGCCCGGATCTCGGTCCAGGGCAGCCCGCGCCACTCCTTGCCGGTGCGCAGGCGCACGCCGAGGTCGTCGGCGACGAAGAGCGGGGCGCGGGCGTCGAGGACGCCCTGGGCGTGCACGAGGGCGATGAGGGCGAGCACCAGCGCCAGGACCCAGTCCAGGGTGGTGCCGCCGGAGACGGCACGGGTGAGGTACGCCGCGGCGACCACGCCCGCGACGACACCGGTGCTCGCGGTGAGCAGCGTGTTGCGTCGTACTTCCACGTTCACATCTCCCCCTGCAGGGTCGCGATGACACCGTCGACCTCGTCGGGCTTCACGAGCACGTCGCGAGCCTTCGAGCCCTCACTGGGACCGACCACGCCTCGGGACTCCAGGATGTCCATGAGGCGACCGGCCTTGGCGAAGCCCACGCGGAGCTTGCGCTGCAGCATCGAGGTGGAGCCGAACTGCGTCGACACCACGAGCTCCACGGCCTGGATGACCAGGTCGAGGTCGTCGCCGATGTCGTCGTCGAGCTCCTTCTTGCTCTGCTGGGGAGCGGTGACGTCCTCGCGGTACGACGGCTCCAGCTGCTCCTTGCAGTGCTTGACCACCTGGGCGATCTCGGCCTCGGTCACCCAGGAGCCCTGGACGCGGACCGGCTTGGAGGCCCCCATCGGCAGGAAGAGCCCGTCACCCTGCCCGACCAGCTTCTCGGCGCCCGGCTGGTCGAGGATGACCCGGCTGTCGGTGACCGACGAGGTCGCGAAGGCCAGTCGTGAGGGCACGTTGGCCTTGATCAGGCCCGTGACCACGTCGACCGAGGGCCGCTGGGTGGCGAGGACCAGGTGGATGCCGGCCGCGCGGGCCAGCTGGGTGATACGGACGACCGCGTCCTCGACGTCGCGCGGGGCGACCATCATCAGGTCGGCGAGCTCGTCGACGATGACCAGGAGGTAGGGGTAGGGCTCCAGCGTGCGCTCCGAGCCCAGCGGCACCTCGACCTTGCCCGCCCGGACGGCCTTGTTGAAGTCGTCGATGTGGCGGAAGCCGAAGTTGGCGAGGTCGTCGTAGCGCAGGTCCATCTCGCGCACGACCCAGGCCAGCGCCTCGGCGGCCTTCTTGGGGTTGGTGATGATCGGGGTGATCAGGTGCGGGACGCCCTCGTAGGCGTTCAGCTCCACCCGCTTCGGGTCGACCATGATCATCCGGACCTCGTCGGGCGTGGCCCGCATGAGCACCGAGGTGATCATCGAGTTGATGAAGCTCGACTTGCCCGAGCCGGTGGCACCGGCGACGAGCAGGTGCGGCATCTTGGCGAGGTTGGCGACGACGAACCCGCCCTCGACGTCCTTGCCGAGGCCGGCCACCATCGGGTGGTGGTCGGCACGGGCACGGCCCGAGCGGAGCACGTCGCCGAGGGAGACGATCTCCTTGTCGAGGTTGGGGATCTCCACGCCGACCGCGGACTTGCCGGGGATCGGGCTGAGGATGCGCACGTCCGCGCTGGCCACCGCGTAGGCGATGTTGCGCTGGATGTTGGTGATCTTCTCGACCTTCACGCCGGGGCCGAGCTCGACCTCGTAGCGCGTGACCGTCGGGCCACGGGTGTAGCCGGTGACCTGGGCGTCGATGGAGAACTCCTCGAGCACCTGGGTCAGTCGGTCCACGACCTCGTCGGAGGCCTTGGAGCGCGCCTTGTGCGGCGAGCCCTCCTTCAGCACGTCGGTCGCGGGCAGGCTGTAGGTGATGTCGCCGGAGAGCTGGAGCTGCTCGACGCGGGGCGGCAGGTCGGCGTGCGGCGGCGGCTCGAGGACGTCCTTGTGGCCGTCGTCGGTCGGGGACGTCGCCCCGGCGTCGACCGCGGCCATCGCCTCGGTCGGCGCGTCGTCGAAGATCGCCAGCCCGGCGTCGGTGTCGCTGCCGGCGCCGCCGTCCTCCTCCAGGGCGACGTCGAGGGCGTCCTTGCCGCGCTTCTTGCGGCCCTTGGCGGAGGTCTCCTCCACCAGCGGGGTGTCGTACGCCGGGTAGCCCTCGGGCTCGTACCCCTCCTCGCCCTTGCGCGGGCGGCGCTTCGTGGTCGGCTCGTCGTCCTCGTGGACCCGGCCCAGGGCCCGGTCGCGCAGGTCCGCGAGCTTGTCGGGCACCTGGTAGACGGGCGTGGCCGTGATGACGAGGACCCCGAAGACGCCGAGGAGCAGCAGCAGCGGCACCACGAGGTAGGTGGTGCGCAGCAGGTCGAGCAGCAGCGAGGAGACGACGTACCCGACCGCTCCCCCGCCCTCCTGCAGCGGCGTGGCGTCGCCGGCGACCGGCTGCGGGCTGCCGTTGGCGACGTGGACGATGCCGAGCAGGCCGAAGGACAGAGCGGTCCAGCCGATGACCTGACGGCCGGCGGGTCCGTGGCCGACGGGGTCGCGCATGACGCGCCACCCGGCCCAGACCAGCGCCATCGGGACGAACCAGCCGATCTTGCCGACCGTGCCGGCCACGGCGAACCGCACCGGGTCGGTCACCGGGCTCTGCACCTGGAACCACACCGCGGCGGCGGAGACGAGCGCCAGGGCGACCAGGACCAGTCCGGCCCCGTCGCGACGGTGCTCGGGCTCGAGGTCGCGGGCGCCCCGACCGATGCCGCGAGCGATCGCGCCGATGCCGTGGGCGACCGCGAGCCAGAAGGCCACGATGCCGCGGAGCACCGCGCCGAGCGCGAGGCCGACCGGGTTGGGGCCGCTGCGCACCGAGCGCGGGGCCGGCCGCGAGGTCGTCGACTTCCTCGCCGTCGACTTCTTGGGCGCAGGCTTGCGCGCCGGCGGCCGCTTGGCCGCGCTCTTGTTGGTGGAGGTACTCCGTGGTCGGGTGCCCGTGCTCGTGCCGCTGCGCGTGCTGGTGCTGCGGTTGGACGTGCTCGTGCTCCGCGACCCCGGCGGGGAAGACGTACGGGTCGCCATGCTCACGACCCTAGGCGACCACCCCACGAGTCACAGGGATTGACTCACGTCCCACCCTCACGTGTCGCTTGAGGGTTGTTCTCGTCGAGCCGGCGCATCAATACGCCGGCTCGGCGTCCCGTGGCTCGGAGTCGGAGTCGGGGAGCGCGTCGAGGGGTGGGGAGAGCCGGCGGGCACCGAGCAGGACGACGGCGCCGACCACCATCGTGACCACGAAGCCGATGGTGGTGGAGCCGGTGAGGGCGAGGCCGCAGTAGCCGGCCGTGGCGGCGACCACGGCGACGGCGACGTAGGGCAGCTGGGTCGTGACGTGCGTGATCACGTTGCAGCCGGCACCGGTCGAGCTGAGGATGGTGGTGTCGGAGATCGGCGAGGCGTGGTCACCGGCCACCGCGCCGGCGAGCACGGCCCCGAGGACCGGGAGCAGCAGCTCGGGCGCCTCGACGGCGTTGACGATGCCGCCGGCGATCGGCAGCAGCAGGCCGAAGGAGCCCCAGCTGGTGCCGGTGGCGAAGGCCATCGCCAGGGCGACCAGGAAGACGACGGGGACCAGCCACTCGGTGGGCAGCGAGGAGTCCTCGACCAGTCCGCCGAGGTACTCCCCCGTGCCGAGGGAGTCGATCAGCGAGCCCAGCATCCACGCCAGCAGCAGGATGCTGACGGCCGGCCACATCGACCGCAGGCCCTCCCGCCAGCCCCGACCGAAGGTGGAGCGGCCGAACTTCGGGTTGGAGGCGGTGTCGCGCGAGTAGTAGTAGAGCGCCGCGAGGAGCGCCGGAGCCGCACCGACCAGCAACGACCAGGTGACGTCGGCGTCGGCGAGCAGGTCCAGCGGGGCCCAGGACCCGGAGGCGCGGACGCCGCTCCACACGATGCCGGCCAGCACGCCGAGCACGAGCAGGGCGAACGGCACGACCAGCGCCCGCTTGGCGCCGGGACGGTGCACCGGCAGGTCCTCGGAGAGCTGGCCGGGGATGTCGTCGCCGGGCTCGAAGGTCCGGCCCTCCTCCAGGGCGCGCCGCTCCTCGCGGCGCATCGGGCCGAGGTCGACGTTGAGCGCCACCACGAGCACCACCATCAGCAGCGCGGCCCAGGCGTAGTAGTTGGCGGCAGCCGCGCGCACGTAGGCGCCGAGGTCGCTCACGGTGAGCGCCGACGCGGCGATGATCGGCGTGAAGATGCCCAGGATGTAGGCGCCCCAGCTGGAGAAGGGCATGAGCACGGCCACGGGGGCCGAGGTCGAGTCGACGAGGTAGGTCAGCTTGGCGCGCGAGACCCGGTGCCGGTCGGTGATCGGCCGGCTGACCTGACCGACGGTCAGGGCGTTGAAGTAGTCGTCGACGAAGATCGCACCACCCAGTGCCGCCGGCAGCGCGATGGCGCCGCGCCGGGTGCGGATGCGCTCGTGCGCCCAGTCGGCGAAGGCCCGGGTGCCGCCCGACATCGAGACGAAGGCGGTGATGACCCCGAGCGCCAGGGTGAAGATGAGGATGTAGACGTAGGTGGTGTTGAGCTCGCCGTCGCTCCAGAAGATCTGGGCGAACGCCGACCACAGCTCCTCCAGGGTGTCGACGGGGCTGAGGTCGGCGACCAGCAGCGCCGCCGAGACCACACCGAGCCCGAGGCTCAGCAGGACCTTGCGGGTGGTCACCGCCAACCCGATGGCCAGCACCGGGGGCAGCAGGGTCAGCAGCGGGTAGTCGTCGATCACGTCGTACCTCCTGGGGGCGCCAGGACCCTACCCGCCGACGGGGGCGGGCGAACCACCCCCGTGGCGCACGGCAGCCGAGGGAGCGGGGCCGCTCAGGCGTCGATGACCACCGGGATGATCATCGGGCGCCGGCGGTGGGTGTTGGACACCCAGCGACCGATCACCCGGCGCACCGTCTGCTGGAGCTGGTAGGAGTCGGTGGCCCCGTCGGCGACGGCCTTGTCGAGCGCGTCGATGATGGCGGGCTTGACGTCCTCGAAGACCGAGTCGTCCTCGGCGAAGCCGCGGGCGTGGATCTCCGGGCCGCCGGCGACCTTCCCGGAGACCGAGTCCATGACCACGATGACCGAGATGAAGCCCTCCTCGCCGAGGATCCGGCGGTCCTTGAGGTCGGACTCGGTGATGTCACCGACCGAGGAGCCGTCGACGAAGACATAGCCGCAGTCGACCTTGCCCGCGACCGAGGCGACGCCGTCGACGAGGTCCACCACGACGCCGTCCTCGGCGATGACGACGTTCTCGACGCCGGTCATCCTCGCCAGCGCGGCGTTGGCCTGCATGTGCCGGATCTCGCCGTGCACCGGCAGCACGTTGCGCGGCTTGACGATGTTGTAGCAGTAGAGCAGCTCGCCGGCCGAGGCGTGCCCGGAGACGTGCACCATGGCGTTGCCCTTGTGCACGACCTTGGCGCCCCAGCGGGCCAGGCCGTTGATCACGCGGTAGACGGCGTTCTCGTTGCCGGGGATGAGCGAGGAGGCGAGCAGCACGGTGTCGCCCTCCTCGATGTGCACGAAGTTGTGGGTGCGCTGGGCGATCCGCGAGAGCGCGGACATCGGCTCGCCCTGCGAGCCGGTCGAGATCAGCACCTGGTGCTGCGGCGGCAGGTGCGCGAGCTCCTTCGCGTCGACGATCGTGCCCGGCGGGATGGTGAGGTAGCCCAGGTCGCGGGCGATGCCCATGTTGCGCACCATCGACCGGCCGACGAACGCGACCTGTCGCTCGTGGGCGTACGCCGCGTCGAGCACCTGCTGGACGCGGTGCACGTGCGAGGCGAAGCAGGCCACGATGATCCGCTGCTGCGACTCACGGAAGACCTGGTCGATGACCGGGGTGATGCCGCGCTCGGTCGGGGTGAAGCCCGGCGTCTCGGCGTTGGTGGAGTCGGTGAGGAAGAGGTCGACGCCCTCCTCCCCCAGCCGCGCGAAGGCGCGCAGGTCGGTGATCCGGCCGTCGAGCGGGAGCTGGTCCATCTTGAAGTCGCCGGTGTGCAGCACCAGGCCGGCGGGCGTGCGGACCGCAACGGCCAGCGCATCGGGGATGGAGTGGTTGACCGCCACGAACTCGAGCTCGAAGGGCCCGAAGGAGATCTTCTCGCCCTCCTTCACCACGTGGTGGACGGTCTCCTTGAGCCGGTGCTCGCGCAGCTTCGAGCCGAGCAGCGCCAGGGTCAGCTCGGAGCCGACCAGCGGGATGTCGCCCCGCTCGCGCAGGAGGTACGGCGTCGCGCCGATGTGGTCCTCGTGACCGTGGGTCAGCACGAGCGCCTCGACGTCCTCGAGCCGGTCGCTGATGGAGGACCAGTCGGGGAGGATCAGGTCGACGCCGGGCTGGTGGTCCTCGGGGAAGAGCACGCCGCAGTCGACGATCAGCAGGCGACCGGCGTACTCGAAGGCGGTCATGTTGCGACCCACCTCGCCGAGACCACCGAACGGGGTGACCCGCAGGCCTCCCTCGGCCAGCGGTTCGGGTGCGGTGAGCTCGGGGTGCGGGTGTGACATCTCGTCCTGTTCTGCCGGGTCTGCCGGGTCGTGCGGTGGTCGTGTGGTGCGAGGTGGGCCGGCGCTAGAGCAGGCCGGCGGCCTCCATTCCGGTGCGCAGCGCGGCGAGCTCCTCGTCGTCGAGGGGCACCAGCGGCGAGCGCACGCGGCGGTTGTCGAGCACGCCGAGGAGCTCCAGGCCCCCCTTGGCGGTGGTGGCGCCGTAGTTGGCGACCCCCATGACGGCCTCGAAGGCCGGCAGGAGCCGCTGGTAGGTCGCCAGGGCGGTGGCATGGTCGCCACCGAGGAAGTCCTCGATCATCGAGGCGATCTCGCTGCCGGCGACGTGACCGACGACCGAGACGAGGCCGCAGGCGCCGTGGGCGAGGAAGCCCAGGGTGTTGACGTCGTCACCGGAGTAGACGGCGTAGCCCATCTGGGCCAGGCGCGCGGCCCGCGGCATGTCGCCGACGGCGTCCTTGACCGCCACGACCTGCTCCCAGCCCAGCGCCTCCTCGTAGGTCCCCAGGTCGATCGTGGAGCCGGTGCGGCCGGGGACGTCGTAGAGCATCACCGGGAGCTCGGCGGCGTCGATGACCTGACGGAAGTGGTGCAGGATGCCGCGCTGCCCGGGCTTGTTGTAGTAGGGCGAGACCAGGAGCACCGCGTCGGCGCCCTTCTCGCGCGCCTGCTTGGCCAGCACCAGCGAGGTGCGGGTGTCGTTGGTGCCGACACCCGCCACCAGCGGCACGTCGGGACCGACCGCGTCACGCACCGCGGCGAGGACCTCGCCGTCCTCGTCGGTGGTGGTCGTGGGCGACTCGCCGGTGGTCCCGGAGACCACCAGCCCGTCGTGCCCGTGCGCCAGCAGGTGCTTGGCGACCCGCTGCACCCCGTCGAGGTCGAGGCTGCCGTCGTCGAGGAACGGCGTGGCCATCGCGGTCAGCATCCGACCGAAGGGTGCGACGGGGGCGGAGGTCATGGGGCCAAGGTTATGGGATCTGCGGGACGACCTGCTCGGCGACCAGCCGCAGGTGGTCGAGGTCGCCCAGGTCGAGGGTCTGCAGGTAGAGCCGCGACTGCCCGGTCTCCGCGTAGCGACCGATCTTGTCGACGACCTCCGGCACCAGGCCGGCGAGCCCGTTCTCCCGCAGCTCCTCGACCTCCCGGCCGATGGCCGCGGCCCGGCGGGCCAGCTCGGCCTCGGTCTCGGCGACGCACAGCACCAGCGCCGAGGAGGTGGTCAGCGACCCCGGGTCGCGGCCGATCTCCTCGCACGCGGCGTGCACCCGGGCGATCTGCTCGACCCCGGTGTCGAACGGCACGAACGGGAGGTTGAACTCGTCGGCGTACCGCGCCGCCAACGCAGGGGTACGACGCTTGCCCACTCCCCCGATGAGCACCGGCGGTCCACCGGCGTGACCGTCGCGCTGCACGGGCTTGGGCAGGCCGGGCGACTCGCTGACCTGGTAGTGGGTGCCGTCGTAGGAGAAGCCACCGTCCTCGGCGGCCGGAGCCGACCACAGGCCCGTGATCACGGCGAGCTGTTCCTCGAACCGGTCGAAGCGCTCGGCGGTGCCGGGGAAGGGGATGGCGTACTTCTCGTGCTCCTGCACGAACCAGCCGGCGCCGATGCCGAGCTCGACGCGCCCGCCGCTCATCTGGTCGACGCCTGCGACCTGGATCGCCAGCGGACCGGGGTAGCGGAAGGTGGCACTGGTCATCATCGTGCCGAGCCGGATGGTGCTGGTCTCGCGGGCCAGCCCCGCGAGAGTGGTCCACGCGTCGGTGGGGCCGGGCAGCCCGGGCGTGCCCATCCCGAGGTAGTGGTCGGAGCGGAAGAACGCGTCGAAGCCGAGGCGTTCGGCCTCGAGGGCGACCCGCAGGAGGTCGTCGTAGGTGGCGCCCTGCTGTGGCTCGGTGAAGATGCGCAGCTCCATGGCGCTCACCCTAGGCAAGCGGCCCTCACCCGGGAGGGGACACCTCAGCGTCGGCGCAGCCAGACCCGGTCGAAGCCCTCCAGTTCGTCGCGCCTGATCTCCTTCCAGTGGTGCCGGTCGAAGTCGGGGTAGAACACGTCGCCCTCGGGCTCGAGCGGGATCTCGGAGATGACCTGCTCGGTGGCGAGCGGCATGGCTGCGGCGTACACGCTCGCGCCGCCGGCGACGACGATCTCGCCGGGCAGCCGGGTGGCCTGCACGAGCGCGTCGTCGAGGTCGCGGGCGACGTGGACGTCGTCGCGGCCGGGCGACCAGGCGGGGTCGCGGGTCAGCACGATGGTCTCCCGGCCCGGCAACGGCCGACCGATCGACTCGTAGGTGGTGCGGCCCATGACCAGCACGTGGCCCATGGTCAGGTGCTTGAAGGCGGCCTGCTCCCCCGGCACCTTCCAGGGGATGTCGGGGCCGTGGCCGATCACCCCGTTGCGGGCGACGGCGGCGACCAGGACGATCCTGCGACTCACGACGACCGCCTCAGACCGCGATCGGGGCCTTGATGACCGGGTGCGGGTCGTAGCCCGCGACCTCGATGTGCTCGAGCTCGAACTCGTCCAGCGCCGTCACCGAGGGGTCGAGCACCAGCGTGGGCAGCGGCCGCGGCTCCCGGGTCAGCTGCAGACGGGCCTGCTCGAGGTGGTTGAGGTAGAGGTGCGCGTCGCCGAGGGTGTGCACGAAGTCGCCGACCCCCAGGCCGGTCACCTGGGCGACCATGTGGGTCAGCAGCGCGTAGGAGGCGATGTTGAACGGCACGCCGAGGAAGACGTCGGCCGAGCGCTGGTAGAGCTGGCAGCTGAGCCGGTCCGGCCCGCCGTCGGGGTCCGGGGCGACGTAGAACTGGAAGAGCGCGTGGCACGGCGCGAGCGCCATGTCGGGGATGTCGGCGACGTTCCACGCCGAGACGACGTGGCGGCGCGAGTGCGGGTCGCGACGGAGGTTCTCCACGACCTGCGCCAGCTGGTCGACGTGCCGTCCGTCGGGCGTGGGCCACGAGCGCCACTGGGCGCCGTAGACCGGCCCGAGGTCTCCGGACTCGTCGGCCCACTCGTCCCAGATGCTGATGCCGCGCTCCTGCAGCCAGCGCACGTTGGTGTCGCCGCGCAGGAACCACAGCAGCTCACCGAACACCGAGCGGGTGTGCACCTTCTTGGTGGTGACCAGCGGGAAGCCGCCACCACGTTCGGGTGCCAGGTCGAAGCGCATCTGGTGCCCGAAGACCGACAGCGTGCCGGTGCCGGTGCGGTCGGTGCGCTCGACGCCCTCGTCGAGGATGCGGGTGAGGAGGTCGAGGTAGGCCTGCACGGGGCGAACGCTACCCGGGCAGCACCCCGGAGCGCGTGCGCCGTCCGGGCTACCGGCGGTTCTTCTTCCCGCCCTTGTTCTTGCCCTTCTTCTTGTCCTTCTTCTTGCTCGACTTCTTGTCGGCCTTGAGCACGCCCGTGAGCCACCCGGAGATGCTCGGCGCGTTGATCTCGGCGTAGACGCCGGGGAAGAGCGGGAGGGCGCAGCCCAGGCCGTAGCTCACGGCACCGATCTGCACCGGCCGGCCGTTCTCGCGGTAGCCGAACAACGGCCCACCGGAGTCTCCTTGGCAGGAGTCGCCGAGCAGCTCGGCCGCGCACACCTCGGTGTCGGGTGAGAACCCGAGCAGGCTGTTGGTCTGGCACTCCAGGTCGGTCGTCACGCGCACGTCCAGCTCCTTGAGCCGGTCCTGCACCGAGCCGACCTGGAAGGCGTCCAGGCCCCACCCGGCGACCGTCAGGGTGGAGCCGGGCTCCTCGAGGGGCTGGTCGTCCGCGCCGGCGAGCGCGATGCGCGGCGCCTTGATCTTCTTGGTGGTGCGCCACAGTGCGACGTCGCTCGAGCCGGTCTCGTCGTAGTCCGGGTGCACCTCCATGCGGTCGATGCTCAGCACCTGGCCGCCGCCCTGGGTGAGGTCGGTGCGGCCGACCACGGCCTGGACCTCGTCCAGCTCGAAGACGGTGCAGTGGGCCGCGGTGAGGATCCACCGCTTGCCGACCACCGAGCCACCGCAGAAGTGCCCGTCGGAGCCCTCGGAGCCGGCGCGCTGCAGCGAGACCATGAACCCGTGCTCGCCGTCGTCGGCGGTGCCGCCACCCACGATGGCGGTGGCGGGGGTCGAGCTGCTCACCGCGGCCAGCGGCGTGGCGAGGAGCAGGGCGGCCAGGGCGGAGCGGACGAGGCGTCGCGAGGTCATGCACCTCTCAACGCACGGGCGGTCGACACGTCACGCCCGCAGGTCGACCCGTCCCTCGATCGTGGTGCAGGTCTCACCGCCGACCCGGACCTGCCCGTCCACCACGTCCACGTGCACGCGTCCGCGTCGCTGCAGTGCGGCGCCCTGCGCTGCGACGTACGACGTCGGCAACCGTCCGGTCGAGGTCAGCCACTGCGCGAGGCCGGCCTGGAGGCTGCCGGTGACCGGGTCCTCGGTGATGCCCAGGCCCGGGCAGAACGCGCGCACCTCCAGCAGCAGCTCTCCACCGGGCTCGTGCACCGCCGGCTCGTGCAGGCCGGCCACGCCGACGTCGAGCCCGTCGAAGGCCGACCAGTCCGGACGCAGCGCGGCGACCGCGGCCGCGTCGGCGAGGAGCACACCGACCCATCCGGGGCCGTTGTCGATCCACTCCGCGTCCACGATCTCGGTGACGTCGACGCACAGGGCGCGGGCGATCCGTGCGCGGTCCTCCTCGGCGACGGGGCCGCTGCGCACCAGCGGCGGCGCCTCGAGCGCCAGCCGCTCCCCCACGTGGACGCGGACGAGCCCGGCGTCGCACTCCTGCACCAGCACGCCCGGCGTCGCCGGGGCGCCGCCGGCCTCGAGCCACGCGTGCGCCGACCCGAGGGTGGGGTGCCCGGCGAACGGCAGCTCCTCGCCGGGCGTGAAGATCCGCAGCCGGTAGTCGGCCCCCGCCTGCGTGGGACGCAGCAGGAACGTCGTCTCGGACAGGTTGGTCCAGCGGGCGAACGCGGCCATCTGGTGGGTGGTCAGGTCGTCGGCGTCGTGGACGACGGCGACCGGGTTGCCGGTGAGCGGGCCGGACCCGAAGACGTCGACGCAGCGGTAGGAGTGGGTCACGCCCGGATCATCTCGCGACCATCTCGGGATCATCTCGCCAGCAGGGCGTTCCTGTCCCCCGCGCCGGCGCCGGCGGCGTGCACGACGCAGCGGCCGCTGCGCACCTGGCAGGTCCGCACCTCCAGCGGTCCGGTCGCGGAGACCCGGCCGGCCTCGGAGGCACCGGGCAGCGCCGCGCGGTCGGCCAGCAGGTAGGTGATCCGGTCGGCTCCGGTGAACCGGGCGTCCAGCACCACGTCGTCGCGGTCGGTGCCGGAGTCCAGCTCCTCCCCCGTGCCCACCGCGAAGACCCGGACCCCGGTGCCGCCCTCGCCGCTGCGGGTCAGCACGAACTGCTGGCGCGCGGAGATCTCGCCACCGTCACCCAGCCGCACCACCGGGGTGCCGAGCAGCTGCCTGACCTGGATGGACTCGGCGCCCACCTGGCGCAGCTGCGTGACGCCGACGACGTCGACGAGGTCGCCCTGCTCCGGGTCGCTGGCGACGGTGCGCAGGGACCCGGTGACCGTGTGCCACTCGTGCTCGCCCTCGGCGTCGACGTAGACCAGCACCGGGGCGGCGAACCGCACTATCCGCGGCTCCTGCGCCGTCTCGAGCCGGGCGACCACCTCCGCCTCCGGCACGTCGGCGACCTCGAGGGTCACGCCGTCCTCGGCCAGCCACGCCACCCGCCCGGCCGGCTCGGAGGCCACCAGCCCCGCCGACGGGTCGGCCCGCCCGAGCAGCACCCGGTCCCCCTCGGCGTCCAGTCGTACGACGTCGCCCCGGTCGTCGAGGTACACCACCTGCTCCCGCAGCTCCACCAGCGCGACGACCCCCTCCACGTCGGCGGTGCCCCGCGCCAGGTGCAGCCGGCCATCGGCGTACCACCCGACCGGTGCGGGGTTGGGGACCGCCGTGACCTCGACCGGCCCCAGCGCAGGCTCGGGCGTCGGCGGGTCGGGCAGCACGGCGGTGACGAGCCCGCCGATCAGCACCGCGCCGGCGAGGAGCGCCCCGACACGCAGGACCGGTGGGCGACGCCGCGGAGGCGTCGCACCGGTCGGCGGTGGCACGGGCACGCCGGGGACGGCTGCCTCCGCGGAGGCGAGAAGTGACTGGTCCGAGTCGTCGGCGCCGGAGCGGCCCAGCGCGCTCCACGCGAGGTGCACGCGGTCGCCGTGGGTCAACCTGTCGAGGTCGGCGGCGAGCGCCGGCGGCAGCGAGGGCGACTCCTCGAGCCACGGCGCCGCCCACCACGCCTCACCGGCCGACAGCGCGGCGCGCCGCTCCTCGAGCAGCAGGTCGCGCAGACCGGCGTCGGGGTCGTGCTCCTCGCGCAGTCGTCGCCAGGACCGCCGGGCCCGCACCACGGTGCGGTCCGCGAGCACCGCCGCGTGCCCCGCGGGGTGACCGAGCAGCACGGCGAGGCGGACCAGGTCGGGGCGCCGGGCTGCGGCGTACTCCTCGAAGTCCGGGCCCGCGTCGCGACCCGCTCCCGCCACAGCAGGACGCTCAGGCGTGCAGCGACATCGGGCCGTAGACCCGACGCTCGAGCTCGAAGAGCGTGACGGCGTCGACGCCGTGCTCGGCCAGCTCGGCCCAGGTCTCGCCGACCCAGGACTCGGCGTCGGCCTGGCTGGTGAAGCGCTGGTCGACGAGGTCCGCCGGCGCGTCGGCACCGAGGGTCACCTCCGTGCCGGAGGCGTCCTCGAGGCGCCACCACCAGGGCCTCTCGGCCGCGGTGGGTGCACGGAAGGTGGACGGCTGCTCGGGCAGGTTCATGTCAGTCCTCCCGGACCGAGGGGTCGACGAAGGGCGGCTTGGTCAGCGCGAAGACCTCACGGCGGCCCCGCACGTCCACCGACACCTCGGCGTCGGCGGCGACGGTGGCGGCCACGAGCGCGAGCCCGACGCCCTTGCGCAGCGTCGGGGAGAAGGTGCCCGAGGTGACCTCGCCGACCGGGACGTCGGCGCTGAGCATGACCCGCATGTGCGGGCGCGGGATGCCTCGGCCCGTGGCGACGATGCCGCGCAGCACGCGCTGGGGCCCTTCCCCGCGCTGGCGCATCAGCACCTCCCGGCCCCAGAAGGCCGGCTTCGACCAGCCCACCGCCCAGCCGAGACGCGCCTCGACGGGTGTGATGTCCATGGAGATGTCCTGGCCGTGTAGCGGGTAGCCCATCTCGGTGCGCAGGGTGTCGCGGGCCCCGAGCCCGCAGGCGAGCATCCCGTGGTCCTCGCCGGCGGCCAGCAGCGCGTCCCACAGGGACTCGGCCGCGGCGTTGGGCGCGACCAGCTCGTAGCCGCGCTCGCCGGTGTAGCCGGTGCGGCACACGGTCACCTCGTGGCCGTCGTGGGTCCCGGTGGAGAAGGCCATGTAGTCGTGGTCGACGGGCAGGCCGAGGGCGGTGAGCACCTCGTCGGACCTCGGCCCCTGGACCGCGAGCACCACGAGGTCGCGGTGCCGGTCGGTCACCTCGACGCCATCGGGCGCGGCGGCCGCGAGTCGTCGCACGACCTCGGCGGTGTTGGCGGCGTTGGGGACCAGCAGCACGTCGTCGTCGGCACGCAGGTAGACGATCAGGTCGTCGACGACGCCACCGGTCTCGTCGTCGCAGCACAGCGTGTACTGCGCCTGCCCCACGCCGATGCGGCCGAGGTCGTTGGTCAGGCAGGAGTTGACGAAGTCGGCCGCACCGGGGCCGGTCACGGTCGCCTTGCCGAGGTGGCTGACGTCGAAGACCCCGACCGCCTCACGGACCGCGGTGTGCTCCTTGACGACCCCGGCACCGGCGTACTCCAGCGGCATCGACCAGCCGCCGAACTCGGCGAACTTGGCGCCCAGGGCCTCGTGCCTGGCGTGCAGCGGAGAGGTGAGCAGCGGGCCGTCGGTCGGGTCCTCCAGCGTCATGGCGCGAACCTATCGCAGCGTCTGAGCCGTACGTCGGCTCGGCAGGCTCGGGGCGCAGCACCACCGCGTGGCTATCCTGCGGCGGTGACCTCGTTCATCCTCCGCAGTGCCAGCCCCGCCAAGACCAAGGTCGACGCCGTCGTCGTGGGAGTGGTCGCACAGGACTCCGGGGTCGACCTGGCTCCCGGCGGGGAGGAGGTGGCCAAGGCCTACGGCCGCAAGCTGCGGCCGCTGCTGTCCTCGCTGTCGCTCAAGGGCAGCCTCGGCGAGACCACCCGCATCCCCACCGCCGGCGCGATCAATGCCCCGATGCTGGTCCTCGTCGGCTTGGGCGCGACCCCCTCGACCGCCGACCTGCGCCGGGCCGCGGGCGCCGCGGCGCGGGCCGTGCCGAACGCCGCGTCGGTCGCGCTGGCGCTGCCGACCCCTGGCGCCGCCGAGGTCCGGGCCGTGACCGAGGGCTGGCTGCTGGGCGGCTACCGCTTCACGACCTACCAGCGTGACACCGCCTCGGAGACCACCGGGCCCGGCGAGGTCGTGGTGCTCAGCTCCGGCGCCCGCAAGCAGGAGGTCGTCACCGCGCTCGAGCAGGCGCAGGTCGTCGCCGACGCCGTCTCGGGCTGCCGCGACTGGGTCAACACGCCTCCGGGTGACCTCACTCCCCCCCTGTTCGCCGACGCCGTCGTCGCCGCGGCGGCGCCGCTGACCAAGGGCCGCAGCAAGAAGCTCACGCTCACCGTCCACGACGAGGCGTCGCTGGCCGAGCTCGGCTGCGGCGGCATCCTCGGCGTCGGGCAGGGCTCCGACGCTCCGCCGCGCCTCGTCGAGATCACCTACGCCCCCAAGGGCCTGCCGAAGGACGCCCCGCACCTGGCGCTGGTCGGCAAGGGCATCACCTTCGACTCCGGCGGCCTCAGCATCAAGCCGGCCGGCTCGATGCACGAGATGAAGTCCGACATGGCCGGCGCCGCCGCGGTCGTCCAGGCCACGCTGGCGATCGCCCGCCTCGACCTCCCGGTGAAGGTCTCCACCTTCGTGCCGATGGCCGAGAACATGCTCTCCGGCTCCGCGACGCGCCCCGGCGACGTCCTGCGGATGTACGGCGGGACGACCGTCGAGATCTTCAACACCGACGCCGAGGGCCGTCTCGTCCTCGGCGACGCGCTCGTGCGGGCCACCGAGGTCGAGCCCGATCTCATCGTCGACGTCGCCACCCTCACCGGCCACATGGTCGTGGCGCTCGGCGACCAGGTCGCCGGGGTCATGGGCAGCGAGGAGGTCGTCGCCCAGGTGCTGGCCGCCTCCGAGACCGCCGGCGAGGCGTGCTGGCCGATGCCGATCCCCGAGGAGATGAAGCAGCGGATCACCTCCTCCAAGATCGCCGACCTCGCCCAGCACGACTGGGTGCGCTGGGGCGGGGGGCTCTTCGCGGGCGCGTTCCTGCGCGAGTTCACCGCCGGCCGGCCGTGGGCCCACGTCGACATCGCCGGTCCGTCCTTCGCCAGCGGCGGCCCGACGGGTCACGTCACCAGCGGCGGCACCGGCTTCGCCGTCGCGACGCTGGTCGACCTCGCGCGCTCGCTGGCCGACTGAGCCCGACCCAAGAGTCCGGCCCAGGAGCCCGGCTCAGGAATCCAGGTCGCGCGCCTGCTGCTTCTGGGCCTCGCGCTGGCGGCGGTTCCAGTCGCGCATGCGCTGCGGCACACCGACGACGGCGGCGTCGTAGGACGGCACCTGGGACCGGTTGCAGAACTCGTGGGCCCACTTGACCGACGGCACCCGGCGACGCGTCCACTCGCCGTCGTGCGCGACCAACAGCAGGGTGACGTCGCTGACCGCGGTGCGGGGCTCGACGAAGCCCTCGACACCGCGCCGGGCGCCGACCCAGGTCGTGAGGTGCTCGACGTCGGTGGAGTCGGCGGCGCGCACGCGGGTCGAGCCGGTGCGATAGCCGTCCTTCGCCGGCCCGCGCATGCGCGGGCCACGGTCACGACGGAAGCGGTCGAGCAGTCCCATACCTCCAGTCTGCCCGACCCACCCTCGGGCAGGTGTGGACTGTCGTCGCAGTAGTGCAAAGATGGACCGCACTCCCACGAGGAGTCACCCGCACACCCCTACGCAAAGGACCATGGTGGCCGACGCCGGACACACTCCCGGACACACCGACTTCGACGTGCTCATCCTCGGTGCCGGGTCGGGCGGCTACGCCTGTGCCCTGCGCGCCGCCCAGCTCGGCCTGAAGGTCGGTCTGGTGGAGAAGGACAAGGTGGGCGGCACCTGCCTGCACGTCGGCTGCATCCCCACCAAGGCGCTGCTGCACGCCGCCGAGGTCGCCGACTCCGCGCGCGAGTCCGAGAAGTTCGGGGTCAAGGCCTCCCTCGAGGGCATCGACATGGCCGGGGTCAACGCCTACAAGGACGGCGTCATCGCCCGGCTCTTCAAGGGCCTGTCCGGCCTGGTCAAGGGTCGGGGCATCACCGTGATCGAGGGCGCCGGCACCATGACCGGCCCCCGCGAGGTCACCGTCGACGGCACCGCCTACACCGGCGCCCACCTCGTGCTGGCCTCCGGCTCCTACTCCCGGTCCCTGCCCGGCCTCGAGGTCGACGGCGAGCGCGTCCTGACCTCCGAGCACGCGCTGCGCCTGGAGCACGTCCCGTCCTCGGTCGTGGTGCTCGGCGGCGGAGTCATCGGCTCGGAGTTCGCCAGCGTGTGGCGCTCCTTCGGCGCCGACGTCACGATCGTCGAGGCGCTGCCCCGCCTGGTCGCCGCCGAGGACCCCGCGTCCTCGAAGGCCCTCGAGCGCGCGTTCCGCAAGCGCGGCATCACCTTCCGGACCTCCACCCGCTTCAGCTCCGTGGAGCGCACCGCCGACGGCGTCGCCGTGACCGTCGAGGACGCCAAGGGCGCCACGTCGGTGATCGAGGCCGAGCTGCTCCTCGTCGCGGTCGGCCGGGGCCCGGCCACCGACGGGCTGGGGTACGCCGAGCAGGGCGTCGCCATGGAGCGCGGGTTCGTGCTGGCCGACGAGCGCTGCCGCACCAACCTCGACGGCGTCTACGCCGTGGGCGACATCGTGCCGGGCCTGCAGCTGGCCCACCGTGGGTTCCAGCAGGGCGTCTTCGTCGCCGAGGAGATCGCCGGCCTCGCGCCGGTCCCGGTCCAGGAGTCCGCGATCCCGCGCGTCACCTACTCCCACCCCGAGATCGCCTCGGTCGGCCTCGACGAGGAGACCGCCCGCTCGACGTACGGCGATGACGCGATCGAGACGCTGACCTACGACCTCGGCGGCAACGGCAAGAGCCAGATCCTGCAGACCCAGGGCTTCGTCAAGCTCGTGCGCCGCACCGACGGTCCCGTCGTCGGTGTCCACATGGTCGGCGACCGCGTCGGCGAGCTGGTCGGCGAGGCGCAGCTGATCTACGCGTGGGAGGCCCACCCCGAGGACGTCGCCCCGCTCGTGCACGCCCACCCCACCCAGAACGAGGCGCTCGGCGAGGCCCATCTCGCCCTCGCCGGCAAGCCGCTGCACGCGCACGGCTGAGCCACCCAGACCGCTCCACTCCACCTGCTACCGAAGGAACCGCATTGGCCACCGAAGTCAACCTCCCGGCGCTCGGCGAGTCCGTCACCGAGGGCACCGTCACCCGCTGGCTGAAGCAGGTCGGCGACACCGTCGCGGTCGACGAGCCGCTGCTCGAGGTCTCCACCGACAAGGTCGACACCGAGATCCCCTCCCCCGTCGCGGGCACCCTGCTCGAGATCAAGGCCGAGGAGGACGACACCGTCGAGGTCGGTGCGGTCCTCGCGATGATCGGCGAGGAGGGTGAGTCGGCCGGCTCCGACGACACCGACGACTCCGCCACCCCCGAAGCCGAGCCGGCCGACGAGGGCGAGGCCGAGAAGAAGGCCGAGCAGGAGGAGGAGATCGCCGAGGAGACCGGCGACCTGCCCCCCGGTGACGAGACCCCCGAGGAGGAGAAGGCCCCGGCCGCCTCCGGTGGGTCCGGCGGTGGGTCCGGCACCTCGGTGACGCTGCCCGCCCTGGGCGAGTCCGTCACCGAGGGCACCGTCACCCGCTGGCTCAAGCAGGTCGGCGACAGCGTGGAGGTCGACGAGCCGCTGCTCGAGGTCTCCACCGACAAGGTCGACACCGAGATCCCCTCGCCCGTGGCGGGCACCCTGCTGGAGGTCAAGGTCTCCGAGGACGAGACCGTCGAGGTCGGCGCCGAGCTCGCCGTCATCGGTGACGGCTCCGCCGCCCCCGCCGAGGACTCCCAGTCCGAGCCGGAGCCGGAGCCGGAGCCCGAGCCCGAGCCGAAGAGCGAGGACAAGCAGCCCAGCCCGGCCCAGGAGCCGGCACCGGCGGCCGAGGAGTCCCCGTCCCAGCCCGCAGCCCGGGCCTCCGAGCCCCCGCGCCAGGAGAGCTCCTCGTCCTCGGGCGGCTCCGGGGACGGCCCCGGCTACGTCACGCCGCTGGTGCGCAAGCTGGCCGGTCAGCACGGGGTGGATCTGTCGACGGTCGAGGGCACCGGTGTCGGTGGCCGCATCCGCAAGCAGGACGTGCTCGCCGCCGCGGAGGCCGCCAAGCAGCCCGCCGCGCCCGCCGCGTCGGCGCCTGCCAGCAGCCCCTCCGCCCCGGCCTCCACCGGCGCCCCGGTGCCGGTGAACCCCTCGCCGCTGCGAGGCACCACCGAGAAGATGTCGCGCCTGCGCAAGATCATCGCGACCCGGATGAACGAGTCGCTGGCGACCTCGGCGCAGCTGACCCAGGTCGTGGAGGTCGACGTCACCAACGTCGCCCGCCTGCGCGACGCCGCCAAGGCGGACTTCCTGGCCCGCGAGGGCGTGAAGCTGTCCTTCCTGCCGTTCTTCGCCAAGGCGGCCGTCGACGCGCTGAAGCAGCACCCCAAGCTCAACGCGACCATCGACGACGAGGCGGGCGAGGTCACCTTCCACGACCACGAGCACGTCGCGTTCGCCGTCGACACCGACAAGGGCCTGCTGACCCCCGTGGTCAAGGACGCCGGCGACCTGTCGATCTCGGGCCTGGCCAAGAAGATCGCCGACGTGGCGGCCCGCACCCGGACCAACAAGATCGGGCCCGACGAGCTGTCCGGCGGCACCTTCACCATCACCAACCTCGGCAGCGTCGGGGCGCTCTTCGACACCCCGATCATCAACCAGCCGCAGGTCGCCATCCTCGGCCCCGGTGCCGTGGTGAAGCGTCCCGTGGTGATCGACGACCCGAACCTCGGCGAGACCATCGCCGTGCGGCACATGGTCTACCTCGCGCTGACCTACGACCACCGCCTGGTCGACGGCGCCGACGCCGGTCGGTTCCTCCAGGAGGTCAAGCAGCGTCTGGAGTCGGGTTCCTTCGAAGTCTGAGGACTGCTCGAGCCCAGCAGCACCACGACGGCCCGTCCGGGGAGACCCGGGCGGGCCGTCGTGCGTCCCGGGGCACCGTGACCGGACCGTAATCAAGGAGCGCGATGTCGGTCCGTCGTCGTAGGTTCGACCCACCGTGACCAGCACCGTCTCGCCGCCCACCCGGCGGCCCACCCAGCCTGACCTGCCCACCACCGACCACCGCCAGCCGATCGACTGGCGCCGTCTCCGGGGGCCGGTCGCCGCGGCCTGCGTGCTCGGGGCGTTCGTGGCCGCGATCGGCACCAGCCTCGGCACCGTCGTGGCCGGTCGTCTGGCCGACGGGCCCACCACCGGGCTGCTCGGCCTGCTGGCGCTGTGCGTGGTCGGCGGCGCCCTGGTGGACACCGTGGCGCGCACGGTGTGGGCCGGCGTGGTCGACCGGGCCGAGGGCCGGCTGCGCGGCGACCTGCTCGACGCCGCGATGGCGCAGCCGCTCGCCGAGCTCAGCGAGCAGGCGGTCGGCGAGATCCTCGACCGCGTCGACGACGACACCCACGAGGTCGGCAGCCTGCTGCGTCAGAGCGTGTGGATGGCGATGCGCACCCTCCTGGCCTCCGGGCCGCTGTGGCTGGTCGCCGGCCTGACCTGGGCCCCGGCCTTCGTGCTGTTCCCCGTCACCGCGGTCATCACGTTCTGGTTCGTGAAGTCGCGGCTGCCGGAGATCTCACGGCGCAAGGTCATCGAGGAGATGGCCTGGACCGACCATGCCGCGGCGATGGAGGAGGGTGTCGCCGCCCGCGACGACCTGCGCACCAGCCTGGGCCAGTCCTACGTCGTACGCCGCTGCACCGAGCTCGCCGCGACGCTGCACCAGCGCTTCGACGAGGTGCTGGCGATGGAGAGCAGTGTCAGCCGCCGGACCGGCACCCTGCTGCACGCCATGCTGGCCGCCATCGGCCTGGCGGGCGTCGCCCTGGTGATCGACGGTCGGCTCTCGACCGGCGCGCTGATCACGTTGTTCCTGGTGACCACCCAGTTCGTCGGTCAGGTCGACCAGCTGGCCCGGCACCTGCCGGACCTGCAGGCCGGCTTCGGGGCGGTGCTGCGGCTGCGCACGCTGCTCGGTGCCGTGCCGGAGCCGACCGGTGGCGTGCCGATGCCCGACCGGGTCCCCGAGGTGCGCTTCCGCGACCTGCACTTCTCCTACGGCACCGGCACCTTCGCCCTCGAGGGCGTCGAGCTGACCATCGAGCCCGGCACGACCTGCGCCTTCGTGGGTCGCACCGGCTCGGGCAAGTCGACCCTGGCCTCGCTGGTCTCCCGGGCCGTGGAGCCGCAGCGCGGCACCGTGCTCCTGGCCGGCACCGACGTGCTCGACCTCGACCTGCAGCAGCTGCGCGCGTCGGTCGGCGTGGTCACGCAGCGCACCGAGATCCTCGCCGGCACCCTGGCGGAGAACATCGCGCTCTTCGGCGACCTCCCCCGGGCGCGCGTCGAGGCGGCCGTGGCCGAGCTGGCACTCACCGACTGGGTGGCCGGCCTGCCTGCCGGCCTCGACACGCTGCTCGGCCCCGGCGGGCTGACCCTGTCGGCCGGCGAGGAGCAGCTGGTCGCGTTCGCGCGCCTGCTGGTCCGCGACGTCCACGTGGTCGTGCTCGACGAGGCGACCGCCCGGATGGACCCGGTCACCGAGGCGCGCGTGGTGCGCGCGGCCGACCGGCTGCTCACCGGTCGCACCGGTCTCCTGGTGGCCCACCGGCTCTCCACCACCGAGCGGGCCGACCGGGTCGTGGTCATGGACCACGGCCGGGTGGTCCAGCAGGGGCCACGGGCCGAGCTCGCCGCCCGGCCCGGTCCGGTCCGCAGCCTGCTGGCCGCCAGCGACTCGACCGACCTGGCGCCGCCCACGGCGGCCCCGGAGGCGTCGCAGCACTCCTCCCTCGACTCCCATGTCACGGGCATCGGCAGCGCGCGCCGCATCGGCACTCCCCCGCCGCCCCCGGCCCTGCGCCCGATCCCGAGCCTGGCGCGCGGCACCTGGAACGCGCTGCGCATCGAGCCCCGCTGGGGCTTCGTCGCGATCTGGCTGTTCCTGCTCTCCGCGCTGACCGGCGCCTTCGGCGCGGTCACCGGGTGGTTGTGGGGCCTGGTCGTCTCCGACCTGCAGCAGGGCCGCTCCCCCTGGCTGCTCACGGCCGCCCTGGTCGTCTCGATCCTGGTGAGCCCGCTGCTGCTGGCCTCGGCCATCCGGCGCTACCCGCGCTGGTGGGTGGCGGTGATGATCCGGGTCCGCGCCGCCGTGCTGCAGGGCCAGACCGAGCAGCGCCGGCTGCACCGCACGCCCCCGGGCGAGGTCGTGGCCCGCGCCATGGACGCCGACCGGTTCGCCCGCTACGCCGACCGCTGGGTCGACTTCGTCAACGGACTGCTCATCGCGCTGGTCACCGCCCTGATCGCGCGCAGCCTCATGGCCGGGGGCATCCTGCTGCTGGTCATGGGCATCTCCGCGCTGGCGTCCTCGCTCGGGCGTCGGGTGGCGGGTCGCTCGGCTGCCGCCTCCTCCGCAGCGCGGGCCCGCTTCGGCCGCTCGCTGGTCTCCACGCTGGAGTCGGTGCGCACCGTCAAGCTGGCCGCGGCCACCCCGGACGTGCACCGTCACCTGCGCCAGGTCGACGGCGGAAGGGTCGAGGCGGCGGTGCGCGAGCACCGCGTCCAGGCGCTGCTCGACGGCGTCCCCATCGTGATGGTGCAGGCCGGTGTCGTCGCCGCGTGGGGGATCTTCGTCGCCGACGGCTGGGGCCTGGCCACCGCCCTGCTGGTCGCCAACGCCGTCAGCGGCTTCGACTGGTTCGGCCGCGTGGCCGGCTCGGTCGTCACCGAGGCGCCCGGCACCAAGGCGTGGATGCGTGCGACCAGCGAGCTGGCCGGCGGCGGCGACCTGATGGAGCTGGCCCCCGGGGTCGACCTGGTCCACGGCCGCTCCCCCGCACCGTCGCCGACCGATCGGGAGCCGCTGCGCGAGGTCAGCCTGCGCGGGTTCACCGCGCTCCACGACGACGGCACCCTGGGCGCCGAGGAGGTCGACCTCACCGTCAAGGGCGGGGAGCTGGTCCTGCTGCTGGGACAGGTCGGCTCCGGCAAGTCCTCGCTGCTCGCCGCGATGGCCGGCCTGATCGGCAGCACCGGCGAGCTGCGGTGGAACGACCGCCTCGTCACCGACCCCGAGGTCGAGCTGCGCCCGGGTCGGGTCGCCCACGTCGCGCAGGTCCCCCGGGTCCTGTCGGGGACCTTCCGCGGCAACGTCGCCCTGGACCACGCCGACCGCCGCGTCGAGCCCGCGGTCGAGGCCTCGCGTCTCGGTCCGGACGTCGCCGAGGCCGGCGGCATCGACGCGCTCGTCGGTCACCGGGGGGTCCGGCTCTCCGGCGGGCAGGTCCAGCGGCTCGCGCTGGCCCGTGCCCTGGCCTGCGACGCCGAGCTGCTGCTCGCCGACGACGTGTCGTCCGCCCTGGACGCCGCGACCGAGATCGAGCTGTGGGAGACCCTGCGCGAGCGGGGCGCCACGGTCATCGGCGCGACCTCCAAGGGCGCGGCGCTGGCGCGCGCCGACCGGGTCGTCGTGCTCACCGACGGCCGGGTCGCCGACTCCGGCCCCTGGTCGGAGCTGGCCACCCGGTGGTCGCACCTGGCCGGATGAGGGACCTGGCCCGGTGAGAGGCACCCTGGCCGGGTGAGAGGCACCCTGGCAGGCTGATGGCATGTCACTACACGTCGTCGTCGCCGGCTCGTCGGGGTTCCTCGGCACCCATCTGACCGCTGCCCTGCAGCGTCAGGGGCACCGGGTCACCTGCCTGGTGCGCCGCCCGGCCGAGCACGAGGGTGAGTCGACGTGGGACCCCTACGCCGACGTCTACGACCGGGCGGTCATCGACTCCGCCGACGTCGTGGTCAACCTCGCGGGCGCCCCGCTGGTCGGCAACGTGCACTCCAAGCGCTGGGCCCAGGACGTGCTGGAGAGCCGGGTGACCACGACCCGGCTGCTGGCACGGGCCATCGCCGAGAGCGAGCGGCCGGCGGCGTACCTCGCGGGCAACGGCATCGCGATCTACGGCTCGCAGGGCGACACCGTGCTGACCGAGACCTCCCCGAGCACCGGCGACGCGCTGCTCACCACCGTCACGCGGCAGTGGGAGGAGGCGACGACCCCGGCCCGCGAGGCCGGTGCCCGCGTGGTCGTGCTCCGCACCTCGCCCGTGATGGATCGTCGCAGCGCCCCGCTGGGTCCGTTGACGCTGCTGTTCAAGAGCGGCCTGGGCGGCAAGCTGGGCAGCGGCGCCCAGCACATGCCGATGATCTCGCTGCGCGACTGGATCGGGGCCGTCCTGCACCTCGCGGCCGACGACGACGCCCACGGGCCCGTCAACCTGTGCTGCGTGGACACCCCGACCAACGCCGAGTTCACCCGCACCCTCGCCTCGGCCGTGCACCGCCCCGCGTTCGCGCGCGTCCCGGCCAAGGTGCTCGAGGTCGCGGCCGGGCCGATGGCCCCCGAGCTGCTCGGCTCGGTCAACGCCCGCCCCCAGGCCCTGCTGGACCAGGGCTTCGTCTTCCGCGACCCCGACGTGCGGGCGGTCGTGCAGGCGGGGCTGCAGCGGCTGGACCCCTAGCCGCCGTAGTCGCCGGGCGTAGGCTCGGGCCATGACCGCCTTCGAGATCGTCGGGCTCGGCGAGGACGCCGTGGACTACCTCGCGGCGTGGGAGCACCAGCGCGAGGTGCACGCCCGCGTCGTCGAGGGCGAGGCACCCGACACCGTGCTGCTGCTCGAGCACCCGCCGACCTTCACGGCGGGCAAGCGCACCGATCCCCACGAGCGCCCGGCCGACCCCGGCGGCGCCCCGGTCATCGACGTCGACCGCGGCGGCAAGATCACCTTCCACGGCCCGGGCCAGGTCGTGGCCTACCCGATCGTCCGGCTCCCCCAGCACGTCCTGGTCGTCGACTTCGTCCGCCGGATGGAGGAGGCGATGATCGCGACCTGCGCGGCGTACGGCGTCGAGACCGCCCGCGTCCCTGGCCGCAGCGGCGTGTGGCTGCGCGCGACGACCGAGCGCCCCGAGCGCAAGATCGGTGCGATCGGCATCCGCGTCTCGCGCGGGGTGACCATGCACGGCATCGCGCTCAACTGCGACGTCGACATGGGCTGGTACGACCGGTTCGTCCCCTGCGGCATCAGCGACGCCGGGGTCACCTCCCTGTCCGCCGAGCTCGGGCGCGACGTGCCGGTCACCGAGGTGCTGCCCGTCCTGCAGCGCGAGCTCGACCGGATGCTGCGGTGGGAGGACTACACGCCCACCCCCGACTACGAGGCCCGGCCCGAGCCGGGCCGCGCCGCCGTCGGCGGCCCGCGCGTCGAGGTCCTCAGCCGCCCGGGAGCGTGAGATCGTCCCGAGGTGAGCACCCTCTCGGGACCGGTCGTCGAGACCAGTGGCCTGCGCAAGGAGTACCCCACCCGTCGCGGCACCCGCGTCGCGGTCGCCGGGCTCGACCTGGCCGTGGAGGCCGGTGGGGTGCACGGCTTCCTGGGGCCCAACGGCTCGGGCAAGACCACCACGATCCGGATGCTGCTCGGGCTGGCGCGCGCCACGTCGGGCACGATGCGGCTCTTCGGCGAACCCGTGCCCGAGCGGCTCCCCCACGTCGTCGGACGCGTGGGTGCGGTGGTCGAGTCGCCCAAGTTCTCGCCGAACATCTCCGGGCGTCGCAACCTGCTGCTGCTGTCCCGCTCGATCGGCGCCCCCGACACCCGGGTGGACGCGGCGATCGAGACCGTCGGGCTCACCGGTCGTGACGACGACCGCTACAAGACCTACTCCCTGGGCATGAAGCAGCGCCTGGCCATCGCCGCCACGCTGCTCAAGGACCCGGCGCTGCTCATCCTCGACGAGCCGACCAACGGCCTGGATCCCGCGGGCATCCGCGAGGTGCGCGACACGATCCGTGCCCTGGGCGAGGCCGGCACGACCGTCCTGCTCAGCTCGCACATCCTCGCCGAGGTCCAGCAGGTCTGCACCGCCGCCACGATCATCGGGCACGGCAAGGTCCTGGCCTCGGGTCGCGTGGACCAGCTGCTCGGCGCCGCCACGAGCCACCGGGTCCGCTGCACCGACGCCGCCGCGGCCGCGGGCGTGCTGCGCACCGCCGGCCTCGCCGTCCACCTCGAGGACGCAGCGGGCCACGAGCCGGGTGCCGTGCTGGCGGTGGAGACCGACGATCCCACCACGATCACCCGACTGCTCGCCGCCCGCGACATCTGGGTCAGCGAGCTGGTCCCGTCACGGCAGGACCTGGAGTCCTACTTCCTCTCCCTCACCTCGGGCGACGCTGACGACGCTGACGACGCTGCCGAGGAGGCGGGACGATGACGGGCCTGATGGTCGAGCTGACGCGCCTTCGCTGGCGCCGGGCCGTCCTGCTGCTCCTGGTGGCTGCGGTGGTCCTGCCGGCACTGCTCTTCGCCAGCACCGCGTGGAACACCCGTCCGATGAGCGACGACGAGATCGACTCGCTGCTCTCGGAGCGCTACGCGCAGCGCGAGGTCGCCCGCTGCGAACGACGACCGGAGCAGTACGTCGACTACCGCGGCGAGGCGGTCGAGTCGGAGGGGTGCCGCGAGATGATCGCCGACTGGTACGGCGGACGCCGGACGCTGAGTCCCGCGCAGGAGCTCGACGGGACCGTCCTGGCCGCCAGCACGTTGGTGCTCGCGCTGGTGCTCCTGCTGGGCACGACGTTCGTCGGGCACGACTGGAACACCGGGTCGATGAGCAACCAGCTGCTGTTCGAGCCACGCCGTGGACGGGTCTGGGCGACCAAGGCCGTCGCGGTCACGCTCACCTGCCTGCTGCTGGCGACGGCTGTGCTGTCGGCGTACTGGTGGGGCGTCACGACGCTGGCGTCCGCGCGCGACGTCGTGGTGGCCGACGGCGTGGTCGGCGACGGCTACGAGCAGGCCCTGCGCACCGGGGTGCTCGCGGGTGCCACCGCGCTGGGCGGCTACGCGCTGACGATGCTCTTCCGCAGCACCGTCGCCACCGTGGGCGTGCTGTTCGGGCTGGCGGTCGCCAGCGGGGCGCTGCTCGGCATCGTGGGGCAGACCACCCAGCGCTGGACTCCCCCGCTGAACGTGATGGCGGTGATGCAGGGCGAGGTCACCTACTACGACGAGTCGGCCATCGACCCCGCGTGCCGGTTCGGCACCGCCGATGCCGCGGACGACTGCGACCCCGAGCGGGACCTCCACGCCCGCGACGGCGCCCTCTACCTGGGGTCGGCGCTGCTGCTGGCCTGTGCCGCCTCGGTCGTGTCCTTCCGCCGCCGCGACGTCCCCTGACCGGCGCTCCACGGGGCACCCTCGATTGGGGGGTGACCTGGGCCACCGGCGTACAGTCGAGCCCGTGGCACAGGCACCGGCACCCGATGGCAGGAAGCTCCTCCGACTGGAGGTCCGCAACGCGGAGACCCCGATCGAGCGCAAGCCGGAGTGGATCAAGACGCGGGCCAAGATGGGCCCGCAGTACAAGGAGCTCCAGGGCCTGGTGAAGGGCGAGGGCCTGCACACCGTGTGCCAGGAGGCCGGCTGCCCCAACATCTTCGAGTGCTGGGAGGACCGCGAGGCCACCTTCCTCATCGGCGGCGAGCAGTGCACGCGGCGTTGTGACTTCTGCCAGATCGACACCGGCAAGCCCGAGCCGCTGGATCGCGACGAGCCGCGCCGCGTGGCGGAGTCCGTGCGCACCATGGGGCTGCGCTACTCCACGATCACCGGCGTCGCCCGCGACGACCTCGAGGACGGCGGCGCCTGGCTGTACGCCGAGACCGTGCGCCAGATCCACGAGCTCAACCCCGAGACCGGCGTCGAGAACCTCATCCCCGACTTCAACGGCAAGCCCGACCTGCTGGCCGAGGTCTTCGAGTCGAAGCCAGAGGTGCTGGCGCACAACGTCGAGACCGTGCCGCGCATCTTCAAGCGCATCCGCCCGGCGTTCCGCTACGAGCGCTCCCTCGACGTCATCACCCAGGCCCGCGACTTCGGCCTGGTCACCAAGTCCAACCTGATCCTCGGCATGGGCGAGACCCGCGAGGAGGTCAGCCAGGCGCTGCGCGACCTGCACGCGGCCGGCTGCGAGCTGATCACCATCACGCAGTACCTCCGCCCCTCGGTGCGCCACCACCCCGTGGAGCGCTGGGTCAAGCCGGAGGAGTTCGTGGAGCTCAAGGACGAGGCCGACGAGATCGGTTTCTCCGGCGTGATGTCCGGTCCGCTGGTCCGTTCGTCCTACCGCGCCGGTCGGCTGTACCGTCAGGCGATGGACGCGCGCCAGGGTGCGTCCGCCTGACCCGTTCAGGCCCCCACGAGCAGACGAGGCTTGCCCCACCGATGGCCAAGAGCGACACCCCCGCCACCCCCGGTGCCATGAACCGCCGCCAGCAGATCGCGGAGACCTACCGGATCACCAAGCGCACCTACCCGCGCATCGGTCTGGTCCTGCTCGGCACCTTCCTGCTCGCCGGCGCCATCGGCTTCACGCTCTTCAAGATCCTGCCCGGCAGCGGCGTCATCGAGTGGATCCTCTCGGTCATCGGCGGGCTGCTGCTCGGCACGCTGGCGGTCCTCATCGTCTTCAGCCGCAAGGCCCAGACGGCGGCCTACTCCCAGATGGAGGGCCAGCCCGGTGCGGCCGCCGCGGCCCTCAACGTGCTCAAGCGCGGCTGGAAGGTCGACCCCGCTGTCGGCTTCACCAAGCAGCAGGACGTCGTGCACCGCGTGGTCGGCCCTCCGGGCATCGTGCTGGTCGGCGAGGGTCAGCCCAGCCGGGTCCGCAACCTGATGGCCTCCGAGCGCCGCAAGCACGAGCGGGTGGCCTCAGACATCCCGATCCACGAGGTCGTGTGCGGCCGGGGCGAGGGCGAGGTGCCGCTGCCCAAGCTGATGCGCCACCTGCAGAAGATGAAGCGTCAGCTGCGTCCCGCGGACATGACCGACGTTCTCAACCGCATCAAGGCGCTCGACGCCACCCGTGGCACGCTGCCGCTGCCCAAGGGCCCGATCCCGACCAGCATGAAGGGCATGCGCGGCCAGATGCGCGGGCGCTGAGCCTCCGGTTGGTCGAGCCGGCCGAGCCTCAGCTGCCGCCCATCATCCCGGCCATGTCGGACATGTCGGTGACCTCGCTGGCCGGGGGCGCCTCGATGTCGACGTCGGTGCCCCAGTCCTCGAAGCGCATGAGCATCTCGCCGGCGACCGCACCCATGTCGATCTCCATCTGGCGGAACAGCCCCTCGTCGGTGAGCCACAGCTCGTAGGTGATGGTCTCGGGCAGCTGGCCGGCGACGTCGGCGGCGCCCTCCATCTGCTCGAGCATCGCGGTGGAGTCGACGACGGCGGAGTAGTGGTCCAGGGTCTCCCCCTCGACCTCCTCCTCGCCGAGGTACGTCGCGGTCTGCAGCCCCTGCTCCATCACCTCGGCCTGCGCGCGCGGGTCGAGCTGGCCGGTGAAGGAGCCGCCGACGGGGTTGTCGGGGTCGTCGAGGTCGAGCTTGAGGAACTTGTCGCTCATCACCGCGAGCTTCATGTACATCGCGTTGTCGACGACGATGATCTCCATGTCGCCGGTGCCGCCCATGCCCGACATCTCCATGCGCATGGAGACCGGGTCGCTGGTGTAGTCGGCCTGGCCGGTGACGTCGATGTCCTGGCCGCCGGCGGTCATGGACATGACCAGGTCGGCGGTGGTGGCCTTCTCGAAGGCGGAGATCATCAGCGCGCTCAGTGCCTCCGCGTCGATCTCCTCACCCTCCTCGGCGTCGACCACCGCGTCGGCTCCTGCGCCGGTCTCGGACCCGGCAGGGGTGGCCGAGGTCTCGGCCGTCGCGTCGGAGCCCTCCTCGCCGGAGCATGCGGTCAGGGCAGCAAGGCCGAGCGGGAGGGAGACGGCGAGGGCTGCCAGGCGGGTGCGCATGGTGCGAGCGTACGTCAGCGCCGACCCCGCACCACGGCGACGTCAAGGAGGGACCGAGCGCTACTTCTCGGCGATGATGCGCCAGTTCAGGTCGGCGATCTTCGCCCGCTCCGCCTCGGTCCAGGCCTGCCCACCCCGTTGCAGGAGGTCGAGCGACTCCTCGACCCACGCAGGCGCCACCCGGGCCGACTCGAGCGCGCGGACGAACCGGCGACCCCACAGGATCAGGTCCCGCTTCTGCTCGCACAGCGGCCAGGCCTCGCTCCGGGACGGGGCGGAGAGCAGGATCCGGAAGCCCGCGTGCTCCAGTGCGGCACAGACGTCGGCCGGGTACATCGACTGCGTGGCGGCCAGCGTGGGGAGGTAGAGCCGGTGCAGGGCGACGTGCTCGGGGTCGTCCCAGTCGAAGAACGGGGTCAGCAGGTACTCGGAGCAGGCGTACCGGGCACCCGGCTTCAGCACGCGGTACATCTCCTGGGCGTGCCGGTCCAGCTCCTCCTTCTTGAAGAACGGCCACACCGCCTGCACCGAGTAGCAGCCGTCGAAGCTCTCGGAGGGGTAGCCGAGCGGCTCGTGGTGGTTGCCGACCTCGAAGTGCAGGCGGTCGCTCATCCCCCGGTGACGCGCCCAGTCCACGGCGTTCTCGACCTGGTCCGGGTCGATGTTGTAGCCGGACACCTGTCCCCCGGTGAGGGTCGCGAGGTGGTAGGCGATCCGACCTCGGCCACACCCCATGTCCAGCAGGTGCGACCCGCGGGGGTCATCCAGGGCGAGGTCCTCGAGCAGCGCGCGCTCGGTCAGGATCTGGTTCTCGTACAGCCCCTTGGTCTCGTCGAGCATCGGCGGGATGTAGAGCTTCTCCAGGTCGAAGACCGAGAGCATGTTGTTGAGGACCTTGTAGTAGTCCGCGACCGCCTTGGTCTCTTCCGCGGTCTCGGTCTGCCGGCCGGCCTGCATGGACTGGAAGAAGCGGTAGGCGTCGATACATGCCTGCTTGTCCTCGGCGGGGAGGGTGGCCAGCCGCTTGAGGCCCACGACGGCGGTCTTGATCCGGTAGGTGTCGAGCACGATACATTCATACAGTAGTTGTCTGATTGTGTGAATAGGAGCAGCGTGATGGGACACCACGGCTGGCGAGGAGACCCGCCACGGACCGAGGAGCTGGCACGCAGCCGGATCCTCGAGGCAGCCGACCGCTGCATCGACCGCGCCGGGGTCGCCAAGACGACGCTCTCCGACGTCGCGGCCGAGGTGGGCGTGACCCGGCAGACCGTCTACCGCTACTTCCCCAGCCTCGGCGAGCTGCTGCACGCGGTCGCGGCGTCCGGCGCGGCGGCGTTCATGGCGAGGCTGCGCATCCACCTGGAGCGGTGCGACACCCCGGCGGAGGTCGTGGCCGAGGCCATCAGCTTCTGCGTCGAGGAGCTGCCGGCCGAACCCAGGATCGCGTTGCTCCTCCAGGCCGAGGGCGATCTCTTCGGCCACGGCATCACCTCGACGACAGGGACCGCGCTGGCCACCGAGCTCCTCCGCGGCCTCCCCACGGACTGGGCTTCGGTCGGGCTCGACGACGGTGACCTCGACGACCTCGCGGACCTGATGCTGCGGCTGATCGGCTCCTGGGTCCAGCACCCCCCGGCGACGCCCCGTCCCACCGAGGAGGTGCGCCGACAGGTGCTCCGCTGGATCGGACCCGCGGTGGGTGACCCCCGAGGGGGACCGCCCGAGTCGAGGGGCTGAGTCGAGGGGCTGAGTCGAGGGGCTGAGCCGGAGGCCGCCCGTGCGTCAGCGACCGCGGTGGGCCGACGAGGTCTGCAGCGTGACGCAGACGGTGCCGGCGGCGAGGTCGTGCAGGCCGCGGCCGTCGGGCTTGAAGACCAGCGGCGGGATGACGAGCGCGACCAGCACCTGGCGCAGCACGGCGGGCAGCAGGTCGACCGGCCGGGACTCGCCCGTGACGCGGATGACGCGCAACCGTGTGGCGACCTGGCCGAAGGACCCGCCGATGGTGGCGGTGAGCAGCGCGGACTCCAGGACGAACACGCCGAGGACGACGAACCCCGAGGCCGAGCCGGCGTCGGCGCCGTACACGGGGGTGAACAGGCCGACCACCAGCAGGCAGGCGAACCAGTCGACGGCCAGCGCGACCATCCGGCGCGGCCACGACGCCGCCTCGGGCACGACCGGGGGCTGCGCCGGGGACGGACGCGGGGAGCTGCTCACGGCCTACACCCTAGGAGCCACCAGGGAACGGCCCTCTTCCGGACAGGCTGTTACGTCGCCGAAACACTTCCGATACGGTCGAGAAACCTCGCCCCTCCTAGGGTGGGGCGCAAGTCTGAGGCAATGTCGCCGAGGGCTGACCACTCTTCACCGATCGGCCGGCTGCCCCGCGCTGGGACGGCCTCAGGAGGACGAATGTTCCAGAGCTTCGAGGAGCTCCTCAAGTACGTGAAGGACGAGGGTGTCGAGATGATCGACATCCGCTTCTGCGACCTTCCCGGCATCATGCAGCACTTCACGGTCCCGGTGTCCTCGTTCGACGAGTCGGTCGCCACCGACGGGCTGGCCTTCGACGGGTCCTCGATCCGCGGCTTCCAGGCGATCAACGAGTCCGACATGTCGCTGTTCCCGGACCCGACGACGGCCTACATCGACCCGTTCCGGACGTCGAAGACCCTCGCGCTGAACTTCTTCATCCACGACCCGATCTCCGGCGAGGCCTACTCCCGCGACCCGCGCAACATCGCGCGCAAGGCGCTGGCCTACCTCTCCACCACCGGCATCGCCGACACCGCGTTCTTCGCGCCTGAGGCGGAGTTCTACATCTTCGACTCGGTGCGCTACTCCACCGCGCCCAACGAGGGCTACTTCCACATCGACTCCGAGGAGGGGTGGTGGAACTCCGGCAAGGAGGGTGACAACCGGGGCTACAAGACCCGCTTCAAGGGCGGTTACTTCCCCGTCGCGCCGTACGACCACTACGGCGACCTGCGTGACGACATGGTCAAGAACCTCGAGGCCTCGGGCCTGCTCGTCGAGCGCGCCCACCACGAGGTCGGCACCGCGGGTCAGGCGGAGATCAACTACAAGTTCGACACGCTGCTCAAGGCCGCGGACGACGTGATGAAGTTCAAGTACATCATCAAGAACACCGCCTGGCACGCCGGCAAGTCGGTCACCTTCATGCCCAAGCCGATCTTCGGCGACAACGGCTCGGGCATGCACGTCCACCAGTCCCTGTGGAAGGACGGCGACCCGCTGTTCTACTCCGAGACCGGGTACGGCGGCCTCTCCGACACCGCCCGCTGGTACATCGGCGGCATCCTCAAGCACGCCCCGGCGCTGCTGGCCTTCACCAACCCGACGGTCAACTCCTACCACCGCCTGGTTCCGGGCTACGAGGCCCCGATCTCGCTGGTCTACTCCTCGCGCAACCGCTCGGCCTCGGTCCGCATCCCGATCACCGGGTCGAACCCCAAGGCCAAGCGCGTCGAGACCCGCTTCCCCGACCCGTCGGCGAACCCCTACCTCGCCTTCGCGGCCCTGATGCTCGCCGGTGTCGACGGCATCAAGAACAAGATCGAGCCCGCCGCTCCGATCGACAAGGACATCTACGAGCTCCCGCCGGACGAGATGGCCGAGATCGAGCAGGTGCCGACCAGCCTCGGTGCCGTGCTCGACGCCCTCGAGGCCGACCACGACTTCCTCACCGTGGGGAACGTCTTCACGCCCGACCTGATCGAGACCTGGATCAGCTACAAGCGTGAGCACGAGATCGCCCCCGTGCAGCTGCGCCCGCACCCGCACGAGTTCGAGCTCTACTACGACATCTAACCGGGCCTCCGGCTGCGGTCATTCAGCAACGCCGAACGACCGCAAAGAACAGCCGCTGACCTGCAGGAACGCCGCCGAGCGACCTTTTGGTCGTTCGGCGGCGTTTGCTGTTGGTAGCCGCTCGCCTGTTACAAATTTGGGTAGCGCCATCCCCTGCCACACGGTTCTCAGGGGGCTCCCCAGGTAGGTCGCGGCCCGCGTCGGTTGCCCGAGCCTCCAGCCTGGCATCGCACGGTCCGGCGACCACCGCCGCGATCCCCGAGCCATCTTGCTGCCGCATCATTTCCACCGACGTGATCGCTCCCATGCCGCCGTCGGACATAGGTGCCCGTAGACCAACTGTCCGTCAACGCCGCGAGGAGGGGCTTGATGATGGCAACGAACTCGAACGTGCCGGCTATGGAACCGGGAGTCTTTGGGCCGCGGCGGCGCGGAGGCCGCGGCAGCCGGCAACCCAGGCTGGTCGACGCCCAAGAGCTGTGGGACTGTCGGCAACGCTTGAAAACGAGGTCATAGCGACGGTCGAAAACGAGGCCACCCAGACAGATTGGATGGGTGATCTCTGTGGAGGATTGGGCTCTGATTCGGCGGCTGGTCGCGGACGGTGTGCCGCAGCGTCAGGTCGCGCGGGACCTGGGTATCGGGCGGGAAACGGTGCGTCGGGCGCTGGCCTCGGATGGTCCGCCGAAGTACCAGCGGCCGGCGGTGCCGACGGCGTTCACGCCGTTCGAGCCGCTGGTGCGCGAACTGTTGGCCAGGACCCCGGACCTGCCAGCCACGGTGATCGCTGAGCGGGTCGGGTGGACGGGGTCGATCACGTGGTTTCGTGACAACGTCCGTCGGCTGCGACTAGAGCATCGCCCGGTCGATCCCTCGGACCGGTTGACCTGGCTGCCCGGTGACGCGGCGCAGTGCGATCTGTGGTTCCCGCCGAAGCGGATCCCGCTCGAGGACGGCAGCAGGGTGCTGTTGCCGGTGCTGGTGATCACGTGCGCGCACTCGCGGTTCGTGCTGGCCACGATGATCCCGACCCGCACCACCGAGGACCTGCTGCTGGGGATGTGGATGCTGATCCAGCAGCTCGGCCGGGTGCCACGCAGGTTGATCTGGGACAACGAGTCCGGCATCGGTCGCGGGAAACGGCACGCCACCGGGGTCGGTGAGTTCACCGGCACCTTGGCGACCACCCTGGTGCGGCTCAAGCCCTATGACCCGGAGTCCAAGGGCATCGTGGAACGCCGCAACGGCTACTTCGAGACCTCCTTCATGCCCGGTCGCGATTTCACGTCCCCAGCAGACTTCGGCACCCAGTTCGACGACTGGCTGGCCCGGGCCAACACGCGGGTGGTGCGCACGATCAAGGCGCGCCCGGTGGATCTGCTCGATGCTGATCGGGCCGCGATGCTGCCGCTGCCACCGGTGGCACCCGCGACCGGCTGGGTCAACAGGGTCCGGTTGGGACGCGACTACTACGTCCGCGTCGACTCGACCGACTACTCCGTCGACCCGGGTGTGATCGGCAGGTTCGTCGACGTCCACGCCGATCTATCTCGGGTCGAGGTCCGCCACGAAGGCCGGCTCGTCGCCGCCCACGACCGGGTCTGGGCCCGCGGCCAGACGATCACCGACCCCGCCCACGTCGCAGCCGCCCAACAGCTGCGTCGCGACTTCCAACACCCACCAGCGGTCGATCCTGACGGCGATCTGGTGCGTGACCTGGCCGACTACGACCGCGCCTTCGGACTCATCGACGGCGCCGCCGCTGGGGTCGTGGATGGGGAGGTGGCTTGATGCCTGCGAAGACCAAGAACGAGGCGACCGAGGCGCTCAAGCAGGTCACCTACCTGGCATCGGCGCTGAAGGCGCCCCGGATCACCGAGGCAGCAGCGCGGCTGGCCGACCACGCCCGTGACGCGGGGTGGACCCACGAGGAGTACCTCGCCGCGGTGCTGGACCGAGAAGTCGCGGCCAGGAACGCATCCGGTGCCCAGCTGCGGATCCGTGCTGCGGGGTTCGGGGCCAGGAAGACGATCGAGGAGTTCGACTGGGACGCCCAACCAGGGGTGCGTCAGCAGATCGCCTCGCTGGCATCGGGTGGGTTCCTGGTCGAAGCGCGCAACGTCGTGCTGCTCGGTCCGCCCGGGACCGGGAAGACCCACCTGGCCACCGGACTGGGGATCGCAGCGGCCCACCACGGCCACCGGGTGCTGTTCGCTACCGCGACCGAGTGGGTCACCCGACTCAGTGACGCCCACCGCGCCGGGCGACTGTCCCACGAGCTCGCACGGCTACGCCGCTACGGTCTGATCGTCGTCGACGAGGTCGGCTACCTGCCGTTCGAGCAAGACGCCGCGAACCTGTTCTTCCAGCTCGTGTCGAGTCGCTACGAGCACGCCTCGCTGATCCTGACCTCCAACCTGCCCTTCAGTGGCTGGGGCAACGTCTTCGGCGACCAGGCCGTCGCCGCAGCGATGATCGACCGCGTCGTCCACCACGCCGACGTCCTCACGCTGAAGGGCGCCAGCTACCGGCTACGCAACCGCGGCATCGAGACCCTGCCCAGCATCAAGACCCAGAACCCGGCAGACTAGGAAGCCGACACACGGTGGCCTCGTTTTCGAACGTCGCATCGGCCCCGTTTTCGAACGTCGTCGACAGGGACATCGACGATGTCGCGTCCTACCTTGGTGTGACCAAGCAGACCTCGTCTGCCGTCCCGACGATCTGCCGGAACGCGAGGAGCCGAAGACCAACCCTGACCGACCGTGGGAGCAACCAAAAGCTGCGTCTATCGGCTTCGACTTCCACGAACTGCTGAAGGCACGCTCGCTGAGCGGTAGTCGTCCCATCCAAATTATCCGGCGCGAGACCTGGGACCCGACCTACAAGCCGAAGGGCCGCGACAGGCGACGCCAGCAGGACGAGGCAACCAAGGCCTGGAACCTGCACACGGCGCTGTACTACAAGGCCGGCGGCGTGCCATGGCGGATGACCCGCCATGTCCGGGACCTCACGACCTGCTACGTCGGCGTCGCCTTCTACCGGAGCACCGACAACGAAACACTGCAGACGAGCGTGGCGCAGGTTTTCAACGAGCGCGGCGACGGCGTGATCGTCCGTGGCGCCCAGGCCACTCAGTCGAAGGACGACCGACAGCCACACCTCACCGGCGACGACGCCAAGGACCTCCTTAAGCAGTCGCTGGCCCGTTACCGCATCGAGCACAAGACGGCACCCGCACGCGTCATGCTGCACAAGACCTCTTCGTTCACGCCTGAAGAGTTGGAGGGCTTCCGGGCTGCCGCCAAGGCGGAGCGCCTGGCCATGCTCGAACTCGTCTGGATCCCACGCGAGGACTCCCCCCGGCTGTTTCGGCAAGGCGAGCAGACGACCCTACGAGGCACGCTCCTGTCGCTCACTGACACCCGGCACCTGCTCTACACCCGTGGGAGCGTTCCGTTCTACCGGACTTACCCAGGGATGTACGTGCCGTCGGCACTCCCCTTCCGCCTCGTCGAAGTGCAGTCGAGCGCGGCCGAGATCGCGACCGAGCTCCTCGCGCTCTCCAAGATGAACTGGAACGCCACCCAACTCGACGGACGGGTGCCCATCACGCTGCGCACAGCTCACTCGATCGGCCGGATCCTGAAGCACCTCGGCCCGAACGAACGCCCGGCGCCGCGATACGCCTACTACATGTGACTCGGCTCGGTGGGTGTAGCTCGGTTTGACCTGGTCGCTTCCGCGGCTCGCAAGGACAAGTCCCCCGACCAGCATGCGCGCCGCCACCTGTCCTGCACGAAGGCCCGGTCTTTGCCTGGAAAGCCCTTCCGGCCGGAGCGCACGGAAGCCGCTTCTTTGTCGATAACGTGCGGAGATCACTCCGGTTGGTCACTGGGGCTTGTCGTCAGCGCGACGGGGACGCGTCGCCAGGCCGTCGAAGATCAACTCGCTTATCGACGCAGACAAGCGCACTGCGTCTGCGGACGGGTCGTCAGATGGCCCCTCCACCGCCGCAGTGAGGCCGGCGACCGTGATGGCACCGAAGACGCTCAAGGCCACGGCGCCCGGGTTGGGGACCTGGCGTAGCGACCCATCAGCCACGCCGTCGGCCAACAACTGCTCGATTGGTTCGTAGAACGCAGCCCGCAATGCCAGCGCCAGCTCGGGCAGCCGAGTCGCGCGCCCAAGGTCGCCGACCAGTGCCCGACACAGGAACGGATGCTCGAGCATTACCCCCAGCTGCGCCACGACAGCGGCCTCGAGTCGAGTCCGCGCATCCTCGGCGCTCGAGACGGCAACGCCGACGGCGCCGGCGACCATGTCCAGCAGGTCGCTGAGGAGAAACTCCAGCACGGCGTTCTTGCCGTCGAGGTGGTAGTAGATCGTGGCCTTCGGGATGCCGGTGGCCTCGGCGATGTCTTCGATCTTGGTGCCGTCCAGACCGCGCTCCGCGATCAGCTCGGCCGCGCCGTACAACTGGCTGGCCAGCTTCGCCGGCAGCTTCCTCATCGCGCACCTCTGTTCTCTGCCGCCCGCCGGTGCGGCCGTACGGTATCGACGTCGTGCACATCGTATGTTGTACTGAAAGTACAAAACAGTGATCTAGACGATCGGTTGTGTTCAGTGAGTCGAGACGATCGGGCCGGGACTGCTGTTCTCACCGGTCGAGGCGCTCGCCCAGACCGACTTCGCTGTCGCGGCCGGGCTCCTTCTCGACACGTTCGTCGTGCGCACTCTCGTCGTCCCGGCTTGCGCCGCGCTGTTCGAGGCGGGCAGCTAGTGGCCACACCCTCGGCCGGCCCACGCACCGGCAGCCGTTTACCAGCCCCAACACCTCCCAGGCACCCGTGAACCCGATGACAAGAGAGAAGTCATGACTAGCCAGCAGCTCACCTATAGCCCGTTCGACCCCACAGTGATGGCGGATCCCTACCCCGTCTATCGGCAGCTTCGCGATCACGCCCCGGCGTACTGGTCGCCGGAGGCAAGCACCTGGGTGCTCAGCAGGCACGAGGACGTCTCGGCGGCCCTGGCCGACCCAACGACGTACTCCTCGGCGTCCGGCATCTTCCCCACCCCACCCGGCGTGGACATGACCGAGCTGTTCCTGCCCATGCTCATCATGAGCGACCCACCCCGGCACACGCAGCTGCGCCAGCTCGTCAGCAAGGCCTTCACCCCGCGTCGCATCGCCGGGCTCGAAAGACACATCCAGACCCTTGTCGACGACCTCCTCGACACAACCCCCGAGACCGGCCCCTGGGACTTCGTCTCCGAGTTCTCCGGACCTCTGCCCGCGATCGTGATCGCCGACATGCTCGGCGTGCCGCGTGAAGACCGCGACCGCTTTCGGACCTGGTCCACCACTCTGATCCAGTCCAACCCGGTGCGAGGCGAGTTCGGCGCCGGGCTGGACGCCGCTGCAGCCCTTTACGAGTACTTCTCGGCATTCCTGGTCGACCGGCGCGCGCATCCGCAAGACGACCTCATGACAGCGCTCGTCCAAGCCGAGGTGGACGGCGAGCACCTCACCGAGGAAGAACTTCTCGGCTTCTGCCTGCTGCTGCTCGTCGCCGGGCACGAAACGACGACCAACCTGCTGTCCAACAGCGCCGTCATCCTCGCCCAGCACCCTGAGGACCGACGCGCTCTCGCCGACGAGCCCGAACTCGTGCCAGCCGCCGTCGAAGAGCTGCTTCGCTACGACTCACCGGTCCAGGGCCTGGCACGCACCCTGACCCGACAGGTCGATCTGCACGGGCAGGCTATGGCAGCCGGCGACACCGTGCTGCTGCTCTTCGGCTCAGCCAACCGCGACGACCACGTGTTCCCCGACGCAGACCAATTCGACATCCACCGTGGCCCCGAACGACAAGTCGCGTTCGGGCGCGGCATCCACTTCTGCCTCGGCGCATCCCTGGCCCGCCTCGAAGCACGCGTCGCTCTGCGAGCACTCCTCACCCGCCGTCGTGACTGGGATGTCGACATCGACTCCGCGGTCCGACTCCGCTCAGGCCCGATCCGCGGGTTCGCATCGCTACCCATCCAGTAGGTCAGCCACTCACCATCCAGTCCCACGAAGGAGTACCCGTGAAGGACCGACCCAAGCCGAGCCGCGCAACAGTCCTCCACAATCTGATCGAGGCCATCCTTACCCGAAACGATGGGCAAATCCCCCCAACATCGAAGGCACCGACACCCACTTCAACAATGTCGAGGACCTCGCGAACGCGCTCCTGCTCCGCTGGCACACCCGTCTCGTGGCATCCCTAGAACGCGGCCTCGTCGACGACCCTGAAGACCGCAGAGAGACCGTCATCGAAGCCTGGCGGCACGCCTCCCGGATCTACTCGGGCGTACGCAAAGTCGTCGACGAGATGGCGGAGGACCCGCCCACCGACGTCATTGCCCACGCCGTGCTGGCCACCGCTCGTAACGATTGGGCTGCCATGGCCATCGCAGCCGGACTGGCCAGCGGCATCGACGACCTAGGGGCTCGGGTCGGCCAGCGCCTCGAACTCAAGGCGCGACGACGCAACCTCACGGAACTGAGCCCAGCCAACAAGTCTCTGGTGCGATCATTGCTCGGCACACTGATGGCTCATCTCGTCGGGCGAGTGCTTCCCAAAGCGTTTACCGATTCCGCTCGCCCATCCGGTTCTGCCGAAGCGTCGGCGAGCCCGCAGGGCTCTGGGTCGGTTCGACACACGACGCCGAACTAGTCGCCTTGCACCCAGTCAGGTCAGTTCCCCCACGAGATCCGTGATGTGGCGCAGCAGTGGGACCGCGATGGCTTGCTCCTCAGGCGTGAGAGATCTCCAGGCCACCGAGAGTCGGTCGGCAACAAGGCCGCGCTTGGCGGCCAGAAGTTGCTCACCTCTTTCGGTGAGCGTCAGCACCCGCCGTCGGCGGTCGTCCTCAGCCGGGATGCGGCGCAGCAGACCTGCGCTTTCCAGGCTGGCCGCCTGTTGGGTCACCGTCGGCTGGCTCAACAGCGTGTACGTCGAAATGGCGCCGATGCCCTCAAGGCCGCAGATCTGCACAGCATCCAGCAACACCAACTGCGGCACGGTGACGTCCTCGAAGATCGGCTGCAGGCGTCCCCTGGTCCGCCGCGCGACCGCGAGCAGAGCCAGCACCCCATCAGCGAACTGGCTTCCGCTGTCCGCACTGACCACTTCACCACCAGCACCCATACGAGCTCCCGTAGTCCATGGCCACTCATTGACAACACCGGCGCCGAGGGCGATCGGCGGCCATATGTTGCGTCACGCTACCGACCTGCCCTCGACGGACAGCTGCTGGCTGGGCATGGCGACCGCTGGCCAGCGGCAACAATGGACATCTAACTGCTCAATAGGCAATGTTGCTCATTGGGCAACAGACGTCATACTCAGGGCATGGATCGTGGGTTGCGGGACCTCAAGCGCGAGGCGACGGGACGGGCGCTCGCCCAAGCCGCCTTCGAGCTGACCCGTGAGCGCGGGCTGTTCGGGTTCGTCACCGCGGATGTTGTGCAGCGTGCTGGCTACTCGCGTCGCACGTTTGCGAACCACTTCTCCTGCAAGGAGGAGGCAGTCGCGTCAGTCGCGTTCGGTGGTGTCGAGGACGCCAGCGCGATCCTGGCCGGCCTGCCCGCGGATCTGCCGTTGCTCGATGCCCTCCTGGCCGTCATGAGGGATCAGCTCACTGCGGACACGTTGGTGAGGATGCGCGAGCTGATGGCGATGGCGCGGGAGTACCCGACCCTGGAGCCCTACGTCCTAGGCGTTCAGCAACGCATGCGCCACACCGCCCAGGAACTCTTGGGGTCGGCAGCCGGGGACCGGTACCCCGACGTCTACGTACCTCTGCTGTTCGGCGCCGTGTACGGCGCTGTCATGGCTGCCCTGGAAGGAACTCTCGACGTGCACCTGGACGGCGAGAGCGACGCCACCCCTACGTCGATGGACTACAGCTCGTTCCTCGACCTCACCTTCGACTACCTGCGCCACGGCCTCTAGACGCCCGCCGCTTCTAGCCCCCAAGGAGAACCCGACCCATGTCCACCATCTTGTACCGGCTCGGACAAGCCGCGTTCGGCAGGCCGTGGCTCTTCATCGCGGGCTGGGTCGCGGTCCTCGCCGCGGTCGTCGGTGCCGTGGCAATCAACGGCGTGAGCGTCAGCTCCGAGATGAAGATCGAGGGCACCCAGGCCCAGACCGTGCTCGACCGCGTGGCCGATGAGCTCCCTGAGGCCTCGGGGGGTCAGGCCAGCGTGGTCTTCACTGCACCGGACGGTGAGCGCCTCGACACTCCAGAGCGACTCGCGGTCATCAGCGGCACCGTCAGCGACGTCTACGACCTCGAGAAGGTCGTCAACCCCCTCGACGCCGCGCTGGGTGGCGCTGAAGAGGACCCGGCGGACACTTCGCGAAAGAACGCACCGGTCGATCCCCAAGCCGGGCCGGACCAGCAGGCGCCCCCTTACCAGCCGCTCGTGGTGGACGGGGCCCCAGTGCCTGGCGTGCTGGTGTCCTCGGACGGACAGGTCGCCTTGTTCCAGTTCCAGTTCACGGTCGCCTCGACCTCGTTGACCGATGACGACGTCTCCTCGGTGGTCGAGGTGGTAGAGCGCGCCGAGCAGGGGACGGGGATCACCGTTCTCCCGAGCGACTCGCTCAAGGCACTCGAGATCCCCGTCGGCATCGGCGAGGTGATCGGTCTCGCCGTCGCTGCCCTCGTGCTGGTGCTCACCCTGGGTTCCCTGATCGCGGCCGGCCTGCCCCTGATCACAGCGCTCGTCGGGGTCGGAATCGGCGTGGGTGGCGCCTACGCGCTCTCGACGGTCGTCGAGATGAACTCCGCCACCCCCGTCCTGGGTCTCATGGTCGGCCTCGCGGTCGGCATCGATTACGCGCTCTTCGTCGTCAACCGGCAGCGACGGCTGATCCTCGACCGAGGGCTCACCGCCCGGGAGGCAGCCGGCAGAGCAGTCGGCACTGCGGGCAGCGCCGTGTTCTTCGCCGGCCTGACCGTCCTCATCGCGCTGACCGCCCTGACCGTCATCGGCATCGCGACGTTGTCGACTATGGCCCTGGTCGCTGCGTCCACGGTGGCCCTGGCAGTGCTCATCGCCCTCAGCCTGCTGCCCGCGCTGCTAGGCCTGGTCGGGGAGCGGATCTGCTCGGACAAGGCCCGAGGCCGGCGCCGCGCCAAGGAGGACGCGGAGTCGCACAGCGTCGCCGACCACTGGGTGAAGACTGTGATCAGGTTCAGGTGGCCCGTCATCGCCGGCGTGGTCGCGATCCTGGGCGTGATGGCGATCCCCGCAGCCAGCATGAACCTGGGCATCCCCTCCGGCGCGACCGCGAACCAGGACACCGCCGCTCGGCAGAGCTACGAGGCCGTCTCCCAAGGCTTCGGTGAGGGATTCAACGGCCCCCTCCTAGTCACCGCAGAGCCCACCGGCACCGCAGGACGTGTCACCCCCGAGCTGACCGCGAAACTGATCACTGGGTTCCAGGACCGAGACGACATCGTGCTGGCCACCCCCGTCGGCATCAACGAGGCCGGCGACCTCGCCGTGTTCAGCATCATCCCCACCTCAGGCCCCAGCGACGAGGCGACCAGCGACCTCGTGAAGTCACTTCGCGAGCGCGACAGCGCGATCGCCCAGGACAACCAGGTGCAGTTGGGCGTGACCGGCTTCACCGCCATCGGAATCGACATGTCCGACAAGATCGCCAGCGTGCTTCCGCTCTACCTCGGCATCATCATCGTGCTTTCCGTCCTGATTCTGATGGTCGTTTTCCGCTCGGTGGTCGTCCCGATCAAGGCCACAGCCGGCTTCCTGCTCAGCATCCTGGCCACCTTCGGTGCCACCACCGCAGTCTTCCAGTGGGGCTGGGTCAGCGAACTCTTCGGCTTCGACACCGGCGGTCCGCTCATGAGCTTCATGCCGATCATCGTGACCGGCATCCTCTACGGACTCGCCATGGACTACGAGGTCTTCCTGGTCTCCTCGATGCGCGAGGCACACATCCACGGCCAGGCAGCGCGACCAAGCGTCGTCCACGGCTTCGACCACGCCAGCCGGGTCGTCGTCGCAGCCGCCATCATCATGGTCGCGGTGTTCTCCGGCTTCATCTTCAGCCACGACATCATGATCAAGCAGGTCGGCTTCGCACTCGCCGCCGGCATCCTGATCGACGCATTCATCGTCCGGTTGACCCTCGTACCGGCGCTCATGGCCGTCTTCGACGACAGAGCATGGTGGCTTCCCCCCTGGCTCGACCGGCTACTGCCGGACCTCGACATCGAGGGCGACAAGCTCCTGACCATGCTCGACGAGCAGGCCGGAGTCACTGACCGATAGGACATAAGCTCCGTCGAGATCTCGCCCGGGGGCTTGCTGATCTTGAGGAATACTTGCGCGAACACGATCCAGCACAGGTGAACGGAAAGCCGGCACGTCATGGCCGGTCGCGCAATTGGAGACGCCACGGGGCGAGATCTCGACGGAGCTTTCGTTCGGCCAAAAACCGGAGGCGTGGCCGGGGGTGTACGCGAGCCCACTCACCATAGATGGACTCCCCCACGTACCAGCATGCACCGGCAGCGACGAGGCCGCCCACTAACGTCCACGGGGACGCCTCAGATAGAGCAGGTGAAGTTTGGACGACTGATGCCGCGCACCCTCAGGCTCGAAGTGACGCCGCAGCGCCGTGGAGGTCTTGGGTCAGCATGGCCTCGAGCTCCGGAAGTGCCAAGGCCGACTGCGCGGCGTCGCGAACTCGACTGCGTGCGGGCTTATCCCGGGCGGTGGCCGAACGGGCCACCGTCGTCCAGGCCTCTGCGGCTCGGCTGGCTGACCGCGCCAATGAGGTGGTTGCTTCATCCCCGGTCATCTGGGCGATCTCGAGAGCCCCCTGGGCCAGCAGCCGGCGGAAGAGGCCGCCGCCTGTGCCTGCCTTCTCGATGAACGCGCCGAGGCTGAACAACATGATTTCGAGTTCCTCGTCGTCGTGGCGCTCCCAGCCCGCAATGTCCGTGGCAAAGGCATGCGCTGCGGCGACTCCTGCGCTGCGGACCATCAGACCGGCGGCGTCACCCGGTTCTGAGGGTAGCTCGTCGAAGACTCTGGTGGCGCTGGTGGGATTGCTCACCGCTTGGGCTGACTGGGCGAATGCCTCAGCCGCCGCGGACGCCAGATCCGGCAGCTCGGCGGGCCACCTGATGTCATACAGCGTGTGTCGCGTCGGTTGCGGGAACGACGTGGAACTGCGGGCCCGCGCAAGGGCCTCGTAGGGGACCTCCTGGACGTCTTCGCGATCGTTGTCGACCACCAGAGCGCATGGTCATCGAACCCGATGACCACGATGTCGTGGCGGCTCATCGAAAGTTTGACGCGCAGATATGGCAGCTCGGCAATGTCAGCCCAGAGCATGACTGGACGACCGCCCTCGATCTCGGCGCGTACCCAGCTCCACCCCTCGGCGGGATCATCAGTAACCCGCTGCTCGGCCGCTGCGCCAAGCCGACGAGGCAGATCCAGCTCGAGCTCTCCGCCACGGCCAACCAGGTACAGGGGTGGGAAAAGGCCTACCGAGCGCACATAGGAGAGACCGAGCGCGCCGCCGAGAGCGAACACCAGACCTTCGCTGGGAGGGCCGTCCCATCCGAGTCCGGCCCACTCCAGCAGGTCTCGCAGAGCGCCGGACCCACAGTGCCCACCGATCCGATGCGGGTAGGGCGACACCTGTGCGGCGGCATGACTAGTAGTCATGAAGCCGTCTTTCGCATCCGAGCCTGCGTGTCGGACGGTGATCGGTAGCAGTCAACCTCTGCTCGCTGAACGATCACGGCCTCGGCTCTCTCTCAACGCCTCTCGGACCGCCGGTCTCCTCGGCGGTCTTGGTGATGGCGCTCTCCAGGGTCCGTGCGTACGCAGCAGCGAAGTGGGCGACGTCAACGAGCACGAACATGGCGGTCGAGGTGAGCACCCTCTGCCCCTCCGGGTCGGTGATGGTGGCTTCAACCTGAAGTCGACGCCCATCGCGACCGGTGAGGTGGGCTTCCAACCGATAGGTGACGTCCAAGAGGACAGGCTGCAGGTACTCGATCTCGAGGCGTCGAGTCACCGCCGGGCCGCCAACTAAGTACTGGAGGAATCCATAGAGGTCGTCGATGACCGTCGCCAACGCCCCACCATGAGCGATCCCCGGCGCGCCCTCGTGCCGGCGGTCGAAGGCGTGCGCAGCGACCACGCCGTCCCCCGCACGTCGCACCTCGAGATGGTGACCATGCGGATTGTCCTCGCCGCAGCCCAGACAGTTGGCGTGGTGTGAGGCAAGGCGAGCCCCGTCGTCAGGAGGACGGAACTTCTCTGCAAACGTCGCGATCAGGTCATCAAATCGACTCATCCCGCTACCCCGCCTGCCATGACAGTGTCGATCCAGCGTTCGAGGACATCACGCTGCCACTTAGAAGGATGCGGGACGAGCATCCCGCTCACTCCTCGACCTAACAGGAGATCCAGCGTCAACTGGATCAGAACCGGATCCGTGGTGATCCAGACGCGACATACCTCCCGAAGCTCGGCGTGCACCCGCTCCTCCGCCGGAACCAGCTGGCGTCGAAGGTCCTCGTCGGTGCGTGCCGCGGCCCATAACTCCAACGTGGCTCCGTACAGCGGCCCGGACAACGCCTCAGCGAGGAGCTCCAGGGCCGCCAGTGCTGCCGCTCTGCTCGGTTGAGCCGAGGGGTCCAGACTGTCTCCGATCCGTATCGCGAGACTGTCTTGAACATGCGTGAGACGTTGCTGAGCCAAATGCTCGACCGCCGCCACGACCATCTGGTCTCGCGTGCCGAAGTGGTGGAGCTGAGCGCCTCGCGACAAGCCAGCTCGCTCGGCCACGGCAGGGCCAGTGGTCCCCGCGTACCCCAGCTCCGCCAAGCAAGCCACCGTGGTGTCCAGCAGCAGCCGGCGGGTTGCGACCGCCCGAACCTGTCGGTCCTGCACGCCAGCGGTCATGTTGAACACAATACATACATACATGCATGTATGTATTGCTCTAGGTGGAGCAGTGCTCACCGTCGCACTCCTAGCGCGCCAGACACCGTGCCGAAAGCCGTTGCTAGGTAACGGACCGCGGACAATGCCATCTGCTGGCGTGCTGGCAGCAGGCTCTCCCGGCCAACCAGGCGGCATATGTGTCGATCTCGCCACCCGCGCCCTCTCCCCCGGTGGCCTACTTGTCCCGGCCACGTTCGGCCCCGACGGGACCCCGTCTTTCTCGGGCCAGCCAACGGCCCGTCACTTGGCCGACGACCTCGCCGTCTCCTTCGCGCCCGCCTTCCCCCTTGGCCCGTGCGGAGACGCGATGCACTGCACTCCCGGCGGCGCCGAGCAGCAGTTCACCTGATAACGGCGCGGCGCACCGATCCACTGCTGCTGACCTCCGCCAAGCGGATCACGAAGGAACGGGGCGCCGGCGCCATGCCCTCGACCGCGCCCGAGTTCGTGGCCGTGGTCCCGGAGAGCACGCCCAGACTTGTCGTGACCAGAGTCCGTGGCGCCGTTGCAAGTCATGCCGAGTGTCCTCCGATCGATGGTGACGCACGTAGGGACGACGTAGGGACGCAAGGCCTAGCTGCTCGGCGTGTGTTGGAGACTAGCCCTCGGAAGTCGCTGTGGTCGTGTAGGAAATGGGGCCCTTGGTACTTGCGGTGGGGGCAGGCGACACGCGCCGCTGAGCTGACCCGGAGATGGGTCGAGACCTTCCAAAGTTTGGTGCGACCAAGCAACCGAACCGGAAGGCCTCGACGATGTCGCAGCCTACGGCGTGCGATCGCGCGCGTTCGTGTCCAGATCCGTCCTACTGCCAGCGCTGCGATCTCCTCGTGGGCCTGGAGGGGTTCCACGTCATCGAGGTCACCGAGCAGCTGCGTCATCTACGCGTGGTGGTCGAGTCCGACCCCGCACCGGCGGGCTGCCACGCGTGCGGTGTGATCGCCGCGAGCCATGGCCGGCGCGAGGTCCGCCTGGTCGACGTGCCCTCCTTCGGCCGCCCGGTGCGACTTGTGTGGCGCAAGCGGACCTGGCGCTGCGTTGAGCCGAAGTGCAGGGCCGGCGGGTGGAGCGAGCAGCACGACGGGTTGGCCCGGCCGCGGGCGCTGCTCACGGTGCGGGCGTGCTGGTGGCCGATCGCTCAGATCCGTCGCGAGCACGCCTCGGTGGCTGGTCTCGCCCGCCAGTTGGGCACCTCGTGGCGCACGGTGTGGCGCTCGATCAAGCCCCTGCTTGACCAGATGGCCGCCGACCCGACCAGGTTCGACAACGTCGAGGTCTTGGGCGTCGATGAGCACGTCTGGCACCACGTCTCGACCAAGCCCGTCGACCAGGGTGGACGTGGGCCGAAGGAGCTGACCGGGATGGTCGACCTGAGCCGTGACCAGCACGGACGCGTCCGCGCCCGGCTCCTCGCCTCGTCCCGGGACGATCCGGGAAGGCTTACGCCGACTGGCTCGCTGAGCGCGGTCAGGGGTTCCGCGCCGGTGTGAAGATCGCGGCCCTGGACCCGTTCCAGGGCTACAAGAGCGCGATCGATGACCAGCTCGAGGACGCCGTCGCAGTCCTCGACGCCTTCCATGTCGTCAAGCTCGGCACCGCCGCGGTCGATGAGTGCCGCCGCCGGATCCAGCAGGAGACCCTCGGCCACCGTGGCCGCAAGGGCGACCCGCTCTACGGCATCCAGAAGCTCCTACGCGCCGGTGCGGAGAAGCTCACCGACAAGCAATGGACCAGGTTCGAGAACGCGATCGCCGCCCGCCTCGAGGAGCACCTGGTCGTCTACGTTGCGTCGTGCGCCCAGCAGCTCCGCTCGGCCTACCGCCACGCCAACACCGCCGAGGGCCGCAAGATCGCCGAGAAGGTCCTCGCCACGTTCGCGTCCTGCCCGATCCCCGCGATCGCCCGCCTGGGCCGCACGTTGAAGCGCTGGCGGCAGGCGTTCTTGGCCTACTTCGACACCGCCCGCTCGAACAACGGCGGCACCGAAGCCATGAACGGCCTCATCGAGCTACACCGCGTCGCCCGCGGGTTCCGCAACCGCGAGAGCTACCGCCTTCGGTTGCTGCTGATCGGGGGCGGACTCACCAGCCCCCACCTCAGGTAAGAAGAGCCTGATAACCGGGCTCATCCGCACATCGACCGCCATCCCGGTAGCGCGCTTCCCGAGGCTTGTCGTGGTGCGCCTGGGCGCTGCCATGGCTCTCAATCACGACAGATCCGAGGGGCACCCCAGAGCCTCTACCAGACCCAGGCGATTCACTTGCAGAGCTGATCCCCGAGGGACTGCTGGCGGGCCACCGCACCACCGGAGAACAGCCTCAGCCGCGCACTCGGCGAAACCGCGGCAGCAGCGAGTCCCCGGGCCACCCCTGGACGCGACCGTGCCATTGACCAACTACTGGTCCTCGGGGTCGCCGGCGATCCCGCGACCTGAGCAACCGTCACGTCGCGATTCCTTGCTCCGGCGTGATGGGAAGCCCGAGGCACCTGAGTCCCACCTCAGTGATCTTCCGGGCGGTGTCCGCCCGGGACCTGGTCGGCAGGGCGAGGTGGCTCACGGTGAGCCGCACCAGGGCTTCGGCGGCGTCGGACACCTCATCCGCCCGCAAACCGGCCACGTGGGAGGTGAGCCACCGGGCCAGGGAGCCGGACGCGAGCTCCAACAGCTGCGCAGACGTGGTGAGGAGAGGGAGGATGCCCGTGGCGGGTGGTGGCGAATCGCGGTTGGAGATCAGGACCGCTCTAAGCAAGGGACTGTTCTCGGCCTCCTCCAGCACGAAGCCCACCGACGCCGCGAGGCCGCTTGAAGCGTCGGAGCCGTGATGCGCGAGCACGTTCTCGATGCCCTCGATGAAGCGCGCCGCCTCCCTCAGGACGACGGCTTCCCCCAAACCGGGCTTGTCGCCGAACTCCTTGTACAGCAGTGCACGCGAGACGCCGACCGCCTCGGCGATCTCGCCCATGCGCACCCGCTCCCAGCCCCGCTCAGCGATCAGGTCGTGGGCAGTCTCGAGCACCGCTGCACGAACGTGCTCGCGGTAGCGCTCTCGCATGGAGGGGGACGACACGGTGGACAGAGTATCGACAATGTCCGACTGCGGACACGCGTCAGATGGGCCCCGTCATGACATTCTCAGCGCGGTGCCCTAGGTTTGAACAAAAATCACTAGTTGTCTTCAGAAAGAAGCCTCATGGTCAACTCGAGCGAGACTGAAGTGGTCAAGTACCCGCACCGACGCGGCGGGCACTGCGGCTCCGGGGCCATGCGGGACCTCCTGGAGTGGGCCGGACTCGGTTGGGAGGGCCCCCCTGACGAAGGCCTCGTCTTTGCCTTGAGCGGCGCCTTGGATCTCTCGTACGTCAGGGACGCGGCACTCATGCCGCCGGTGTACCTCGTCGGGCGGGGAGGCGACCTGGAGACGGATCTCCCGATCCGGCTCGGCGCCGAAGTCTCCGTTCGGGCGACCGACGACCCACAGGAGGGCTGGTCCTGGGTGCGCCAAGCGGTTCGGGCAGGTCGTCCCGCCCTGGTGTGGGCTGACATCGCCGAGCTCCCCTACCTCCGCGTACGCCTGCAGATGAGTCGCCACGACGTCGTCGTGATCGGGTACGACGACGACCAGGAGGTCGCGCACGTCGTCGACAACGACCGAGACGACGTGCAGCTGGTGCCCTACTCGGCACTGGCCCGCGCGCGCTCGTCCCAGGGCTTCCCGGTCCCGACACGACACACCTACTTCGACATCGCCTGGCCGGACCGGCTGCCCGACCTCGCCGAGATCGCGCAGGCCGCGTTCGCCCAGGCCGCGGCCTCGATGACCATGTCCACCGGGCCCTCCATCGTCACCGGAGGGGATGGGGCGGTCGGGGCCACCGGTCTGGCTGCGGTCGACCTCTTCGCCGAGGACCTCGCACGATGGCCGGGAATCTTTCCTGACGATGTCCTCGACCTGGTCCTCCAAGGTCTCAGCGCCTTCGTCGAGAAGGCCGGCACTGGCGGCGGTCTTTTCCGGCGGCTGCTGTCCAGCGGGGCCGCCGACATCGCGCGCTTGACCGGGGACGCGCGCGCGAGCGAGGTCGCCTCCGCCGCTCACCGGTGTGCTGAGAGATGGTCCCTGGTCGCAGCGCTCGCCCGCCAGGACGGCCTCGCACCTGCGCGCGCCGAGCAGGCCGCTCTCGCCGCCGCTGCACTCCCCCCGCTCGAGCGCGACCTCGTCCGCGCCCTCGAGACCGCGGGTGCGTCGCAGGACCTCCGGACCGGCGTGTGATGGGACGCGAGCTCGATCCTCGGCTGGCCCTGGCCCCGAGCCGGTTCGTCGACAGCGACCACCCCGCCGTCCGGGACTTCACGGAGTCCGTCGTGGGTGGCGTCCAGGACCCGCGAGAACGGACGGGACTGTTGTTCACCTCGGTCCGCGACCGACTCCGCTACGACCCGTACAGCGTCACCGCCGAGGCCCCGGACTACCTCGCCAGCGCGATCCTCGACGGTGGCCCCACGTGGTGCGTGCCCAAGGCGGTGCTGCTCACGGCGAGCCTGCGTGCGGCGGGGATCCCGGCCATGCTGGGGTTCTCCGACGTGCGCAACCATCTCAACAGCGCGGCGCTGCTGGAGTTGATGGGCACCGACCTGTTCGTGTTCCACGGGTGGAGCGCGGTGTACGTCGACGGCCGGTGGCACAAGGGGTCGCCGGCCTTCAACTCCGAGCTGTGCCGACGCTTCGGCGTACCCCCGTTGGAGTTCGACGGGTCGCAGGATGCGCTGCTCCACGCTGCCGACGGTGCCGGCCGACGTCACATGGAGTACGTCCGCGAACGAGGCATGTTCGTGGACCTGCCGTTCGACGCGCTCATGACGGCGCTTCTGGACGCCTATGGTCCCGCCATGGTGCGCGGCTCGGACACAGCACCCCCCGAAGACCCCCGCTTCCGCGCGTGACGGCTCGACTCCCGCATCAGGAGTCAGGTGCACTCAACTCGAGCACCATCGCGACGAGGGCTTCAGCGAGCCGCTGACGACCCACCTCGACGGCACGGCCGGGCTCCAGGCCACGCAGGTCGTCCAACGGGATCGGGGGTCCGACGACCACGCTCACCCGCCGTCGCCACCCCCAGCGCAACCGCCCGCTGTATGCGGGCAGGATCTCCTGCGCTCCCCACTGGGCCACCGGAACGAGGGGCACGTCGGCCTCGAGAGCGATGCGCACCGCCCCTGACTTCAGCAACATCGGCAGACCGTCCTCCCTCTTGGTGATGGAGCCCTCGGGGTACACCAGGAGGAGTCTTCCGTTGCGTGCCGCGCTCACCGCCTCGCCGTACCCGGCGCGACCGGCGGCGCGGTCGACCTCGACGTGGCCAGCGGCACGGAACCACGCGCCCACGACCGGCTTGCGGAAGAGGGTGTCCTTGGCCAGGAACCGTGGCACTCGCCCCTCCGCCAGCACCATCTCCGCGACCAGCAAGGGGTCGAGGTGCGAGACGTGGTTGGCAGCCAGCACGACGCCACCGACCCGGGGAAGGCCCTCTGAGCCGCGCCAGTCAGGGCGTCGCAGGACCACCAGGGCCGGTTTGCAGACCGCCACCGCCAGCCACCAGGCCAGTCCACGTCGGTCCCGCTGAATGGATCCGCGCCGCAGAGTCAAGGTCGGTCGCACCTCAAGGAGTGTAGACACAAGAGGCCCGATCGTCTTCTACAAGGACAAACATGCAAGGATGTTTCGATGCGATGGCGGTCCCGGAGCCTGAGGAGGCCCGATGAGTGAAGCGATGGGAAGCGACTCTGCGAACGAGGCCCCTATCTCGGACCGCGGCGCGAATCGCGACAGTGTCACCACGTCGACGCTGGACGCGTGGGTCCGGTCCATGTCACGCCCCGAGCCGACGACGGTGGGCCGCCTGCCCTCGCACTCCCCCACCTGCGCGGGATGCGGCAAAGAGAACCCCGCCGGCCTCGCCCTGGAGGTCGACGCCACCGAGCACGGCGTGAGCGCCGTGCACCGCTTCGACCATCGCCAGGAGGGGGCACCGGGGATCACCCACGGCGGTCTGGTCGCCGCCGCCTTCGACGACCTGTTCGGGTTCCTCCTCTACCGCGTCGGCGAGCTCGCCGTGACGAGGTCGCTGACCGTGGAGTACCTCCGTCCGGTGCTGCTGGGGGTGGATTACGAGTTCACCGCGCATGTCCGGGACCGGGCGGGACGGCGGCTCGACGTGAACGCTGCAGCCGCGGACGAAGGCGGCCGGCAGGTCGCGACAGCGCACGCGACGTTCGTCATCGTTGACGTCGAGCACTTTGAACAGGGCAGTCCCGCGAAGCGCTCGTGACTCACTCGCCAATGAAGGGCTCCAGCTCGACCGCCGGGTCGAGGTGGATGCCGTGGGCGGCCAGGGCGTCCTGAAGAACCAGGGTGACGTGGCGCGAGAGACGCCGCACCATCAGGTCCAGGGTTTCGTCGCGCTGGTCGAGCCACCAGATGACCGTGGCGTCGACCATGCCCATCACGCCAACCAGGATGCCTTCGGGGAACGACTCGTCCCCCGATCTGGTGTACCCCCGTGCCGCTGCGGCGATCTCGTCCAGCAGACGCGAACGACCCATCCGAGCGCGGTGCAGGGTCCGACTCTGCCCTCGAGCCGCCAGGAAGCGGTAGAGATGGGGGTGGGCGTCGGCCCAGGTCGCGCAGGCGTGCACCAGCCCCTCGACGACCTGTGCGGGCGTTCCACGCCGAGCGAGGTGCGGGCGGACTTTTTGGATGAGGTCGTGGGCAGCAAGGCGGGCCACCTCGTCGTCGAGGTCATCGCGGCTGGCGAAGTAGCGGTAGACGTGCGGCCTCGGGATCCCAGCCCTTTCGGCGATCAGTCCCGTGCCGGCGTCAGCACCCCTCTCGTCGACGACCTGCAGAGCAGCGGTGGCCACGTGGCACCGCCGGCGATCACGAACCTCATCAGGGGTGGAAGACCGGCGCCGCACCGTGGAATCCACCCATCGCCCCACCTCGACCACAGCCGCAGCCTATGCCCGAGGGCACACTGCCGGCCGACTGACCATGCCAGACGCTGCTAATGGAACACCTTGTACCCAGCGCCTCCCGCATGGTCGAATGGGTACATTCTGTACCCGATCCGCTGGAGGCTACCCATGACCACTCGCCGTTCCGCCTGGATGAACGATGACCTCGACGACGTCCGTGACCTTGCGCGCACGTTCTGTGAGAAGGAGATCAAGCCGCACATCGAGACCTTCATCGCTGACAAGCACGTCGACAGGCAACTGTGGAACCGCGCCGGTGACGTCGGTCTGCTCTGCCTGTCGATCCCCGAGGAGTACGGCGGTGGTGGTGGCACCTTCGCCCACGAGGCCATCTTGATCGAGGAGCAGGCGCGGGTCGGCGACAGCTCCTGGGGGGCGTCCCTGCACAACGGCATCGTCGCCCACTACTTGCTCGCCTACGGCACGGAGGAGCAGAAGCGGCAGTGGCTCCCCCAGATGGCGTCCGGCGAGGTCGTCGGCGCGATCGCGATGACCGAGCCCGGGACCGGTTCGGACCTCCAGAACATCAAGACCAAGGCGGTGCGCGAGGGTGACGACTACGTCGTCAGCGGCTCAAAGACCTTCATCACCAACGGCTCGCAGGCCGACCTGGTGCTCACCGTGGTCAAGACCGATCCCGACGACCGCGCCGCCGGCATCTCGCTGATGCTCGTCCCCACCAGCGCGGAGGGCTTCTCCCGCGGTCGGGTGCTGGACAAGATCGGGATGAAGGGACAGGACACCTCGGAGCTCTTCTTCGACAACGTTCGTGTCCCGGTCACCAACCTGCTGGGCCTCACCGAGGGCCAGGGCTTCCTACAGCTCATGCAGCAGCTCCCCCAGGAGCGGCTGCTCGTAGGGGTCTCGAACGTCGCCGCCATGGAGTTCTGCCTGGCCGAGACGATGACCTACGTGCATGACCGGAGCGCCTTCGGTCGGCCGATCTGGGGGTTCCAGAACACGAAGTTCAAGATGGCGGAAGTTGCCACCGAGGCTCGCGTCGCACGGTCCTTCGTCGACGAGTGCATTCAGCTCCACCTCGCCGGGGGTCTGGACATCCCCACTGCTGCCATGGTGAAGCTGTGGTGTTCGGAGCGGGCGCAGCGCGTCGCCGACACCTGCCTCCAGATGCACGGCGGCTACGGGTACATGAACGAGTACCCGATCGCCCGCATCTGGGCCGACATGCGCGTCTCGCAGATCTACGCCGGCACCTCCGAGATCATGAAGGAGATCATCAGCCGGTCCCTGTGAGGACTGGCTCCCGCTCCGGCGGCACCGCCGGAGCGGGAGCCGGCGGGCCGGGTGTTGTGCGCCGAGCCCCGCCGGGGGCCTCAGCGTTGGACGGGAGCACAAGACGCCGACTCCGCCGACGTGACAGCCTCGACAGTCATCGTCTGAAAGGAGTGACATGAGCCAGCGAGTCGACTTCGTCTACCGGGTGTTCCGTCCGCCTCGCCGCTCCCCGCGTCGATGGTGACCCACATGGGTCTTGCAGCCGTCGGCACTCTGCTGCCCGATCCCTTCGGCTTCAACCTCGTCGTCAGCGACTTCCCGGCCCGACAGCGGACTCTTTCTTCCGCGGCAGCCATCTCCGGGGGGGGCATCGCCGCAGCTCTACGCCGCCACCCTCAACCTCACTCTGCTCTCGCAGGCGGAAGCAACTGACTGACTGACTGAACGCAGATCCGTCAGATCGGCGGACCTTCCGGTCTCGCGCGCCGCTCATGTCGCCCCCTCACGAAAAGGTTCCACATCCCATGACCTCGACCCACTACGACGTGCTGATCATCGGTTCCGGCTTCGGTGGCTCGGTAACCGCCATGCGTTTGGCGGAGAGGGGATACCGCGTCGGGGTGCTCGAAGCGGGCAAGCGCTACGAGACCGACGACCTGCCCGCCTCGTCCTGGGACACCCGTCGGTTCGTCTGGGCGCCACGGCTCGGCTGCTTCGGCATTCAGCGTATCCACCTGCTGCGCGACGTCGTCATCTTGGCGGGCGCCGGGGTCGGTGGAGGGTCGCTCAACTACGCGAACACCCTTTACCAACCCCCTGCCCCGTTCTTCAACGATCCGCAGTGGGCGCACATCACCGACTGGCACGCCGAGCTGGACCCGCACTACCGGACGGCACGGCAGATGCTGGGTGTCACGCAGAACCCCCACGTGACGCCTTCGGACGAGGTGCTACGCGAGGTCGCGCGCGACATGGGTGTGGAGCACACCTTCACGCTCACCCCCGTAGGCGTCTTCTTCGGCGAGCCCGGCAAAGAGGTGCCCGACCCGTTCTTCGGCGGGGCGGGGCCGCGCCGCACCGGCTGCACCCAGTGCGGGTCGTGCATGACCGGGTGCCGGGTCGGGGCGAAGAACACCCTGGACAAGAACTACCTGTACTTCGCGGAGAAGCTCGGGGCTGAAGTACGTCCCCTGACCACCGTGGTCGACGTGCGCCCGCGCAGGGGAAGCGGGTACGTCGTCGACGCCGTCCGCACCGGCAGGTCCGTACGCCGGCGCCGCAACCGGCAGTCATTCACGGCCAACCAGGTCGTCTTCGCAGCGGGCACCTACAACACCCAAAAGCTGCTCCACCGACTCAAGGCCACTGGCTCCCTGCCGAACATCTCCGACCGGCTAGGCACGCTGACCCGCACCAACTCCGAATCGATCCTCGGGGCGAAGTCCCGCGATCGATCCAGCGACTTCACGCGTGGCGTGGCCATCACATCCTCGATCCACCCCGACGAGTTCACCCACATCGAGCCGGTGCGCTACGGCAAGGGCAGCAATGCCATGTCCCTGCTCCAGACCGCCCTCACCGATGGGGACGGCCGCGGCCCCCGGTGGTGGCGCTGGCTGAGGACGATCGCGACCCAGCCCTCGCACCTGACCTGGTTCAGTCCGCGACGGTGGTCGGAGCGGACGGTGATCCTGCTGGTGATGCAGACGCTGGACAACTCCATCACGGTCCGGTCGAAGAGGAACCTCCTCGGTCGCCACACGATCACCTCGGGACCCGGCCACGGAGCACCCAACCCCACCTGGATCCCCGTCGGCAACGAGGCCACCCGTCGCGTCGCCGAAAAGATCAACGGCGTGGCCGGCGGATCCACGGGGGAGATCGCCAACATCCCGATGACCGCTCACTTCATCGGCGGATGCGCCATCGGGGACTCCCCGGAAACGGGGGTCATCGACCCCTACCACCGCCTCTACGGCCACGATGGGATCTTCGTCGTCGACGGCTCCAGCATCTCGGCGAACCTGGGCGTCAACCCCTCGCTGACAATCACCGCGCAGGCCGAGCGGGCCGCCTCCTTGTGGCCCAACAAGGGCCAGTCGGACCAACGTCCCCCGCTGGGCGCCGACTACCAGCGGCTCTCCGCCATCGAGCCGGAGCGGCCGGCCTTCCCCCACCCCGAAGCGTCCGTCGACGAGCGCGACCAGTAACGAGCGTGAGCACCCGGCGTGAGCCCAGGGCAGCATACGAACACGACCGCGAGCGGCTCACGCCGCTCGCGGTCGTCCCGGATGGCTCCGTGGCGCGAGATTACGCCGGTGGCATCAGCTGCGACCGACCCGCTCCACGTAGGCCTGACGCGCCGCGGTGTCCACGCGGTCGAGGAAGACCGTGTCGGTTCCGAGCATCGTCCCGAGCTGGGTCGCGATCCGCTCAGGGACGAACTTCATCGCCGCCACCATCGTCCCCGCAACACGTGTGACTCGCACGAAAGGTCGCGGGCGTTCGATGAGGTCTGCGGTAGCGCGCGCGATCTCCTGCGGCTCCGCGTTGCGCATGCCCTTCGCCCCGCTCGTCCCCGAGACCAGCTCAGTGTTGGTGAAGGTCGGACGCACCGTGGACAGCGTGATGCCCGACCTGCGGTACTCCTGCCGGGCGGCCTCTGTGAACCCGATGACTGCGAACTTGGTGCCGCAGTAGGTCGCGAGCCCCGGGACCGGGAGCTCCCCGGCCAATGAGGCAGTATTGATGATGTGGCCGTGGCGCCGGGGCAGCATCCGCTGCAAGGCGATCTTGGTACCGAAGATGACTCCCAGCACGTTGATCTCCACCTGCCGACGAGTGACCTCGTCGGCTTCCTCGTGCACGTGACCCGTCGGCATGACTCCCGCGTTGTTGATGAGGACGTCGACGGACCCCAGCGCCTCCTCGGTCACGTCGAGGAACGATTCGATGGACGCCGGGTCGGTCACATCAAGACGCACCGCGACGTCGAGGCCCAGCTCCTCAGCGGCCACCTTGAGCTGGCGCTCGTCGATGTCGCCGATAGCCACCCGGTGTCCGCGCCGGATGAGCTCTTCTGCGGTGTGGTAGCCGATTCCCCGGGCACCCCCGGTGATGGCGACCACTCGTCGCGCGTTCGTTGTCGTCATGGCTGCTGTTCCTTTCAAAGGCCGAGTCGCTGGCGCAGACCACGGCCGGCGGCCAGGCGCAGCACTCGGGCGGCGATTGCCGTACGCCGTGCGGAGTACGGGTACCAGGTGAGTTCCTTGGTGGTCAGCGGGAACCTCGGCTCGGTGATGGCCTGGACCCGGCAGTACTTGCGCAGACCCTGCGCGCCGCCGAGGCGTGCTCCCAGGCCCGAGGACTTCCAGCCACTGTGGGGTAGCTCCACAGCGAAGAGGTTGCTGAAGACGTCGTTGATGTTGACCGCGCCGACCTCGAGCAGGGCGGCGATACGGCGGCCGCGGGCGACGTCACGTGTCCACACGGTCGCCGAGAGCCCGTACTCGGAATCGTTGGCCAGGGCTACGGCCTCGGCCTCGTCGGAGACTCGCATGACAGGCAGCGTCGGCCCGAAGGTCTCCTCGGTCATGCACGTCATGCTGTGATCGACGTCGACGAGGAGCGTGGGAGCGAAGAAGTTCCCGTCCTTGCCCCTCGCCCCGCCCACGAGCACGCGCGCGCCGGACTGCTCGGCCTCCCGTACGTGCCGCTCGACCGTGTCGACCTGCCCGAGGGTCACCATGGCACCGACGTCGTCGCGGGCCCGAGACCCCTGCTTCAACGATTCGAGCGCCGCGGACACCTTCTCGACGAACCGGTCGTAGACCTCGTCCACTACGTAGACCCGCTCGACCGAGATGCAGACCTGACCGGAGTTGAAGATCCCGCCCCAGACGATCCCGTGTGCGGCCCGATCCAGGTCGGCGTCCTCGAGCACGATGGCTGCGTCCTTGCCTCCCAGCTCCAGGCTGACCGGCTTGAGCAGCTCGGCGCAACGCGTCGCCACCCGGCGGCCGGTCGACGTCGAGCCGGTGAACTGGACGAAGTCGACGGCCTCTACGACGGCTTCACCGGTCTCCCCCGCCCCGGCGACGTGTCGCAGGACCGGCGGGGCCCCGATCTCCTGCCACCCCTCGATGACGCGCGCGCAGGTCAGCGGGGTCATCTCCGAGGACTTGGTGAGCACAGCACACCCTGCTGCGAGCGCGGGCGCTGCGTCCATCAGGAACAGAGTGATCGGGAAGTTCCACGGGATGATCAGTCCGACCAACGGGTAGGGTCGATAACTGCGGGTCAATCGCTTCGGGAGGCTGAGCAACCCCCCTGCCCCGACTCGTTCAGGGGCGAGGAACTCCTTTGCATGATCGGCGTAGAAGGAGATGAACTCGCACGAGCCGGTCGTCTCCACCAGGGCATCCGGGCGGACCTTGCCGGTCTCTTCGACGAGCAGGTCGGTGAGCTCGTCGGTGTGGTCGAGGATCCATCCGCGCCACTTGCGAAGCCACGAGGCGCGCGCCGCGGGACCGATGTCGTGCCACGCGACCTGTGCCTCACGCAGTTCCAGGGCCGCGGAGCGCACGCGGTCGCCGTCGACGATCGGAATCGATCGGAGTGCACGGCCGTCGGCGGGGCGGTGGATCTCCAGGGTGGAGACCGAAGGGGCGTTCATGAGCATTCCTCTAGGTTGGTGACGGTGTCTGGAAAGGCCTGGTTGCTGTGCCGTCAGACGACGGCGGGCGTAGGCCGACCGCTGGTGCGTCGCGCGGCCTCCGCCGGAGTGCGAGGGTCTGACGCCGTCGCCACCTCGCTGTCGAAGGATCCCGGCGGGGGGGTCACGCCGTGCTCGCGGCACCAGGCACCCGGCTCGCGCTGGGAACGCCGCGCGATGCCGTTGGAGGGCTCCAGCTGCAGTGGGATCGGCGGCAACGGCGGCAGCTCCTGGCCGACCTCGGCCGCCAGCTCGTCGGCGTCCTTCTCCTCCGACATCCCGATCGGCCCCACACGCTGGGCGTTGAGGAACTGGCGCACCACCGGCTCCTCCGAGGCCAGCAGCATCTCGCGCGGACCGAACATCGCCAGGTGCTTGTGGTAGAGCAGGCCGATGTTGTCCGGCACCGTGCGCGCGGTGTTGATGTCGTGGGTCACGATGAGGAACGTGGCGTCGATCTGGGCGTTGAGGTCGATGATCAGCTGGTTCAGGAACGCCGTGCGGACCGGGTCGAGGCCGGAGTCGGGCTCGTCGAAGAGCACGATCTCGGGGTCCAGCACCAGCGCACGCGCCAGGCCCGCACGCTTGCGCATGCCACCGGAGATCTCGCCGGGCAGCTTGTCCTCGGTCCCCAACAGACCGGTCAGGTCCAGCTTCTCCATCACGATGGCGCGGATCTCCGACTCCGACTTCTTGGTGTGCTCGCGCAGCGGGAAGGCGATGTTGTCGTAGAGGTTCATCGAGCCGAACATCGCGCCGTCCTGGAACAGCACCCCGAACAGCTTGCGGATCTCGTAGAGCTCCTTCTCCGAGCACGTGGCCAGGTCGGTGCCCTCGATGATGATCGAACCCTGGTCGGGCTTCAGCAGCCCGATGATGGTCTTGAGCAGCACCGACTTGCCGGTACCGGAAGGACCGAGCATCACGCTGATCTCCCCGGCCGGAATCGTGAGCGACACATCCCCCCAGATCAGCTGCTTGCCGAAGGACTTGCTCAGGTGCTCGACCTTGATCTCCACGCCCATGTCAGCGTTCTCCCATCGTTTCGGTGGTGGTGAGGACCACCGGAGTGGCCACCGTCATCGGGTGTCGAGTCCTGCGACCAACCAGGCGGAGCCCACCCGACGCATGGTGACTTCGACCCTGCTTCCGCTGACGACTGGATCAGGCGAGCTTCGGCTCGTGGTGGACTGGGTCAGGAAGACGAGCACCACGACCTCCTCGTCGCTGTCGACCGAGACGACCCCAGCAGCGTTGACGTTGGCCTCGGTGATGATCCGACGCTGCGTCGCCGCGGTGCGAACGACCTCGTCGATGAGGTCGCCGTACTCGTCGGTGAAGTCACCGGTCGTCTGGTCCAACGCCGTGCCAAGGTCCTCCTCGAGCGTGGCGTAGCGATAGCTCAGCAGCAGCGGTACGCGCTCGCGGACGGCGGCCACAGCGTCACGTGCGGCGGAGTCGCGATCGTCGAGCTGGTCGACGCGCCAGGCGGCCGCGCCCGCTGCGGTCGCGACCACCACAGCCAGCACCACGAGAAACAGTTCCACTCGACGACGCGGCGGGCGGTCGGCACTCGGGGCGAGGGACAGTGACGGGGCATCCCTCGTATTCTCCCGCGAGGTCATGCGACGAACCTCAACGCCGAGACCAACCACGAGTCCTCGACGCGCTGCAGCTCCACCTCGAGGCGGTAACTCCGCGGCTCGGGTTGCGGAGCACTGCGGTTGTCGACCGTGCCACGCGCCGCCACGATCACCGTGGCCTCCTCGTCCTCCAGACTCACCACGCCGGTCGAGACGACCTCACCGGTCGCCTCCACCTCGTTCTCCACGACCTCCTGACGCAGGCGGTCGGCCTGCTCGCGCAGGTCGTCGCGAAAGGTTGCCGTGGCCCCCTCGATCAGCTCCTCGAGATCCTCGTCCGTCGTACGAGCACTGATGGTGATCAGACCCACCACCTCGTCCCCGGCCGCCTCCACCACATCGGCGCGCGCCTGCTCGCGCCGCTCGGCGTCACGCCAGGCGAGGCCGCGCTCGACCGCGAGTGCGAGCGCGGCGACCAGGACTGCGCTCAGCAAGATTCTCACGATGGCGGTGCGCCGCCCGCGAGGCCTGGAGCCCGCGGAGGGCGTGAGGCCCGAACCGTCCGGCTGTTCTCTCATCGCACGCTTACCGGGCCGAGGACGAGCGCCTGCCATCCCTGCTCGGCCGGCAGCTCGCGGGATGCGTCGCTACCGACGGTCACGCCGCGGCTCAGGTCACGTCGGCCCGAAGGGCCGGCGCCCTCCGGCCAGACCCCCTTCCCGAAGTCCAGACCGCACGAGGAGGGCAGGGGTCCGCGCCCGCCTCCCTGGGGGCAGGGCAGCAACCGGGCCCCGCGCACGGACTTGGGGTCCGCCTCGGGAACTGTGCAGTGGGCCAGGAGGTCGACGTCACGGAACTGCGCGACCGACGGATCACGACGTGCCGACGCCGCCAGGTAGCCCTGTGAGCAGGCCGGCGGGTTGTTCACGTTGGCGCGCAGGTCGAGGTTGACGTCACCGAATTCTGCGCGCGGGTTGATGGCGGACTGCAGCCGCGCGACGGTCACCGGGTAGAACACCAGACCCTCCTGGATCTGCGGCAGGTAGGTGTTGAGCACCTCAGCGTTGGTCGTGAGGTTGGTGACCAGCAGAGGGAGCGTCGGCTGGAGGTCGTTCACCAGCTCGGTGGCGGCTCGCAGCCCGGCCGGCCCCTGCGACAGCAGGGCGCGGAGGTCACGATCCCGCCCAGCGAGCTCGCTGGTGAAGGCCGCGAGGGACTGGGCATAGCTGAGGGTGGTCCCCCGCAGGGCTTGCTGGGTGCCCAGGACCGGCTGGGCAGTCCTGATCAGGGACGTCGTGACAGCCAGTCGATCCTGCGCGGTGCGGAGGAGGCTGTCGGCGTTCTCGATCGTGCCGGCCAGGTCGGGACCGCTCCCGGCCAGACCCTGGTCGACCTGGTCGAGCACGCGACGGGTCCGCGCGCGGGGCACGGACGCGAGGAGGTCGTTGACGGACTCCAGCACCGGAGTGATCTGGGGCATCTCGACGGTCCGCTCCACCGGGATGACGTCACCTTCGCCGAGCCTGGCTGAGTCCCCGCCGGTCTCGGTCTCGGGCGCGGGCACCAGGTCGACGTACTGCTCCCCGATGGCCGAGGTGCTGTGGAGCTCCGCGACCACGGTGGCCGGAATGTCATGCTCGTCGTCGATGCGCAGGTCGGCCACCGCGCCGCCGTCCCCCACCTCGAGGTCAGCCACTTCGCCGACCTGGACGCCTCGGTAGGTCACGATGGCCTTTGGGTAGAGCCCGCTGGCGTCAGCGTATTCGGCGCGCACCTCGTACACGCCGACACCCAGCAGGGCCGGCACGCGGGCGTAGACCACCACGGCGAAGAACAGCGCGGCGAGCGTGAGGACCGCGAAGATCCGGAGCTGTCGCTTGATCAGGGTCGTGAGGATCATCAGCAGTCACCCAGGAGTCCGAGCAGGCAGGCCCCGTCGCCCTCGCCGCGGCCATCGTCCGATTCAGCGGGGGGCTTCCCGTCGGCGCCCGACCCGCCGCTGCCCCCCTCGCCGTCCTCGGCGCGCGGGCCTCCCTGACCGCTGTTGCCGTTGCCTCCAGACTGCTGCAAGGGGCCAGTCAACGGATCCCCTGACTGGAGGGACGGGAGCTGACCAGTTCCTAGCAGCAGGTCGGCGAGGCTCTGGGCGCTGACGTCGATCGTGGCGAAGAGATTGGAGTAGTCGCCTCGAAGCGTCTTCTCCGTGGTCATGGCCGGGAAGGGGACCGTGATCGCGATCTTGAGCGCCTCGGGGAGTCGGGTCGCCGCCTTGCCGAGCTGGCTGAGGATGGGCCCCAGGGAGTCGAGGTTGGCCAGGATCGCCTCCTGGCTGGCCTGGATCACACCGACGGCTCGCGTGCTGGCTCGCCCCGAGGTGGTGACGGCGTCCACCAGACGCGCCCGCTCCTGCTCCAACGCCTCCAGACCCGGACCCACCTCGTCGATGGCCCGCGCGATGACCTCGCGGTCGTCGGCAAGGCCCCGGCTCAGGCTCTCGAGCGACTCCAGCGTGTTGATGATCTCTCCCTTGGTGTCATCGAGCACTGTCAACAGCTCGTTGGACCGCGTGACGAGGTCGCGGGCGTCCAGCTGCCGCTCGTCCAGCGCCGTGGTCAGCTCGCTGGTGATGGTGCTGATCTGCGAGAGGCCACCGTTGTTGAGCAGCAGGGCTACGCCGGCGAGGACCTGCTCGGTGCCCGGAGCCTGGCCCGTGCGAGACAAGGGCACCTCGTCCCCGTCACCGAGCAGTCCCACGGGCGAGGCTGCGGCATCGACGCGCGGGGAGTCGATGTCGACGTACTGCGCACCCAGCAGCGTCTTCTGTCCAATGGTGAACCTGGCCCGGTCGCTGATCGGGACCGAGTCCAAGAGCCGGAGGTCGGCCACGGCGTGCCAGTCATCCACCCTGATGGCCGTCACCGTTCCCACGACGACGTCGTCCAGGAGCACCTGGGAGTTCGGGACGAGATTCTCCACGGCCTCGAAGCGCACGGTGACCCCGTAGCCGTCGGACCCGGTGGCCACCTGGCCGGGCAAGGTGTTCTCGTTCGGCTGGAGCGAGCATCCCGTGGCCAGGCAGGCGAGCAGCGTACCGGCGGCGGTCAGCCGCATGTGGGCGGCTCGTCGCCTGAGCATGGATCGGGTCGTCATGGCGTGCCTCCGCTGGTGCCGGTGAGCAGACTTCCGAGGGTCTGCAAGAGGTCGATCTCGACGCCCGCCAGCCCGGGGATCGGGACGTCGTCACCGTCACCAGGCTCGCCCGCGTTGATGCCCGGGACCAGGCCCTGGTCCAAACTGTCCAGACCCAGAGCCTTGAGAATCGGACTGAGCACCTTGTCACACTGAGCTGTGGTCCCCCCTGCACCGAGGATCGCTCCGCACAGCAGCTGCGGAAGGCTGTCCAGCGCGCTCAGGGTGGCGCGCCCCTTCAGCGCGGATCCTTCGACGATGTTCGCCAGGTTGATGAGCGCGTTGGTGCCGATGTGGAGCGATCCCGCCAGCGCGTCCGAGCGGTCGGCCAGGGCTGCCGAGAGCAGGTTCACCCGGCGGACCGCGGTCGAGATGCCCGCTCGGTTGGTGTCCAGGAAGTCGCGCGTGGTCCGCAGCGTCGCTGAGAGGTCGCGTAGCACCGCGGTCAGCGTGAACCGGTTGCGCTCGAGGACCTCACCTACGGCGTCGATCTCTTCCGCGAACCCACGCACGGCCTGGTCGTTCACTGCCAGGGCACGTGTGAAGGTGTCGAGGTTCGCCACGGTGGTGAAGAGGTCGGAGCTGGGATCAGACAGGGCCGCGGTCGCGTTGCGCAGCCCCGCGATGGCCCGTCGCAGCTCCAGGGCGTTGCCATTCTCCAGGCTCCCGTTTAGCGCAACGACGGCACGCCCCAGGGCCCCGCGATCGGCACCTTCCTGGGGTCCTAGTGCGCCGGTCAGGTCGGTCAGCTGCTGCTTGACGTCGTCGAAGGTGACAGGTATCGCGGTGCGGTCAACGCTGATCTCAGCGCCGTCCGACAGCTGCGGGCCCCCGACGTAGGCGGGTTCCAGCTGGACGAACCGCCCACTGACCAGGCTGGGCGAGACGATGGCCGCCCGTGCGTCGGCCGGGATCGGCTGGTCATCCTCGATGATGAGCTCCACCTCGACACCCGTCTCCGACGGGGTGATCTGGCTGATGGTGCCCACCGGGACGCCCAGCACTCGTACGTCGTCTCCGACGTAGAGCCCCTCGGCACTGGTGAAGGTCGCGTTGATCGTCGTGTCTCCGCCACGGATGAGAGTCGCTGACGATACGACGAGCAGGCCCAGGACGAGAAGGACGGCGAGGCGGCGCACGAGGCCGCGTTTGGAGACGTCGGTCACGGCAGGATTCCAGACAGGATGGGCGCCAAGGTGCCAGGGTCGGTGAGGTTCTGGATGTAGGCGTCGAACCACGGACCGGTCGACGCGGCGTCGCCGAACGCGGTGGCGTAGCCCCGCAGACCGACCAGGGTGTCCTGGATCGCCTTGCGGTTGCGGTTCAGGACCTCGACGATGTCGTTGAGCTGCCTCAGCGCCGGACCGATGACCTGGGTGTTCTCCTCCAGGACGCTCTGCAGCTGGTCCGCGAGCATCTGGGCACTCTCCAGCAGCGCTTCGATGACACGCTGACGCGCGTCCAGCTCGGCGAAGAGCGATTCACCCGCGGTCAGCAGCGACGCGATCTCCTGGTCGCGATCGGCCAGGACGTCGGTGACCCGGGTGGCACGATCCAACAAGGTGGCCAGCTGCTCGTCATTGGCAGCGATGGCACGGGAGATGTCGGTGATGCCGCGCAGGGCGGGGCCGACGGAGTCCTGCGAACCCTCGAGGACGCCCGAGGCCTGGTCGATGGCGCGCTGGAGGGCGGCCTTGTCGATCTGCCCGCTCTCGGTGGTCAGCCGGTTGAGAGCGCTGGTGATGTTGTAAGGCGCATCGGTGCGCTCGACGGGGATCGTGTCCCCCGCTTCGAGGCCCCCATCTCCGGCGGGCACGAGCTCAACCGCCGCACGCCCCAGGAGCGTGGTGGTGACGATGCGGGCCTCGGTCAGGTCGCCGAGCTCGACATCGGCGTCGGTGAGGACCAGGTCGGCCTCGACGACGCCGTCCTCGAGCACGACGTCGCGCACCTTGCCGACCTCGGCTCCCGAGACCATCACCGAGTCCCCCCCGCGCAGTCCGCCCGCCTCCGCGAACCGGGCATGGATGACGTCGCTGTTGCCCACCAGGGGCAGCCGGTTCAAGTTGAGGCTGGCAAGGACCACGAGCACGATCACCACCGTGCCCACGAGTCCGCGGCGAGCACGACCATGAAGCAAGCCATTCATGCCTGGCACCTCTCAGCATCGGAGTTGATCCAGGGCGTCAGGACCGGGGCACCGGCCACGACGTCGGTCTGGACCCTGACACCGCACAGGAAGAAGTTGAAGAAGTTGCCGTAGGAACCGGCGTTCTGCAGCTTGCGATAGTGACGGGGAAGCTGTCGCAGCACGGCGACCAGCTCCTCCTTCTCCAGGTTCAGACCGCGGGCCGCCACCGTCAGCGCACGCAGGTCGGGAGTGAGGTCGCCGCGGGCTCGGGCGAGCAGTCCCGATGCCTCACGGGCGAATCGATCGATCTTGTCGGCCGCGATCAGGATCTCGGTGTCCTGCTCGTCGAAGCGGGTCAGCACGATGTCGAGCGCCTCGATCACGTCCCCGAGCTCCGTACGACGTCCGTCGACAGTCCCCAGCACCTCGTTCAAGTTGCCGATCACCTGGGTGATCAACTGCTCGCGCTGGGCGATCGCGGAGGTGAACGAGCCGACGCGGGTCGTCAACGTCTCGACGGCCGACTCCTGACCCTGCAGCACCTGCACCAACTGCTGCGACAACTCGTTGACCTGGGCGGGGTTGAGGCCGGCGAACAGCGGCTTGAATCCGTTGAGCAAGGTGTCGAGGTCGAGCGCTGAAGCGGTGTTGGAGATCGAGATCATTCCTCCCGGTGACAGCTCGGCCGAACTGGCTCCGCCGGTCGTGGCCAGCTGCACGATCCGGTCGCCGATGAGGTTGCGGTACTCGATCGTGGCCGTGGTCGATTCGTCGAGGACAAGGGCATCATCGACCTCGAAGGAGACGACGACCGTGCTGTCCGGCCGGACGTCGATGTCCGTCACCTCGCCAACCCTGACGCCCGCGGCCCGGACCTGGTCTCCCTGACGAAGACCCGACACGTCGGCGAAGGCGGCTCGGTAAGGCGCCGCTCCCCCGGAGCGGTACTCGCTGGTCACGGCACCCACCCAGAACGTCACGAGCGCGGCGACCACCAGGAAGGAGACGAGCCTAAGCAGGTCGGCGCGCTCCCTGCGTCGCATTGGACTCATCGCCACGTCAGCGACCCCCTATTCCCAAGATATCGAGCACGTCGCCGGAGCCACGGGCTCCCTCGGATGACTGTGTGAAGGGGTTCACCCCGGTCGCGAAGGTCGGCTCATAGGTGAGCGACGCCTCCTCCGGCGTCACGTACGGCAGGCCGAAGCAGTTGGGACCCCGGTTCTCGCCCAGCAGCTTGAGGTCGGACGAGTACTGGTAGGGCTCCCGACCGCGGACCACGTGGGTGAAGGTGGTGATGCCCGGATTGATGCCTCCCACCGCGATCTCCGCGAGCTCGTTGCCCTGGGCCAGGCCCTCGATGAGACACGGCAGCTCCGGGGAGTATCGGGCCAGTGACCGGGTCACGGGATCGAGCAACCGCAAGGAGGTGCTGAGTCCCTGACCGCTGTCCCTCAACAGGGCATCGCCCTCGCTGCTGAAGGAGGTGAGGCTCAGCTCCAGGGCGCGCAGCGACGCCTGCTGCTCGACCACCGTCTCCAACGTCGTGGCCGCACCATCGAAGGTGGTGATGAGATCGTCCCGGGCCAGGTCGTACACCGCGGCCACGTCGTCGAGGCGCCGCAGATCCTCGCTGAGGGCCGGGAGCGAGGGATTGAAGGACGTCAAGTAGGTATCCGTCAGGGTGATGAGCTCCCCCAGCACCTCGCCACGCTGGTCCAGACTCCCCGCCACAGCGCTCAAGGCTTCGCTGACCTGGGCTGGGCGTGCAGCCTCGAGGACGGCGCTGAGATTGGTGAATGCCTCGTCCACTTCCACCGTGGTGGCGCTCGCCGGGATGACGTCGCCGGCTTCGATCGACTCCGCGCTCGCTCCCTCCGGGACAGTCAGCTGGACGTACTTGGCGCCGAATGCGGTCGGCGGCACGAGCTGAGCGGTGACGTCGCGTGGCACGGAGTCGGCCTGGTCCGGCTCCAGCTCGAGGGTGATCTCGGCACGGTCGCCGTCGATATCGACGTCGCTCACGGCGCCGACCTCGACGCCGTAGAGCTTCACCGGCGCCCCCGGCGCCATGGTGATCCCAGCGCGCTCCGCCTCGACCACGACGTCGACGCTGGGCCGGAAGACCCCGTTGTACTGCATGAGCGTTCCCACGACGACCGCCGCCAGCAGGACGACGATGGTCAGGCCGGACAGGAGCTGCCGGTCGATCCCTCGAGCTTGCACCATGGTCTTCACCCCGCGATGTGGACCGACGGCCCGCCCCAGACGGCGAGCGCGAAGATCAGGTCGACGAACATGGTGGCGATCAACGCAGAGCGGACCGCCCGCCCCACCGCCTGACCCACTCCAGCCGGCCCTCCACTGGCACGGAACCCGTGGAAGCAGCACACGGACACGATGACCAGGGCCATGATCAGGACCTTGATGCCGGCCAGGAAGAGGTCCGTGGGCACGAGGAAGGTGTCGAAGTAGTGCTCGTAGGTGCCGGACGCCTGGCCGTAACCGACCGTCACCACGAGCTCGGTGGCCAGCCAGCAGGACATCAGGGCGATGGTGAACAACGGCACGACGGCGATCAAGCCGGCGATGATGCGGGTGGTGACGAGGTACGGGATGGGAGGCACAGCCATGACCTCGATCGCGTCGATCTCCTCGCTGACCCGCATCGCTCCGATCTGGGCGGTGAAACCGGCGCCGACCGTGGCGGTGAGCGCGATGCCGGAGATGATGGGGGCGACCTCACGGGTGTTGAAGTACGCCGAGAAGAAGCCCGACAGCGCGGAGACCCCGATGTTGTCGAAAGAGGTGTAGGCCTGCAGCCCCACCTCGATGCCGGAGGCTGCGGTCAGGAAGCCGATAACCAGCACGGTGCCGCCGATCAGGGCCAGGGCACCCGAGCCGAGGGACACCTCGGCGAGCAGCCGGATGATCTCCTTCGGGTAGCTTCGGATCGCGCGCGGCATCGCGCGATAGGCCGAGGTGTGGAAGCCGAGCTGGTCGCCAAGACTTCGAAGCCCCTGGGCCGGTCGACTCGCCCAGTGGCCCAGGCGCAGCGCTCGCTGCCTCTGACGCGGGGTGGTGGCGTGGACCGCCATATCAGGCTCCCAGCTTGATCTGGAGGAAGATGGCGCTGATCACGCTGTTGGCGGCGAACAGCAGCATGAAGGCGAAGACGACGGTCTGGTTGACGGCGTCTCCAACGCCCTTGGGGCCACCCTTGGCGTTCAGCCCGAGGTAGCACGCGGTCAGACCGGCCAACATACCGAAGACAGCGGCCTTGATCTCGGAGGTGATGAAGTCCGCGAGACCGACCAGCAGGGTCAGGTCGGAGACGTACAGACCGGGCGTGGCTCCCTGGAGGATGACCGAGAAGATGTAGCCCCCCACGATGCCGACGACGGTCACCATTCCGTTCAGCGCGACGCCGACCAGCATGGAGGCAAGGACGCGCGGAACGACGAGTCGCTGGATGGGATCGATGCCGAGGGTCACCATGGCGTCGATCTCGTCCCGGATCTTGCGCGAGCCGAGGTCGGCGCAGATCGCGGTGGCACCGGCGCCGGCCACCACGAGCACACTCACGATGGGTCCGATCTCGCGGACCACCGCCACGGCCGCGCCCGCTCCAGCCAGGTCTACGGCGCCGATCTGGATCAGCAGCTGGTTGACCTGGAAGATGATCACGACGCAGAAGGGGATGGCGACCAGGAGGGCCGGCGCGAAGGAGACGGTCGTGATGAACCAGGCTTGGGAGACGAACTCCCGGAACTGGAAGCGGCGGGTGAACATCTGCTTGAAGACATTGCCGGAGAACGTGTAGAAGTCGCCGAAAGTGCTCAGGGCTTGGATGAAGATGCTCGACCCCATCGCCTGCTTGGCGACGATGCGCGAGCTCGGCGTCATGCCGGCCGGGCCCGACTTCTGGTCAGCGGCCGGGGCGGGAGCCGTGGTCACCACCGGGAACCACACTCCGTGGCGAACAGGCACGAGCCCGGCGCGGCGGCGACGCGACGCCCCTGAGGCGGACCCCCTGGACGACGCGCCGTCTCGACCTGCATCACTCGAACAGCCCAGGGCAACGCTCCTGGCGCGGCAGTGCCGACCCGCGTGTCCATGCGCTCACTCTTTCGGCTCGTCGGGATGTGACCCCGATTACATAGGCTTGGCGCAGTGCTCCTCTCGTCCAAAACGCCGAAAATGCGACCCGTTCTTGTAGGTTTGCACAATCGTGGCGGTCGTTGGACCGTCCACTCCAGTCGAGGAGCCCGATGTCAACACATCCGCTGCCGTGGGTCGAGGAATGGGTGACCCGGTTCGTCCTCGACGAGTCGAACGCCAGTCAGGTGGACGCCTGGGTGGAGCGCACCGCCCAGAAGATCCTCGAGGAGATCCCAGAGCTGGCGTCCCGCCCCGGCCTCCCCAACGAGATCGAAGAGGCGATCCGCGAGCACTGGATCTGCTTCCTCGGTCAACTGACCCAGCCGCGGATTACCTTCACCCTCGTCCCTGCCGCCGTGCACATCGCTCGCGGATCTGCCCAGACGTCGCTCCCGCTCGACACCCTCAACCGGATGTACCGCATCGCACAGCAGAGCACGTGGAGTTACACCACAGAGCTGATCGCCGAGATCGACGACGCACGATCCGAGCGCACGGAACTGCTCATCTTCCTGTGGGAGCGAGCGTCCGAGTGGATCGATCGTTCGGTCAACGAAACCAGCCGGGTGTACCACGAGGCACGCCGTCGCATGGAGATCGGGCGGAACGCTCGCTGGATAGATACGGTCTCCCGGGTGCTGGACGGTGAGGTCCTGGACAGCCGGTGGGTCTCGTCGGAGCTAGGCGGATACCCCATGAGCAGCTACCACACCGCGTTTGTCTTGGCCGCGGGCAAGGAGCAGGACGCTGTGGAGACACTCGAGGAGTCGTGCCGACAGCTGGCGGCTGGCGCCGGGCTGCGCACGCCACTCGTGGTGCGTCCGGGCGGACGCCAGGCGTGGATGTGGGCTTCGACGAGTCGACTGCTACCCCCCAACGCGGAACTTGCGCTCTCCAACAGTCCCGCCGGAGACCTGCGCGTCGTTGTCGGGCCGAGCAGACCTGGACTGTCTGGTTTCGCATCCTCGCACCACCAGGCACGGCGCACCCTGGACGTTGTGCACCACGACAAGCGGGGCGTCTTCCTCTACGCCGAGCACGAGGCACTCGTTCTCCTCGGGTGCAACCAGGAGGTTGACGACTTCGTGCGGCGCACACTGGGCGGCCTGGGCGGCCCCTCGGACCACGAGGCCAGCCTCCGGCAGACCGTTGCGAGGTATCTGGCTCTGGGCGGCAGCGTCGATCGGACGGCAACAGAGCTGTCAGTACACCGCAACACCATCCGCTACCGTCTCCAGAAGGCGACGACCCTGCTCGGCCGGGATCTCGCCATCACGAGCAGCGACGTGGCGCTCGCCCTGCGCCACCTGGAGCTGACCCACGACGGACAGTGGGCACATTGACCTGGGCAACGTCACGCGGGCCAGTGTCAGGCCCGGCGGAGTCAGGACACCGGGCCCTTCCTGCCCGGGGGTGACGGCAGCTGTGAGCTCGGCCCCGTCGTCGTTGTCGCCTTGAACAGGTGTCCACGCCTGGTTCGTCTTGTGGCCTGTCGACGCGGACGGGGTACTGCCCCCGGTGTTAGGCCGACCGAACAGCCCGGTCGCAACGGCGCAGTCGTGCTGCAGCACACCAAGCAGCTGATCGTGGACCGCAATCCTGTGATCCGATCAGCTCGCGAAGGGCGCCGAAAGCATCTGCCAGGACGCATCCCCGGCATGTTCGTCTCGTCGCGCCAGTGACCGTGATGGGCCCCGGGGCGCAGACAAGCGACCTGCTCCCGTCCGCGCCTCACCTCCATCAATGAGTTCAGACCTCGACGACCGTGAGCACGCCGGCTGCGTGCTGGGCACGGAGCACCTTCTTGTCGAACTTGCCAACCGAGGTCTTGGGGACCTCGGGCGCGAAGCACCACCGCTCGGGCAGCCACCACTTGGCCACCTTGCCGTCCAGGAAGTCCCTCAGCTGCGAGGGGGTCACCTCCGCGCCCTCCCGCGTCACGATCACCGCGAGAGGGCGCTCCTGCCACTTCTCGTCCGGCACGCCGATTACCGTCGCCTCCAGCACGTCGGGGTGACCGGCGAGCAGCAGCTCGAGCTCCACCGAGGAGATCCACTCCCCGCCTGACTTGATGACGTCCTTGGTGCGGTCGGTCAGGGTGATGAAGCTGCGATCGTCAATGCGACCGACGTCCCCGGTCCGCAGCCACCCGTTGTCGAACTTGTCCGTGTCCTCATCGCCGACGTACGCGCCGGTGATCCACGGACCGCGCACCTGGATCTCCCCGACCGACTCACCGTCGTGCGGTACCTCGTTGCCCTCGTCGTCCACCAGCCGCAGCTCGACGCCGGCGACGGGCCGGCCCTGAGAGGCGCGCAGCGCCCAGTGCTCCTGACCGCTCACCGACGCCGGAGGCCGGGCGATGGCAGCCAGCGGCGAGGTCTCGGTCATCCCCCATGCCTGCACGATCTGCACGTCGTACTTCGCCTGGAAGATCTGCATCAGGTGCAGCGGCACAGCCGACCCTCCGCATGCCACCAGCCCCAGCGAGGAGATGTCGGACCCGGGGTTGGCCTCGAGGTAGTTGAGCACGTCGTTCCAGATCGTCGGCACCGCACCGGCGATCGTGGGGCGCTCGCTGGCGATGAGGCGGACCAACGGCTCCGCCTGGAGGAACCGGTCAGGCATGACCAGATCCGCTCCAGCGATCAGAGCCGCGTAGACCAGCCCCCAGGCGTTGGCGTGGAACATCGGGACGATGGCCAGGATCGCATCGTCACCAGTGACGCTCAGCCCGTCGGCGGCGCACGCCGCCATCGAGTGCAGGTACGTCGAGCGGTGGCTGTAGGCAACGCCCTTGGGGTTGCCCGTCGTGCCGGAGGTGTAGCACATGGCCGCGGCCGAGAACTCATCGAGCTCCGGCCAGTCGAATGTCTCCGGCTGGCCGGCGATGAACTCCTCGTAGGCCACCACGGTGAGGCCGTCACGCTGCAGTGGCGCCAGGTCGACGGCGCCCGTCACCACGACCGTGCGCACTCCGGCGAGGTGCGGCAGGACCGCCGCCAGAAGGGGAGCCAGCGTGCCGTCGACGATGACCACCCGGTCGTCGGCATGGTTGGCGATGTAGATCAGCTGCTCAGGGGTCAAGCGGGGATTGAGAGTGTGCAGGACCGCGCCCATCGAGGGCACTGCACAGTACGCCTCGACGTGCTCCTGGTTGTTCCACATCAGGGTCGCCACCCGCTCGTCGCCCGTGACGCCGCAGTCGCGCAGGGCGTGAGCCAGCTGCGCCGAGCGGCGAGCGACGTCCGCGAAGGTGCCGACCTTGACCGAGCCGTCCGGCTGCATCGTCCGGACACGGGCCGTGGGGTGCACGCGCGATCCGTGCCGCAGGATGGCGGCGGTGGTGAGGGGGACGTTCATCATGGTGCTCTGCATGGGGGTTCCTTGGGTATCGAAGCTGTTCGGGGGCAGGGACGCGGCCGGTCGGCCGGCGCGTTGGGCGGACCCGGGGGACGGGGGTCCTCAGGATGCGGCGACGGCAGACTCGAGCTCGGCTCGGTCAACCCCGAGGCCCTGGCTGATCAGCTGCTTGGCCTTCAGGAAGTCCCGCGGTCGGTTCACGCAGTCCGCGGCCAGCAGCCGTCCCTGCTGGAGGTAGTAGCAGGTGAAGTCGCGATCTCGAGAGGGGTCGCCGCTCAGCACGAGCTCGTCGTAGCCGACATTCAACCCCGCGATCTGCAGCTTGAGGTCGTACTGGTCGGACCAGAACCAAGGCAGCGCTGCGATCGGCCTCTCCTTGCCACACAGTGTCGCGGCGGCCGTCTTCGCCTGCTCCCCGGCGCTGGGCACGGACTCCAACCTCACGAGGCGGTCGTAGCGAGCCATCCGGTGACTGGCACAGTCGCCGGCTGCGACGATGCGGGGGTCACTGGTGCGAGCCAGGTCGTCGATCACGATCCCGTTCTCGACGTGCAGGCCAGCCTCGGCTGCCAGCTCGGTGTTGGGAACCAGGCCCACCCCGACGATGACGAGGTCGGCCGGGATCCGCTCACCACCCCGCAGGACCACCTCACGGACGCGGTCGTCGCCGGCCATGGCGCTGACCTGGGCGCCCGTCCGGATCACGACGCCGGCGTCGCGGTGGACCCGCTCGTAGAACGCCGAGACCTCGGGTGCTGTGACCCGCTCGAGCACGCGCTCGGCGGCCTCCAGGACTGTCACGTCCAGGCCGAGAGCGCGCAGGGACGCGGCTGTCTCCAAGCCGACGTACCCGCCGCCCACGATGACGGCGTGGCTGCCGGAAGCCGCCAAGGCCCGGATCGACTCGACGTCTGCGAAGGTCCGAAGGTAGAACACCCCGGGCAGGTCGATACCGGACACGTCCAGGGTGCGCACCCGGCCACCCGTGCACAGGGCGAGATGGGTATAGCCCATCGTGGTGCCGTCGTTCAGCCCCACCTCCTGCGCGGCACGATCGATCTGAGTGACCGTCGACTGCACCAGGCTGATGTCGTGCTTGTCGTAGAACTCCGCCTTGCGCAGAGCGAGGTCTTGCAGGCTGCTCGTGCCGGCGAGGTAGGCCTTGGAGAGGGGAGGACGGTGGTAGGGCAGCGCTGGCTCGTCGCCGACCACGACGATCTCTCCTGACCAGCCCTGCTGCCGCAGGCCGGCGGCCACCTGGACACCGGCGTGGCTGGCGCCGACGACCAGCGCCCTCCCCACGGTCACGCCTGGGTCTTCGGCGTCAGCTGGACCATCAGCCTGCTGATGCCGCGCACGAAGTTGGACTGGACGTACTCCGGTTCGTCTACAACCTCGATCTTCTCGAAGCGCGGCAGCAGCTCCTCCCAGAGGATCTTGAGCTGCATCTCCGCCAGCCGGTTGCCCATGCAGCGGTGGACTCCGAAGCCGAAGGAGATGTGGTTGCGTGCGTTGCTGCGGTCGATGATCAGGTCGTCGGGCCGGTCGAAGACTCGCTCGTCGCGGTTGCCCGAGGCGTACCACATGACCACCTTGTCTCCCTTGCGGATGAACTGTCCGTTGAGCATCGTGTCCTTCTTGGCGACCCGCCGCATGTAGGCCAGAGGTGTCTGCCACCGGATGATCTCCGAGACCGCATTGGGGATGAGGTCCGGGTTGGCCTTGAGCTTCTCGAACTGGTCCGGGAACCGGTTCATGGCGAGGATCCCACCGCTCATGGAGTTCCGCGTGGTGTCGTTGCCACCCACGATGAGCAGGACGAGGTTGCCCAGGAACTCCATGGGACGATCGATGAGGTCCTTGGTGTCCTCGTTGCGCTGCAGCATCGTGATCAGGTCGAAGCCAGGCTCTTCTCCCCCCGCCAGCCGCGCCTCCTTGTCGCGCCACAGAGCACTCAGCCCCTGCGCTGCGTCGACGAATCCGCGGAACACCTCGTCGTTGTCCGAGGGGCCGCCGTTGGCCTGCTCCATGGAGCTGGCCAGGTCCGACCACTCGACGAGCTTGCGGCGCTGCTCATAGGGGAAGTCCAGCAGTGTCGCCAACATCCGCGCAGTCAGCTCGATGGAGACGCGGTCGACCCAGTTGAAGGGCTCACCGACCGGGAGGTCGTCCAGCACCTCTTGGACCCGCGAGCGGATCAGGCTCTCCATCTCGCGCAGGTTCTTCGGAGCCACGACGCCCTGGACGGCGGCGCGCTGCCGGTCGTGCTTGGGCGGGTCCATGGCGATGAACATGGCGACATCCATGAACCGCGGCGGCTCGCCGATGATGATGAACGGCTCAGCCGAGAACGTCTCATGGTTCTTGTCGACCGCGATGATGTCAGCGTGGCGGGTGACCGACCAGAAGGGACCGAACGGGCTGTTGGCCTGGAAGTGGACGGGAGCCTCGTTGCGCACCCGCTCGAAGTACGACTGCCACTTGCCCTGCCGGTAGAGGAACGGGTTGCTCAGGTCGATGTCGACCAGGGCAACCTCCTCCACGGGGGGGATCGGCTTCTCGACGAAGATCTTCTGCCCGTTGGTCCGGGTCACGAAGCGACGCGCCCGGTCGTACAGGTGCGCCCCGCGGATCTGCATGCTCATGGGGACGATGGACTGAGCTCGCTCGGTCATGGCGTCGGTCACGGTGGTCAGGGTCGTCATGGTGCGGTGTTCCTCTCGACAGTCACAGCTGGAACTCGGGGAGCCGGACGACGAGGCCGTCCAGGCTGTCGCTCAACCGCATCTGGCACGACAGCCGGGAATTTGCCTCGCGCTCAGGGTTCATGGCGAGCATCTCTTCCTCCACGGGGCCCGAACGGCCGACCTGGTCGATCCATCCGTCCTCGACGACCACGTGGCAGGTACCGCAGGCGGCTTCGCCGCCGCAGTCCCCGTCGATTCCAGGAACCATGTTGTCGACGGCGACCTGCATCAGCGAGACACCCTCTTCCAGAGGCGTCTCGTGCTTCTCCCCGTCGTGGGAGATGAAGGTGACAACGGACATGAAGAAACTCCTTGGTAGACCGGCCCTCAATCCTGTGTCTCCCCGTCAGGCCGTGGCTATGGTCACCTACGTCAACATATTGTGATTTCGGCTCAGGAGGTGCAGTGAGAGTTCCCGAACCCGGCGTGCCTCCGCTGGCGTTCGTCCAGCTCCTCAACAGCGACGCGCTCGAGCCCAGCGCCGTCGCGCACTTCCGTCGGATCATCGAACTCCAGGGCACTTCGGAGGTCGAGCTGGTACAGCGCGATTGGCAAGTGCCCATCCGATGGTTCCGCGAGGTCTACCCGGACCTCGACCCCGACGGTGCTACCTACCTCGGGCTCGCTTTCGCCGAGAAGGCCCAGCTGACCTCGTTCGGCCCGCTGAGCCTGCCCTTGGTCAGCGCTGGCTCGGTGGACGAGATCTTCCAGTTGCTGGGGTATCTGCCCGTGATCTCCGGCGCTCTTCGCCCTCACTTCCACCCGGGCGAGCACGGCTTGACAGTGGGGCTGAGCGGTCAGACCGGCGATCCCGATCTCGACTGCCTGGTCATCACCTACGGTGGTGCGGCGCTGCTTCGACTACTCGACCTGCTGGCCGGCCCGCTACCAGGGGTGACGTTGCAGCTGGCATGGCCTGCCCCCGGAGTTGTGGAGACTCGCACCGACCTGATGAGCGAACGGTTGGACTTCGACGCGCACACGTCCTTCATCGACGTGCCGGCCGAGGCCCTTCGTGTCCGCTGCCGGTTCCCGGACCCGGTCGCCTACGGCTTGGCCATCGCCGAGCTGCGCCGCATGCTCGACCGCAGTACCAGTGCCACCAGCGTCACGGAGCGGGTGCGACGACTGCTCGAGCAGGACCCAGGACGGTCGAGCAGCCGGGACATCGCCGCACTCCTCGACGTCTCCACCAGCACCATGAAGAGACGGCTCGAGGACGAGGGCACGACATTCCGTCAGGTCCGACAGTCCCTGCTGCGCGAGAGAGCCATCGTGCTGCTTCTCGACCACTCCCTGACGATCAGTCAGATCGCGGTCGATCTCGGCTATGGCGATCCTGGGAACTTCTCCCACGCCTTCAAGCGCTGGACCGGGCAGTCGCCGAGCGAGTTCCGCAACGTGGGGCGCCTCGGACCAGGGGGGTCGGCCGTCCTGAGCGGGAGCGGCCGCCCTTAGCTCGGCGCACTCGGCGCCGCGTCTACGACCGGAGCGGGCTACCCGCGAAGCGGCGACAGGCGAGGCGCATCACGTGGTGACCAGTCGAACGGGGAGTCTGGTGGGCCCGCGCAACGAGCTGTTGGTCGACCATGTCGGGTCACCGGACAGCTCGATCCTCGAGACGCGACCGAGGAGCTCGGTGAGCACGACATGGGCCTCCATCCGAGCGAGCGGTGCTCCGACGCACAGGTGTGCGCCGTGCCCGAACCCGACGTGCATCCTGGGGTTGCGGTCAGCCCGATAGGTGTCGGGCTCCTCGAACGCCTCGGGGTCCCGATTCGCAGCACCGAAGGACAGCAACACCCTGGACCCTCGCGGGATGGTGACACCGGCGATGTCGTAGTCAGCGCGCGTGTAGCGGTACAGATTCTGGATGGGGCTGGAGAACCGCAGGTGTTCCTCGATCGCCATCGGGACCAGACCAGGATCCTGTCGAACGCGGTCGTACTCCTCCGGATTGCGAGCAAACGTCTCGAACATCCCGCCCAGCAGGTTCGTCGTGGTCTCGTTACCAGCCACGAGGAGCAGCATCGCGATCATGAACAGGTCGTTGCCGGTGAGAGCACCGTTCTCACTGTGGTTCATGAGTCGACCGAGAGCCGAGTCAGACTCCCGAATCCTCCCAGCGTCGAACTGCTCGGTGAAGTACCGCCGCAGGGACGCCAGGCCTGTCGCGGCATCTCGTGCGTGCCGGATGCCCAGCGGCGTCGCATTCGCGTCCATGATGCGCACCGTCGTCTCCGACCATCGGCGGAAGTCGTCGAAGTCGCCATCGGAGACGCCCATGATGTGAGCGATCAGGCTCATCGGTAGCGGAGTGGCCAGTGTCGTCATCACGTCCGAGCCGGGAGCACGCACGAGTTCGTCGACCATCTCGGAGGCCAGCTTCTCCGCCATCGCGCGCCAGGAGGCCATCGCACCTGTGGTGAACATGGGCTGTATCTGCTTGCGTAGCCGGGCGTGCTCCTCGCCGTCAGTGAGGACGACGAGCGGCGCCTGGATCCGTAACCGGGTGACCCCCTGACTGCTGGTCACCTTGTCGGTGGCTCTCAGTGTGGCGCGGACGTCGTCGAGGCGCGAGAGGACCCACATGGCCCGACGCGGGTTGTAGTGCACCCGCCCCGTCTCATGAAGGCGTCGATACGCCGCATGCGGCTGGGCCGCCGTCCGTGGATCCAAGGGATCGTAGTCGGTATTGACCGCCCCCACCCAGCCGCGACGGCCGCGGATCACGGTGCGCGCGGCACCCTCGAAGTTCAGCCATGCTGCAGTCCCGACCACCTTGAACAGGTCAGGGGCACCGTCTGTGCGTGTGCGGGTTGTCATCACGATCCTCCGTCTCAGGAGCAATCCTCAACCGCGGAGACGTGCACCCACAAGGCCTCTTGAATGACTGAGACGCCTGGCGGGGACGAGTCATCGGGAGGCCGTCTCAGACCAAGCGCGCCGCCTCTTGGAGGCCACCAGGCCGCCCGGGACCGGGGTCTTCGCTAGCCTTACAATCGTCTCACCGTGAGACTAAATCGCTCAGTAACGTCAGGGTACAAAATGCCAGATTCCGACGCATGGCTCATTCCTGGCAGTCGAAGGGAAGCCGCCCTGGAACGCATCTACGCAGCCGGCAGCGACGTCCTGCGCGAGCGCGGTCCCAAGACGTTCAGCTTGGAAGAGGTCGCCCGCAGAGCAGGGTGCTCACGCGCGACCGTCTACCGGTTCGTGGGCAACAAGCGCAGCCTTGTGGACACACTGGTAGGCCTAGCCGCGACTACCGTGGTCGAACAGGTGCGAACGCAGACTCGCGGGATGCAGGGCAAACAACTGGTCATCGAGTCGATCCTTGCCGGAGTCCAAGCGATTCGCAGCGACCGCACCCTGGCTGAGTTCGTCAAGTCACCCCCGGCTTTCGACGACACCTACTTCACCCACTCCGAAATGCTGAACCGTCTCGCTGCGTCTCTGATGGACCTCGGCGAAGAACACGATCTCGGCGCCGAATGGCTCATTCGAGTCGTACTCAGCATGATCACTTGGCCCGTGGACGACCCCACCACCGAGCGAGAACTGATCGAACGCTACGTAGGTGCCGCCTTCTGATGGCGGACACCCTGTTCGAACTAGATTCGCGCCTCGGGGTGCAACCATCGATGACGACGCCAACCCGGCGCCGCCCGAGAAGGAACCGCCCTCCGTTACAAGCGTGGTACAAGTAACCAAGATCTCCTAGAGTTTGCGCAGGTCAGCATGGGTCAGTCAGTCACTACTACGACATCTGAGCCGAGCGCTCACACGTCACAGCGACGGCCCCGGGGTTTTCCCGGGGCCGTCGTCGTGTCCAGCCGGCCGGTCGGGTGTGCCCCACGATAATCTCGGAGGATAATCGTCCCCAGGTGGCTCTGATCCTCCGAGATGATCGGCAAGGGGTGCTTCAGTAGGCGTAGCCGTACGCCGTCGCGGGCCCGAACGCGTACGGGACGGTCGGGTCCTCGTCGCCGTGGGCCGCGCAGTGCGCATCGCGGGCGGCCGAGGACTGCACCA
>JAYYWX010000068.1:0-9089 GCA_036341255.1 Actinomycetota bacterium | reverse complement strand
ACGACGACGGTGGAGAACCGCGCAGGGACAGACCCGTGTGGAGGGTCGGCGGGTCAGCCGGCGTACGTCACGAAGGTGAGGCCCTCGTCGAGCACCCGCGGTCCGCGGACGGTGGCGTTGAGGTCGGCCAGCCCGGTGTCGGTCACGGCGTAGACGCGCGTGCCGCGCGCGGGCGAGCCGACGAGCGCGGTGGCTCCCGACAGCGTCGTGATGATGCCGTCGAGCCCACCGGGCGAGCCGTCGACGCCGACGGTGACGACCTTGGCGGACACGTCGGTGAGCCGGTTGAGCACGGCCAGCGTGGTCGTGGAGGTCCACGCGACGTCGCGGATGCGGTGACTGGGGTCGTCGTCGAGGTTCAGCGGCCGTGACCGCGTCGCCCCGGTCACCCGCTCGCTGTCGTCGCCACGGATGCGCGCCACCCGGACCGTGTCGGTGCGCGGGCCACGGACCACGGCGACCAGCCGGGTGCCGTCACGGGAGACCAGGAAGTCACGGACCTCCTCGCCGGTGACCCCCGGGACGTCCAGCACGCCGCTGTCCTCCCCCTGCACCCAGCTGAGGACGGCGCCGTCGGCGGTGCGGTCGAGCAGCCAGAGCCGGTCGTGCACATCCCAGGCCGGAGGCAGCAGGTCGGTGCCGACGGCTGCGGTCGTGACGTCGGCCAGTCCGGGGTCGGTGGACGGGTCGTCCAGCGGCGCGTCCCCCTCGCCGTCGGTGAGCGGGGCCAGCAGGACCGTGCCGCCGGCCTCGGACACCGCGGCGACGCGCGTGCCGAGCAGGTCCACCGCCACGGAGCGGACCCCGAGGTCCACGCGCCCCATCACGCCGCCGACCGGGTCCAGTGAGCCGGGCGTCCCCGAGACCAGCAGGCCGTCGCGCAGCCCGTGCAGCAGCGAGTCGGTCTGGAAGCCGACCGGGTCCAGCTGGTCGCCCACGGCCACCGGGATGCGTGTCTCCCCGCCCGCGGTCCGGACCGGCCGCCCGTCGATCGTCAGGGTGAAGGCATCGACGTCGGGGTCCTGCCGCAGCGTCCAGGCCAGCTGGGCGAAGAGCAGCTCGGTGTCGGCCGGCGAGAACGCACTGGCCTCACCGGTCAGGCTGATGGCGGCCAACCCGTCGGTCACCGGCACCGACAGGTCGACCCGCAGCCCGGAGGGCAGCTGGGTGCCCAGGACGCCCTGCAGCGCGCGGCCCGGGCCGCGCAGCAGCCCCGACACGAGCGACGAGGCGAAGGTCGGGTCGTCGCCGACGAACACCGGCTCGGGCACCAGCACCGACCCCGAGGGGTCGGGGAAGTAGAGCGCCACCCGGCGGTAGCGCTGCTCGAACCAGGTCTCGGGGACGACCAGCGCGTCGGGCAGGTCGGCGATGCGGTACTCGCCGTCCTCGGTCACGAGCCGGAACCCCAGGATGCTGTCCTCGGGGGCGAGGTCGCCCTGCCAGCCTCCGCGAGCGTCGAGCCGGCTGGCGCCCCCGAGCCGCACCTCGATCCGGGCGGCGACGCCAGCGGGCGGCAGTGCGTCCTCGTAGACGATGGTGCCGCTGGGCGACCACGTCGACCGGGTCTCCGAGCTCAGGAACTGCTTGGCCGTCGAGAGCTCGGTCGGCCAGGCCTGCATCGCGTCGAGGAAGCCCTTGACCACCTCGGCCGCGGACATGCCCTCCTGCGGAGGTCGTGCGTCGATGGCGGCGGCGCCGCCGGTGTCGGTGGCCGAGCCGCGGGACTCCTCGACCTCGACGACCGGCCCGGCCTCGGGCAGCGCGACGCAGCCCGTCAGCGCCGCGAGGCAGACGGCGACGAGGCTGGCCGCGACCCGGCGTCTCACACCGGCTCCACGACGTCGTCGGGGATGAGCGGGATCGGGCTGCGGCGCAGGGCGTCGCCGTTGCGGCGCGGCAGCGTGAGGCGGAACTGCGCCCCCTCGTCGGGACGCCCCCATGCCTGCAGCCACCCGCCGTGCAGATGGGCGTCCTCCAGCGAGATCGAGAGCCCGAGGCCGGTGCCGCCCGACGTCCGCGCCCGGGCCGGGTCGGCGCGCCAGAAGCGGTTGAACACCATCGCCGACTCCCCCGGCGCGAGCCCCACGCCGTGGTCGCGCACCGCCACGGCGGCGGCGTGGTCGTCGCCGGCCACACGCACGACGACGGTCGGCGTGGCGCCGGGGCGCCGCGGACCGGCGTGGTCGATCGCGTTGCTGACCAGGTTGCGCAGGACGCGCTCCACCCGGCGTACGTCGGCCTCGGCCAGGCAGGGACGGTCCGGTGCCCGGACCACGAGTCTCACGCCGCGCTGGTCGGCCAGCGGGCGGGTGCTGTCCACGACGCGGTGGGCCACGTCGACGAGGTTGACGTCGTCGACCTCGAGCTGCGCCGCGCCCGCGTCGAACCTGCTGATCTCGAGCAGGTCCGCGAGCAGCGTCTCGAACCGGTCCAGCTCGGTCTGCAGCAGCTCGGCGGCCCGCGCGGTCACGGGGTCGAAGTCGTCCTTGGCGTCGTGCAGGACGTCGCCGGCCATCCGCACGGTGGTCAACGGGGTGCGCAGCTCGTGGGAGACGTCGGAGACGAAGCGGCGCTGGACCCGGCTGAGCTCCTCGAGCTGACGGATCTGGCGCTGCAGGTTGGAGGCCATCTGGTTGAAGGAGGTCGCCAGGCGGGCCAGGTCGTCCTCGCCGGAGACCTCCAGGCGCTCCTGCAGCTGCCCGGCCGCCAGCCGCTCCGCGACCCGCCGCGCCATCCGGATCGGGGTGACGACCTGCTGGGCCACGAGCCAGGTGACGCCCGCGACCAGCAGGAGCAGCAGCACGCCCGCGGTGAGCAGGGCGCGGGTGACCAGCGCCAGGGTCTCCTCGTCCTCCGAGGTCGGGAAGAGCAGGTAGAGCGTGTAGGTGCGGCCGTCGGCCGGCAGTGTGACCTGCGAGCCCACCGCGATGCCCGGCTCGGAGACCGGCGTCTCCCCGTCGGGGCCCAGGCGGCGGATCGTCGTGTAGGTCCACGACGGCGTCGCGATGGTGGAGAAGTGGTCGACCAGGGATGCCGGCACCGAGGTGCGGTCCAGGCCGAAGGTGTACGTCGCCCCGCCGCCGCCCGGGTCGGCAGCCACGCCGCTGGCGCCGGCCGGACCGGCCAGCACCACCGCGAAGTCGCGCGAGAGACCGCGCTGGATGATCGGCTCGACCAGCGCCCGCTGCTGCTCGGCGGCGTCGACGTCGCTGAGGGTGGCCGAGGCCAGCCGGGTGCGGGCGTCCTCGGTCTCGTCGAGCGCCTCGGCGACGACGGCGTCGACCCGGTCGTCGAGCAGGCCGTCACGGGTCTGCCGCAGCAGGAACCAGCCGACGACGCTGACGACCAGGAACGACAGCACGAGGGTGCTGGCCACCACCCGTGCCTGGATGGAGCGGCGCCAGAAGGTGAGCGCGGCCACCCGTCGGCCGCTCAGGCGGTGCCGGCCTTGTAGCCGACACCTCGCACGGTCACCACGATCTCGGGGTTCTCCGGGTCGTGCTCGACCTTGGAGCGCAGCCGCTGGACGTGCACGTTGACCAGGCGGGTGTCGGCCGCGTGGCGGTAGCCCCACACCTGCTCGAGCAGCACCTCGCGGCTGAAGACCTGCCACGGCTTGCGAGCCAGGCAGACCAGGAGGTCGAACTCCAGGGGCGTCAGGCTCACCGGTCGACCGCCGCGGGTGACCTGGTGGCCGGCGACGTCGATGTGGACGTCGCCGATGGTGAGCGTCTCGGCCTGCGCGGTGGCGTCGAAGCGGCGTACGCGCGCCCGGATGCGGGCCACGAGCTCCTTGGGCTTGAACGGCTTGACGACGTAGTCGTCGGCGCCGGACTCCAGGCCGACGACGACGTCGACGGTGTCGCCCTTGGCGGTGAGCATCACGATCGGCACGCCGGACTCGGCGCGGATCTCCTTGCACACGTCGATGCCGTCACGACCGGGCAGCATCAGGTCCAGCAGGACGACGTCGGGGCGGTAGTCGCGGAAGGCCTCGACGGCCTCGTCGCCGCGCAGGCACATCCGCGAGTCGAAGCCCTCCTGGCGCAGCACGATGGTGAGCATCTCGGCCAGCGAGGCGTCGTCGTCAACGACGAGTACCCGACCCTTGGTCGTGTAGTCGTCCTGCGGCGCTGCCTCACTCATGGTCACCATCTTGCACCCTCCCCCCTGGCGGGCGTGCGAACGGCGGCCCCGACACCGCGGGGCCGCCGTGCGCGATCGATCAGTAGCGGTACTCGTCGGACTTGAACGGGCCCTCGACCGAGACGCCGAGGTACTTGGCCTGGTCGTCGGTCAGGGTCGTCAGCCGTACGCCGAGCGCGTCGAGGTGCAGGCGGGCGACCTCCTCGTCGAGGTGCTTGGGCAGCACGTAGACGCCGACCGGGTAGTCCTGCGGCTTGGTGAAGATCTCGATCTGCGCCAGCACCTGGTTGGTGAAGGAGTTCGACATGACGAACGACGGGTGGCCGGTGGCGTTGCCGAGGTTCATCAGGCGACCCTCGGACAGCACGATGATCGCGTTGCCCTCGCCCTCGGGGAACGTCCACAGGTCGACCTGCGGCTTGACGTTCTTGCGGACGACGCCGGGGTAGGTCTCCAGGCCGGCCATGTCGATCTCGTTGTCGAAGTGGCCGATGTTGCCGAGGATGGCGTTCTTCTTCATCCGGCGCATCTGGTCGACGCTGACGACGTCCTTGTTGCCGGTGGCGGTGATGACGATGTCGGCGGTCTCGATGACGTCGTCGAGGGTCGACACCTGGTAGCCGTCCATCGCGGCCTGCAGCGCGCAGATCGGGTCGATCTCGGTGACGATGACGCGGGCGCCCTGGCCGCGCAGCGACTCCGCGCAGCCCTTGCCGACGTCGCCGTAGCCGCAGACCACGGTCACCTTGCCGCCCATGAGCACGTCGGTGGCGCGGTTGATGCCGTCGACGAGGCTGTGGCGGCAGCCGTACTTGTTGTCGAACTTCGACTTGGTGACCGAGTCGTTGACATTGATGGCCGGGAAGAGCAGCGAGCCCTCGCGCATCATGTCGTAGAGGCGGAGCACACCGGTGGTGGTCTCCTCGGTGACGCCGATGATCTCGCGGGCGACGTTGGTCCAGCGGTCCTTGCTCGCGGCGAGGCTGCTCTGCAGCACCTCGAAGATGATCCGCTGCTCGGTGCTGGTGGCGGTGGCCGGGTCGGGCGCCTCGCCCTTCTTCTCCGCCTCGACCCCGAGGTGGACCAGCAGGGTGGCGTCACCGCCGTCGTCGAGGATCATGTTGGCGAAGCGCTGGTTGCCCTCGGCGTCGGTGCCCCAGTCGAGGATCTGCTGGGTGCACCACCAGTACTCCTCCAGGGTCTCGCCCTTCCAGGCGAAGACCGGCACGCCCGCGGGCGCGTCGACGGTGCCCTCGGGGCCGACCGCGACGGCCGCGGCCGCGTGGTCCTGGGTGGAGAAGATGTTGCAGGAGGCCCAGCGGACCTCGGCACCCAGCGCGGTCAGGGTCTCGATGAGGACCGCGGTCTGGGTGGTCATGTGCAGCGAGCCGGCGATGCGGGCGCCGGCCAGCGGCTTCTCGGCGCCGTAGCGCTCACGCATGGCCATCAGGCCGGGCATCTCGTGCTCGGCGAGCTCGATCTCGGTGCGGCCGTAGTCGGCCAGGGACAGGTCGGCGACCTTGAAGTCCATCAGGGTGTCTCCTCGCAGGGGGTTGGAGCCAGGCCTGCGTCGCGCATCTGCGCACCGTCGGGATCTCCCACGCAGTCCGCCGTCCAGCGTAGGCGGACAGCCGTGACGACCGGGAATCCCGGCGGGTGGTGGCCTGGAGCGCTCGGCCGGGGATCAGCCAGGGAGCAGTCGGTGACTCAGTGCGCGCTGCGGCGCGGCACGAGGTGCATCACCGCGACCAGGAGAGCGCCGATGACCAGCCCGAGGACCGCCGAGCAGCCGGTGTTCGTCACCCAGCCGAGGACCGACCCCAGAGCGCCCGTGGCGTCGTGGACGGCCTCCTCGAGGTGGTGCACGACGTCGTACGGCGCGTGCCAGCCGAGGTCGTGGGAGCCGACGAGCACGATGTGCCCACCGACCCACAGCATCGCGGCCGTGCCGACGGCGCCGATGACCTCGAGGACCCGCGGCATCGCCTGCACGAGGCCGCGACCGACCCGCTGGGCGACGGCGCTGGAGCGCTGGGCCAGGGAGAGGCCGACGTCGTCCATCTTCACGATGAGTGCGACCACGCCGTAGACGACGGCGGTGATGAAGAACGCGACGACCACCATGATCGCGGCGCGGGACCAGAAGCTCTCCCCCGCGACCTCGTCGAGGGAGATCACCATGATCTCGGCGGAGAGGATCAGGTCGGTGCGGATGGCCCCGGAGATGAGGGTCTTCTCGGTCTCGGCCGGGTTGCCGGCGGCGACCTTCTCCAACGCCTCGTCGCCGTGGTGCCCGTGCCCGGGCCCGAACTTCTCCCAGATCTTCTCCGCGCCCTCGTAGCAGAGGTAGGCACCGCCGCACATCAAGATGATCTTGAGCAGGGAGGGCAGCAGCTCACTGAGCAACAGGGCGACCGGCAGGATCAGCAGCAGCTTGTTGCGGATCGAGCCGGCCGCGATCTTCTTGATGATCGGCAGCTCGCGCTCGGCCGCCACGCCCTGGACGTACTGCGGGGTGACCGCCGTGTCGTCCACGACGACACCGGCCGCCTTGGCGCTGGCCCGCCCGGCGGCGGCACCGACGTCGTCGATGGAGGCGGCCGCCAGCTTGGCGAGCGCCGCGATGTCGTCGAGAAGGGCGAAGAGTCCACCGGCCACGCCGGGAGCCTAGCGGTGCCTCAGACCCGGACCGTCTCCCGCTGCACGTGCGTCTCGATGCGCGCCGCGAGCTCGTCGGCCTCCTTCTTCGCCTCGGCCACCTCGAGCGCGTCCTTCACCCGGCGCTCACCCCAGCCCAGCGGGTCCACCGTGTGCTGCAGCACCCGGGCGACCGGCGGGCTGGCCAGCAGCAGCGCCACGGCGACCGAGCCGAGCGTGGTCACGACCAGGCCGAGCACGACGTGGTCGCCGAACAGCTCGCCGTAGCCCGCGTATCCCAGCCCCTTCACCGCGAACCCGTGGAAGAGGTAGACGATCAGGGTGGAGGCGCCCATCGTCGTGAACCAGCCACGGATCCGCGGCACCAGCGCCAGGAACGCCCAGGTCCCGAGCGTGCCGAGCACCAGCAACGCAGCCCGGGTGAGGAACGCCTGACCGTCGCTGACGTCGAGCTCCTCGTAGCGGGCGCGGTAGTAGAGCCACTCCGTCCCCGCCCAGTCGTCGGTCCGCGAGGTCAGGACCCAGATCGCGACGAAGACGCCGCCGGCCGCCACCTGTGCCGCGCGGCTGCGCAGCAGCTCGAGCCGCTCCGGGGTCGACTTCAGGCCCAGGACGAAGAACGGCAGCAGACCCAGGATCCGCGCCACGTCGAGCGTGTCACCGGCGTACAGCCCGGCGACCAGGGAGATGACGACAGCCAGCCCCAGACCGCCCCACATGTTCTTGAACACCGGGGTCAGCAGCCGCCAGAAGAACAGCGCCGAGAGGTACCACATCGGCCAGTGCGGGTCGCGCCAGAGGTTCTCCAGCTCCTCGCCGCCCACGTGGATGCGGAACATCGCGATCGCGGCCTCGAAGAGGACGTACGGCACGGCCACCGTGCGCACCAGCTGCCACATCCGCGCACGGGTGTAGGTCCAGCGTTGGGAGAGGTAGCCGGTCAGGAACACGAACGCCGGCATGTGCCAGGCGTAGAGGAAGTCGTAGAGGTGGTCGTTGGTCGTGGAGTCGGGCAGCACCACCCACGCGTGTCCCACCACCACCAGGGTCACCAGCGCCATCTTGGCGTTGTCGAACCACGGGTCCCGAGAAGAGGCCATGGGAACCGTTCTTCCCGCTCCTCCCCCGCACCGAAACGTGACGCGTGCTCCTCTCAGGGACTCCTCAGGCGAGCGCCAGCGAGCCAACGCCGGTCGAGCAGGCGCGCCAGCGCCGTCCCCACCGCCGGTCGAGGAGGCGCGCCAGCGCCGTCTCGAGACCCCGTACGCCGACAACCAACCTGCTCCACGGGCTGACTGGAGGGTTCTCCGTGAACCCCTTTCACGGCACGCCCTCAAGTCCGCTTGGTGCTCCGTGGTCGGGGTGGTGGGCGCCTGGAGGTTCGCGCTGCAGCAGGCCCTGCATTTTCGAAGAGCGCGGTTGCCGTTCGCTTTGCTCGCGGTACCTGGTTGCGCGCCGCTCGCATGCCTTGCGGCACGACGGGGTGCTCGCTCGGGTTACGGCTGGATCGTCCTCCACAGATCCACTTCGGAGCCCACATCAGGGTTCCGTTCGAACTGGTGTTCTAGTAGACTCTGGTCATGGCACTCGGGCACCACGACACCACTACGCAGGACTCTCCTGCGGAGTCGACCGGTGACCTGCTGACCTCCATCCGCGACCTCGATCGTGCCGCCGATCAGGCCGACCGGGACCGGTTCATCGCCATCGCCCAATGGGCCGACGCCCACACCACCGGCCGGCTGCTGCCCGACCTCTACGGCACGTTCGGTCTGCCCGACGACGACGCCCACACCGAAGCAGAGAACGCCTGGGTGGCCCGGTTCGGGATGCCCGGCGCCGACACGATGCTCGAGCTCGCCGGCCCCGGCGCCCCAGAGGTCTCCGAGTTCGCGGTCATCGAGCTCGCCGCTGCGTTGGGCCGGTCTACCGACTCCGGGCGGATGCTGCTCTCCGACGCCGTCGAAGCCAAGCACCGGCTCCCCAAGATCTGGCAGCGACTCCTCGACGGCCAGGTGCAGGTCTGGCGGGTACGCCGCGTCACCGAGGTCACCCGCCCCCTCACCGCCGAAGCAGCCGCGTTCGTCGACGCCCACCTCGCCCACGTCGTCCACACCGCCTCCTTCACCACCATCAAGCGACTCGTGGCCGAAGCAGCCGCACGGTTCGACCCCGAGACGACCGAGATGGACGAGGTCGACACGCAGTCGACCCTGCACGTCACCCTCGACCTGAACACCGCCTGGTCCATCGGCACCGCAGCCGGCGTCCACCTGTCGGGG
>JAYYWX010000067.1:0-17952 GCA_036341255.1 Actinomycetota bacterium | reverse complement strand
GTCGCGGGCGGTGGCGGTCGAGGCGGCCGCGCGCGGGCACGACGTGAGCGTGGCGGCGCGCGGGGCGTCCGGTCGGGCCCGGGCGCCCGTGTTCGCCGTGTGGCTGCGGGGGGAGACCGCGCCCGCGCGGTGCGCGGCGGTTACACCACCCGGGTGGTGAAACCGGCGCTTGTTGACCAGAACTCCGGTCGACAAGCGGCAGTTTCGTGAGACCAGTTGGCCGTCGGAAGGACAGACTCGGCCCCATGAGGTTCCTGGTGCTGGGTGGGACGGTCTTCCTGTCGCGGGCGGTGGCGGTCGAGGCGGCCGCGCGCGGGCACGACGTGAGCGCGGCGGCGCGCGGGGCGTCCGGCTCGGTGCCCGACGGCGTACGCCACGTCGCGCTGGACCGCACCGAGGAGATCCCGGCCGACCTGGCGGCCGAGGAGTTCGACGCGGTCGTCGACGTCGCCCGCACCCCGTCCTGGGTCACGCGAGCGGTGGCGGCGTGGCCGCGGGCGCACTGGACGTTCGTGTCGACGATCAACGTGTACGCCGACGAGACCACCCCCGGCGGCACGCCCGCCACGCTCCCGCTGGTCGACGCCCAGCCCGAGGACATCGACCTCCGCGCGCACCCGGAGGCCTACGGCCCGATGAAGGTGGCCTGCGAGCAGCTGGTGCGCGAGGGCGCGGAGCGGGCGTTCGTGGTGCGGCCGGGACTGATCGTGGGGCCGGGCGACCCGACCGGCCGCTTCACCTACTGGCCGGCCCGACTGGCCGACGTCGAGCCCGGCGAGCCCGTGCTGGTCGGGGGCGACCCCGGCGACACCGTGCAGGTCATCGACGTGCGCGACCTCGCGGCCTGGATCGTCACGGCCGCGGAGAGCGGCCTGACCGGCGACCTCGACGGGGTCGGACCCTCGATGCCGGTGGGCGACCTGCTGGCCGAGGTGGCGACCGGCCTGGGCGTCGAGCCACGCTGGACCTGGGCCTCCGACGCGATCCTCGAGGTCCACGACGTCGCGCCGTGGATGGGGCCGCGGTCGCTGCCGCTGTGGCTGCCGCGGCCGGCGTACGACGGGATGCTGGCGCACGACTGGAGCCCGTCACGCGACGCGGGCCTGACCGCGAGACCCATCGGCGAGACCGCGCGCGACACCCTGGAGTGGCTCCGCGCGACTCCCGATGCCGTCGTGACCGGACTGACCCGTGAGCAGGAGCGTGAGGTGCTCGACGGCCTGGGCTGACCTCCGTGGCCTAATCTCCCCCCATGCCGAACCGTCTCACGGCCCACGACCTGATCGACCTCGTCCTCGACGCCGAGTCGTGGAGCAGCTGGGACACCCCGCCGGTCTACGGCGACATCAGCGAGTCCTACGCCGCCGAGCTGGCGGCCGCGCGCGAGAAGGCCGGCACCGACGAGTCCGTGCTCACCGGCGAGGGGCTGATGCGCGGGCGCCGCGTGGCGGTGCTGGTGGGCGAGTTCGGGTTCCTGGCCGGGTCGATCGGCCGTGCCACCGCCGATCGGCTGGTCGCCGCGATCACCCGCGCCACCGAGGAGGGGCTGCCGCTGCTGGCCGCGCCGATCTCCGGCGGCACCCGGATGCAGGAGGGCACGCCGGCGTTCGTGCAGATGGTGCGGATCGCCGAGGCCGTGATGGCGCACCGGCGCGCGGGGCTGCCCTACCTCGTCTACCTGCGCCACCCCACGACCGGCGGCGTGATGGCCTCGTGGGGCTCGCTGGGCCACGTGACGGTCGCGGAGCCCGGGGCGCTGGTGGGCTTCCTGGGTCCGCGGGTCTACCAGGCGTTGTACGGCGAGGCGTTCCCGGAGGACGTCCAGACCTCGGAGAACCTCTACGCCCGCGGCATCATCGACGCCGTCGTCGCCCCCGAGGACATCCCCGACATCCTCGACCGCGCGCTGACCTGCATGCTGCCCGACCGCGCTGCGCTGTCGGCCGTCGAGGACCCGGCCGACGACCCCGTGCCGGACGTCGACACCTGGGAGGCGGTCACGCGCTCGCGCGACCCCGAGCGCCCCGGGGTCCGTCGCCTGCTGAAGTACGCGGCCGCTGACGTCGTACCCTTCAACGGGACGGGGCAGGGCGAGTCCGACCCCGGCCTGCTGATCGCGCTGGTGCGCTTCGGCGACGTGCCGTGCGTGTTCCTCGGGCAGGACCGTCGCGGCCAGACCGCCGCGCACCCGCTGGGGCCGGAGGCGCTGCGCGAGGCGCGCCGCGGGATGCGGCTGGCCTCCGAGCTGGGGCTGCCGCTGCTCACCGTCATCGACACCGCCGGCGCCGCGCTGTCGGTCAACGCCGAGAACGGCGGCCTGGCCGGCGAGATCGCGCGCTGCCTGGGCGACCTGGTCACCCTGGACGCCCCGACGTTGTCCCTGATGCTCGGCGAGGGCAACGGCGGCGGCGCACTCGCGCTGCTGCCGGCCGACCGGGTCGTCGCCGCGCAGCACGCCTGGCTCTCCCCGCTGCCGCCCGAGGGCGCCTCGGCGATCGTGCACCGCGACACCGACCACGCCCCCGAGATGGCCCGCGCCCAGCGGGTCCGCGCGCTGGACCTGGCCGCCCTCGGTGTCGTCGATCGCGTGGTCGCCGAGAAGCCCGACGCCGCCGCCGAGCCCGAGGAGTTCTGCCGCCGGGTCGGCGCCGTCCTGGCCGCCGAACTCGCCGGGCTGCTCACCCGGGGTCCGGGCGCGCCTGCCGACCGGGCCGCGCGATACCTCGGCGGCTGAGGGCGCCTCAGCTGGTGTGAGGTTCATCGGCGCCCCGATGAAGCTCACGCTCCCCCGCTGCAGCTGCGTCGGGGAGCCGTAAGTCGCGGGGCGCGGGGCTCGCTCGCAGACCCCCGGAACTAGAACGCGTTACAGTCCGGCCCATGAGTCGCACGTACGTCGTCAGCGGGGCCGCGTCGGGGATCGGGGCCGCCACGGCGGCGATGCTGCGTGGGCAGGGGCACCGGGTCATCGGGATCGACCTGCGCGCCGGCGAGGGCGTGGACGTCGCCGCCGACCTGGGTACGCCGGAGGGCCGGTCGGCCGCTGTCGCGCGCGCCCAGGAGCTGACCGACGTGGTCCACGGGCTCGTGCCGGCCGCGGGGCTGGCCGGGCGGACCGGCGTACCCGGTGACCTCGTCGTCTCCGTGAACTACTTCGGCGCCGTGGCGCTGGCCCGGGGCCTGCACCCGCAGCTCGCCGCCGCGGCCGAGCGTGACGGCGACGCGGGTGTGGTGTTCCTGGCCAGCAACTCCATCACCGGCATGCCCGGCTGGAACGTGCCGACGGTCGAGGCGTGCCTGCGTGATGACGAGGAGGCCGCGCGGGCGGAGGCGGCGAAGGTCGACTCGGTCATGGTCTACCCGTCCTCGAAGGCCGGGCTGGCCTGGTGGGCGCGGCGCGAGGGCGTGAAGCCGGAGTGGGCGGGCGCCGGCATCCGGCTCAACTCCGTCGCACCCGGCGCCACCGAGACCGCGATGGTCGAGCAGATGCGCGCCGACCCGCTGCTGGGCAGCGCGATCGACGCCTACCCGACCGCGATCGGCCGCACCGGCCGTCCCGAGGAGGTCGCCGCCCCCATCTGCTTCCTGCTCTCGGAGGGCGCGACCAACATCGTCGGCGCGTGCCTGTTCGTCGACGGCGGCACCGATGCGATGCTGCACCCCATGGCGCCCGAGGGCTGGGAGGTCGGGCCGGTCGACCTGGGCTGAGTCACGGGCAACTGACGCTGAGCCCCGCCAGACCGACGTAGAGCTGGATGTCGCTGGAGGTCGTCCACGCGGTTCCGGGGAGTGTCCCGGTGACACGCAGGGTGACCCAGCTGCCGAGCAACGTGGACAGCAGCGAAGGGCTGACGGTCGTCAGGCTGTTCCCCGTCACGCTGAGGTTCGACCCTGGCGCCTGGACGATGACAGCGGAGTACGACAACGGCGCGGGGAAGGTCGACGGGCTCCAGGTCACGTCTGCGACCGTGAGCGTCAGGATCCCGCGCGTGGCGCACGACAGCGTCGGGGCCACCAGGCTGAGCGCCGACAGGGTGCTCGTGGTCCGTGGCGGCGCGGGGTCGGTCCACGGCGCCAGCGTCGTCCGCCCCGGGACGAGCACCAGGGGCAGCGCCAGCAGCAACAGGAGCAGGCGCCTCACGACGCTGCCTGGGTCGCGGTGAACGTGAACACCGGCGTGTAGGACTTCCCCTGCATCGAGTTGGGCGCGTTGGTGGCGAGCGTCAGCGACACGCAGACCACCAAGGTCGCCCCGGCCGCCATCGTCGAGGTGGAGGCGATGACGGTCTTCCCGCTGTTGCCGAGGGTGTCGTTGAACGTCTGGGTGCCCCCGGTGCAGGCCTCCTGCCGGGGATAGGTCGTGTCGGTGGTCGCCGTTCCGGCGAGCACCACGCGCGCGGTCACGTGCGGGTCGAGGTTGCCGCTGGCCGTGGCGGTCGCTGCGACGGTGAAGGGCGTCGTGCCGGCGTTGCTCAGCGTGACCGTCCCGGCCTTGGACTCCCCCGGCGCCATGTCGGTCATCGACAGCGACGACCAGGAGTACGTCGCCGGGTTGCCCTGGACCCCGTCCACCAGCAGGTCCAAGGTGCCGGACGTGACCGTCGCCCCGGTCACCGTCGCCTGGTCGTTCCAGTACGCCTGCGTCCCGAGCCCCCCGACCAGCCCCAGCGCACCCACGAGCGCGACGATGCCCGGCCGCCACGGACCGCCGCGGACGCGCCGGGAGACGACCCTGCGAGGAGCCACGTGCCGCCCGGTCATGCGGCCGCCTCGCGCTCCCGGTCACCGACCTCGCCGTCCGTCGGCGAGGGCACGGGCCTCGGCCGCGGCCGGACCGGTCGGCCGGGCAGCGCCGCACGCGTCCCCCGCGGACGGGTCCGCCAGCCGCGCCACAGCACGCCACCGGCGTACAGGAAGAGGACCAGCGCCGCGACCTGCACCAGTCGCTCGTGCTGGCCAGGCGTGAGGAGCACGTTGAGGTGGCCGACCCAGGGCAGGGAGTACCAGACCTCGCCGCGCAGCTGGACCCCACGCACCGGCTCGGGGTCCGGCACCGGGTTGGCGTCACCCTGCGTGGTGAGCAGCCGCTCGCCGTCGGCGGACCACCCCACCCCCACGACACGGTGGGTCGCCACGGCGGGCTCGCCCGAGCGCAGCTGGTAGGTGACGACGTCGCCGATGCGCACCTCGGTCGGCTCCACCGGCCGCACCACCACCAGCGAGCCGGGCGGGTACGCGGGGTCCATCGACCCCGTCAGCACGGTGTACGGCGTCGCGCCGGCCAGCCGGGGGACCACCACCGCCGCGAGGACGAGCGCCGCCACCGAGGCGGTGAAGACCCAGGTGAGCAGCCGCAGCGGCAGCAGCCACCGACGGCCGCCGGTCACCGGACGGTCGTGCCGGGTCCGTCCCGGCCGCATGTCAGGGGTGCTCGGTGTTCGTCTGCGTCGCCGTCACGGTGATCGCGTCGAGCTGGGCCGTCACCGCACCGTTGGAGTCGTTGTCGACGCTGACGCCGAACGGGAAGTCGACCGTGAACGCGACCCGCAGGTAGGACCCGTCGTCGGCGTCGCTGAAGGCGACCGCGCCGGCGTCGGGGTCGACCGTGGTCTCACCGGTCCCGTCGTCGGTGGCATCGGTGTCGATCTCGTAGACCGCGGTGAAGGCCAGCTCGTCCTCCAGCGCGCTGTCGGGCATGCTCGGCGCGTTCGCGGTCAGCTCGGCGGTCAGGTGGTCGCCGGTCGCGCTGATCTGGAACTGGCAGACGCGCGTGAGGGTGTCGCCGGGCACGATCGTGTCACTGGCCGGGGTGAAGTCGCTGTCGTCGTCGAGCTTCCAGCTCGCACAGGTGGGCGCACCCAGGTCCAGCGTGCCCGAGGTCAGCGTGGTGTCCGGCTGCACCTCGGTGGCGTCGTTCCAGTAGGCCAGCGACCCCGCTCCTCCGAGCAGCAGCCCGGCTCCCGCGGTGGCCGCGAGCGCGGCCTTGATCGAGTTGCGCATGGTGTCCTCCCTCGGGGGCCGCCCCGGCACGGGCAGGCCCCTCCGGGTGTCCCATCGGCCACCTGCGGAGGCAAAGGAAGACATCTGGACAAGCGGTCTGGACCTCCGGAGCGAGTCGTGGGGGGGGGGCGGGGGGGGGGGGGCGGCGGCGCGGGGGCGGGCCCCCCCGCCCCCCCCCCCCCCCCCCCCCGACCCCGGTCGGAACCAGCAGCTCAGAACAACAGCGCGGAGGCGGGGTCCTCGAGGATCGCGGCGACGTCGGCCAGGAAGCGCGAGCCCTTCTCGCCGTCGACGTGGCGGTGGTCGAAGGACAGCGCCAGCGTGGTGACGTGGCGCGGCACGATCCGCTCCTCACCGTCCTCGACCACGACCCACGGCTTGCGGGTGATCGAGCCGAAGCACAGGATCGCCGACTCGCCGGGGTTGATGATCGGCGTGCCGGCGTCGACGCCGAAGACGCCCACGTTGGTGATGGTGAACGACCCGCCGCTCATGTCCGCCGGCTGCGTCTTGCCCTCGCGCGCGGTGGCGGTGAGGTCGCCCAGCGCCTCGGCCAGCTCGCGCAGCGTCATCGCGTCGGCGTCCTTGACGTTCGGCACCACCAGGCCGCGCGGGGTCGCCGCGGCGATCCCGAGGTTGACGTAGTGCTTGTAGACGACCTCCTGGGCGGCCTCGTCCCAGAAGGAGTTGATCTCCGGGGTACGTCGGATGGCCAGCAGGCACGCCTTGGCCAGCACCAGCAGCGGGCTGACCTTGACGTCGCGGAACTCCCGGTGCGACTTCAGCCGCTCCACCAGCTCCATCGTGCGGGTCGCGTCGAGGGTGACCCACTCGGTCACGTGCGGGGCGGTGAAGGCCGAGTCGACCATCGCCTGCCCCATCATCTTGCGCACGCCCTTGATCGGCTCGCGGGTCTCGCGCGCGCCGGAAGCCAGTGGTCTCGCCGCCCGCGGCTCGCTGGCGCTCGCCGCTGCTCGACCACCGTCCGGCGAGGAGGTTGCGGCGGCCTGGACCTGCTCACGCGTGACCGAGCCCTGGGGGCCCTCGCCGGTCAGGGAGGCCAGGTCGACGCCGAGGTCCTTGGCCAGCTTGCGCACCGGCGGCTTGGCGAGCACGCGCACGTCGGCCGGCGCCGCCGGAGCGGTCTGCGCGGGGGGAGGCGAGACCTCCGGGAGCTCCTCGAGTTCCGGCGCCGGGCTGGTGCCCGGGTCGAACGCGGCCTGGGCCTGCTTGTTGGCGGCCTCGGCGCCCGGCGCGCGCCGAGCACGTCGGGTCGGGCCGCGGTCGGCCTTGTTGCGTCCGACCAGGCTCTCGCCCTCGCCGCCGCCGGAGGCCGCGGGGTTGGACAGGTCGATGTCCATCTCGGCCTCGGGCGTCGGCGTCGCCGGGGACGCGCCGGCCGCGGCCGCCGAGTCCTCGGCACCGATGCGGATGATCGGGGTGCCGACGGCGACGGTCTCGCCCTCGGGGACCAGCAGCGCGGTCACCTCGCCGGCGTACGGCGAGGGCAGCTCCACGATCGACTTCGCGGTCTCGATGTCGCAGACGATCTCGTTGACCTCGATGACGTCGCCGACCTTGACCCGCCAGGCGACGACCTCGGCCTCGGTCAGGCCCTCGCCGACGTCGGGCAGCTTGTACTCAGGCATCTCTTCCCCCGGATCAGAACGAGAACGTGCGGTCGACGGCGTCGAGCAGCCGGTCGAGGTCGGGCAGGAAGTCCTCCTCGATGCGCGAGGCGGGGTACGGCGTGTCGAACCCGCCCACGCGCAGCACCGGCGCCTCCAGGGAGTAGAAGCACTCCTCGGTCACCCGGGCCGCCAGCTCCGCGCCCATCCCGAGGTTGACGTGCGCCTCGTGCACGACCACGCAGCGACCGGTGCGACGCACCGAGTCCAGGACCGGGCCCATGTCGAGCGGACTGAGGGTCCGCAGGTCGATGACCTCGATCGAGCGGCCCTCGCCGGCGGCGGCCTCGGCCGCGGTCAGCGCGGTGCGCACCGTCGGGCCGTAGGCCAGGACCGTCACGTCGGTGCCCGGGCGGGCGACGCGGGAGGTGAACAGCGGCGGCGGGGTGATCGAGGTGTCGAGCTCCATCTTGTCGGCGTGGTACTGCCGCTTGGGCTCGAGGAAGATCACCGGGTCGTCGGAGGCGATGGCCTGCTGGATCATCCAGTAGCCGTCGACCGGGTTGGAGCACGCGACGACCTTGAGGCCGGGCGTGTGCGCGAACTGCGCCTCGGGCGACTCGCTGTGGTGCTCGACCGCACCGATGCCGCCGCCGAAGGGGATGCGGATGACCATCGGCATCGGGCTGTTGCCCTTGGAGCGGTAGCGCATCTTCGCCACCTGGCACACGATCTGGTCGTAGGCGGGGTAGACGAACCCGTCGAACTGGATCTCCACGACCGGGCGGTAGCCGCGCAGCGCCATGCCGACCGCGGTGCCGACGATGCCGGACTCCGCGAGCGGTGAGTCGATGACGCGGTCCTCGCCGAAGTCCTTCTGCAGGCCGTCGGTGATGCGGAAGACGCCGCCGAGCTTGCCGACGTCCTCGCCCATGAGCAGGACCTTCGGGTCGTCCTCCATGGCCTTGCGCAGACCCATGTTCAGGCCCTTGGCCAGGGTGATCTTGTCACTCACGAGTGGCTCCCCTCGAAGGAGGCGAGGTAGTCGGCGAACCCGTCGCGCTGGGCGGCGAGCTCCTCGGGCACCTCGGCGTAGACGTGGTCGAACATGTCCATCGCCTGCGGGTCGGGCATCGCCTTGCAGCCCTCGCGCAGGTGGGCGCCGAGCTCGTCGGCCTCGGCCTTGACGTTCTCGACCAGGCCGTCGTCGACCAGGCCGTTGCGGCGCAGGTAGACCTCCAGGCGGGCGATCGGGTCCTTGAGCTTCCACGACTCCACGTCGGCGGAGAGCCGGTAGCGGGTCGGGTCGTCGGTGGTCGTGTGGGCGCCCATCCGGTAGGTGTAGGCCTCCACGAACGTCGGGCCCTGCCCGTCACGGGCCCGCTGCAGGGCGGCCTGGGTGACGGCGTACGTCGCCAGCACGTCGTTGCCGTCGACGCGGATGCCCGGGAAGCCGAAGCCCAGCGCGCGCTGGTAGAGCGGGATGCGGGTCTGGCGCTCGATCGGCTCCGAGATCGCCCACTGGTTGTTCTGGCAGAAGAACACGACCGGGGCGTTGTAGGAGGCGGCGAAGATGAAGGCCTCGTTGACGTCTCCCTGCGAGGACGCACCGTCGCCGAAGTGGGCGATCACCGCGGCGTCACGGTCGGGGTCGCCGGTGCCGACGACGCCGTCGCGCTGCATGCCCATGGCGTAGCCGGTGGCGTGCAGGCACTGGGCGCCGATGACGATCGTGTAGAGACCGAAGTTGAACTCGTGCGGGTCCCACGAGCCGTGGTCGACGCCGCGGAAGAGCCCGAGCAGCTTGAGCGGGTCGATGCCCTTGCACCAGGCGACGCCGTGCTCGCGGTAGGTCGGGAAGACGTAGTCCTGCGGTCGCAGCGCGCGGCCGGCGCCGATCTGGGCGGCCTCCTGGCCCAGCAGCTGGGCCCAGATGCCGAGCTCGCCGTGGCGCTGGAGCGCGGTGGCCTCGGTGTCGATGCGCCGGGTCAGCACCATGTCGCGGTAGAAGCCGCGGATCTGCTCGGCGGAGAAGTCCATGTCGAACTCGGGGTGGTGGACCCGCTCGCCCTCGGGCGTCAGGAGCTGCACCAGCTCGGGGCCGCCGTCGCTCTGGCTGGGTCCGAAGACCTCGACGAGGTCGGGTCCGAACGTCCCGTCCGTCGTGTCGGGTGGTGGGGTCATCTGCGCTGGTCTCCTTCTCGTCGCCCGGCGGCGGGGTCTCCGTGCCGGGGCGGTGGGTCAGGTGGGCCTCGAGTCGCTCCGCGGGGGTGGTGCGGCTGTGACCCGGGACACATTCCCGATGCGCCCCAACGTACAGGCGGGTGGCGTGCCAGTGCCAACCCGGTCCCTAGGCTCGGGGCATGTCCTCCCCCGACGGCGCCAGCGCCAAGAACCAGTCCGCGGCCGTCACCGTCGCCGCTCCCCCGGCCACGGTGTTCGCGATCGTCGCCGACCCCCGCCAGCACACCCGGATCGACGGCTCGGGCAGCGTGCGCGCCTCCGTCTCCGGCCCCGAGAGCCTCGAGTTGGGCTCCACGTTCTCCATGAGCATGAAGATGGGCGCGCCCTACAAGATCAGCAACAAGGTCGTCGAGTTCGAGCCCGACCGGCTGATCGCCTGGCGCCACGTCGGCCTGCACCGCTGGCGCTACGAGCTGCGGCCCACCGCCGACGGCGGCACCGAGGTCACCGAGACCTGGGACCTCTCCCACTACCCCGCGCCCCTGCGCTTGCTGCTGTCCCGACTGTTCGGGGCCAAGACCCAGCGGGCGATCGAGGCGACCCTGCCCAAGCTCAAGGCCGCAGCCGAGGCCGACGCCCACTGACCGCTCCTCCCGGTGGTCGAGCAGCGAGGAGCGCCGGCGACGAGCCGACGTCGAGACGACGGCTCCGCCCGGGTGTGCCCGCGCGGGTGTGCGGACCCGGGCGGACCGCTGCCTACCGTCGGGGCATGAGCATCCGCAAGGGCAGCAAGGTCTCGTGGTCGTGGGGCAACGGGTCGGCCACCGGGAAGGTCACCGAGGTCCACCACGACGAGGTCGAGCGTCAGATCAAGGGCGAGAAGATCAAGCGCAACGGGAGCAAGGACGACCCGGCGTACGTCATCGAGCAGTCCGACGGGACCCGGGTGCTGAAGCTCAAGAGCGAGGTCGAGAAAGCCTGAGTCCGCTGCTCCGGGCCGTCGCCACCCCCCGGGTGGCGACGCTGTCAGCTGGTCTCACGGAACTGTCGCCTGTCGACCGGAGTTCCGGTCGGCGAGCGCCCGTTTCACCACCCGGGTGGTGAAACCGGCCTCCACGTCAGAGCCGCTCGCGCCCGTGCGCGGTGTGCCAGAGCGTCTCGTCGGGCCCCTTGGGGACGATCCCGGTCGGGTTGATGTCCTTGTGCACCACGTAGTAATGCGCCTTGATCTGGTCGAAGGCGATCGTGTCGCCGAAGCCGGGCGTCTGGAACAGGTCGCGCGCGTAGCCCCAGAGGTTCGGCATCTCGGCCAGCTTGTTGCGGTTGCACTTGAAGTGGCCGTGGTAGACCGCGTCGAAGCGCGCGAGCGTCGTGAACAGGCGCACGTCGGCCTCGGTGATCGAGTCGCCCATGAGGTATCGCCGGTCGGCCAGCCGCTCCTCGAGCCAGTCGAGGGCGTCGAAGAGCCGGTCGTACGCCGCCTCGTAGCTGTCCTGGTCGCCGGCGAAGCCGCAGCGGTAGACGCCGTTGTTGACCTCGGTGAAGACCCGCTGCATGACCTCCTCCATCTCCTCACGGAGATGGTCGGGCCACAGGTCGGGCGCGTCCGGCTTGTGGTGGTCGCGCCACTCGAAGAAGAGGTCGTGGGTGATCCACGGGAAGTCGTTGGTGACGATCTCGCCGGTCGGGACGTCGACGATCGCGGGCACGGTGATGCCGCGCGGGTAGTCGGGGAACCGCTTGTCGTAGGCCTCGCGCAGCCAGTGGATGCCGAGCACCGGGTCCTTGTCGCCCTCGTCGAGGTCGAAGGTCCACGACCGCTTGTCGTGGGTCGGGCCGGGCGTCCCGAGCGAGATGACGTCCTGCAGGCCGAGCAGCTCGCGCACGATGATCGCGCGGTTGGCCCACGGGCAGGCGCGGGCCGCGACGAGGCGGTAGCGCCCCGGCTCGACCGGCCACAGCTCCCCGTTGACGGGGCCGTGCTCCGGCTTCTCCCCACCGCGGGTGATGCGGTCCGGGACATAGGTCATGTCCCGCTCGAAGCCGCCCTTCTCGACGTACGACGGAGTCTGGTCGTCACTCATGGCTCGAGACTAGGTGAGGCTTCAACCAGTTCGTTCACCCCGGTGGCTGCTGCGGGAGCGACGCCACGAAGTCCAGCTTGTCGAGCACCGGGTCGGGGATGACGAACGGGTAGAGGTCGTCCTTGCCCATCGAGCGGTTGATCATGTTCAGCGCGACCGACAGCGGCACCCAGATGCCGCTCACCACGTCGCGGAAGCTCGAGAACGCCGAGACCGGCGCGACCGAGGTCAGGCCGTACTCCCCGGCGGTCTCGATGGTGTCGCAGATGTGCAGGTAGTGCGCGAAGGTCTCGGCGAAGTCCTCGAAGGGGTGCATCGTGGCGTACGTCGAGATGAACCGTTGCTCCCAGTCCGCCGGCGGGCCCTCGGAGTAGTGCCTCTCGATCTCGGCCTGGTAGTCGGCCGACTCGTCGCCGAACAGCTCGCGGCAGCGCGCCATCCGCTCCTCACCGCGCACCAGCTGCCACTCGTAGTAGTGCCCGACCTCGTGGCGGAAGTGACCCAGCATCGTGCGGTAGGGCTCGGCGAGGCGGGCGCGCACCTTCTCCCGGTACGCCGCGTCGGACTCGGCCAGGTCGATGGTGATGACGCCGTTCTCGTGGCCGATGACGACGTTCTCCTCCACCGAGGACAGCAGGTCGAAGGCCAGGCCCTCGTCGGGGTCCCCACCCTGGGCGGGGTCCTTGCCGACGACGCGGAAGCCGAGCCCGTCGAGCTCGGCGACGAGGTGCCGCTTGGCCTTCTCCGCCGCCGGGTAGTTGGTCAGCCCGACCTCGTCGTCGTCGGCGGGGCGGGTGCGGGTCAGGTCGCAGGCCGAGCACTGGCCGCCCTCGGTGGTGGCCAACCAGGTGCAGCCCGACAGGTTGAGGTTGCTGCAGACGTGCCAGACCAGGCCGGCGGCGTCGACGTAGCGGCCCTGCTCGTCGACGGGGACGATCGCGCGCTCGCCGCGGGAGTAGCCCAGTGCGGTGCCGCAGGAGACGCACACGGAGTTCTCGAAGTAGAGCGGGTTGTCGCACACCCGGCAGCGGTAGGACTTCACGACAAGATGGTGTCAGAGCGGTGCGACGTCGACCTCCACCCGCAAGGTGGATCTCTTGGCCTCGGTGAAGATCACGCCCTTGACCGGCGGCACGTCACCGTAGTCGCGGCCCCAGGCGACGGTGACGTAGCGGTCGCCGGCCCACTGGTCGTTGGTCGGGTCGATGGCCAGCCACTCCCCCGGCCCGCCGCCCTCGTGGTCGGGCAGCCACACCGCGACCCAGGCGTGCGAGGCGTCGGCGCCGACGATCCGCTCCTTGCCCGGGGGCGGCTCGGTGGCGAGGTAGCCCGAGACGTACCGCGCGGCCAGGCCGTGGCTGCGCAGGCAGGCCAGCGTGAGGTGGGCGAAGTCCTGGCAGACCCCCGCGCGCTTGTCGAAGATGTCCTCGATCGTGGACGTCACGGTCGTCGCGGTCTTGTCGTAGGCGAAGTCGCGGTGGATGCGGGTCATCAGCTCGGTCGCCGCCTCACCGATCGACCGACCGCGGGTCAGCGACTCGGCGGCGTACTCCTTGGCCTCGGCGGTCTGCTCCGCCGACGCGGACGACAGCGCGAAGTCCGCGGCCAGCCACGCACCGGGCAGGGTCGGGTCCAGCAGCGGCCGGGCCGACTCCCACGCGCCGCCGAGCGCGACGTCGGAGTGGACGGGCGTGGTGACGGTGACCTCGGAGAGCGCGTCGACGATCAGCGTGGTGTGCCGTTCGGTCACCTGGAAGTACGTCGCCAGGTTGCCGTGGTAGTCCAGCTCGTGCGCGAGGTCGCTGGCCTCCGGGTCGACCGTGACCTCGTGGCTGACGACCTCCTGCCACGGCAGCGAGCGCGGCGTGAGGTAGGCCAGGCCGAAGGAGTCGGTGACCGGCTCGTCGTAGGAGTAGACGGTGCGGTGGGAGACGCGGTACCTCACGCGCCCTCCCCCGCGAGCGGTTCCGTGATGGCCGGGATGGTGCCGGTCGCCGGCTCGGCGGGCAGCGAGTCGACGATGGCCAACGCCCCGAAGGAGCGCGGCGGCGGGCCGGAGCGCAGGTGCAGCTCCTCGACGGACTCGCCGAGCCGGCCCAGCCGGTCCAGGGTGTCGTCGAGGAAGGACTCGAGGTTGGGCCGGTTGACCCCGCCGATCGCCACCAGCTCGGCCACCGACTGGTCCTCGACCTCCGCGAGCAGGTTCTCCACGAGCCGCTCGGGGCGGGTGGACCCGGTCGAGGCCGGCAGGGCAGCGACGTGTTCGCGCACCTCGGCGAGGCTGAAGGCCAGCGAGCGGGGGTTGTCGGGGTCGACGACCAGCAGCTCGAGCACCCCGGCGGGGCGCACGTAGCCGCGGTAGCGACGGCGGTGGGTGACCGCGGACTCCGCGGACTCGAGCACCGCGTTGAGGACCGTGCGGTCCACGTCGATGCCGCGGCGCACGGTGGTCGTGGAGCGCAGCAGGTGGACCAGCTGCAGCGAGCGTTCCAGCGCGCGGCCGGCGCCGATCATGTGCCACCCGTCGTCGCGCATCATGCTCGCGAAGACGCCCTGCAGGGACAGCACTCCGGTGAGGATGCGGCCGGCGGTGTCGGCGACCTGGTGGCTGTGGGGGTTCTCCGCCAGCGCCTCGTGCGCCCGCTCGACGACGCCGAAGGCGCGCCAGGTGTCGGCGGAGAGCTGGTCACGCACGTCGGTGAGCGCGGTGCGGAGGTTCTCGATCGAGTGGGCGACCGACCCGACCCGGTCGGCGTCGGTGAGCAGCGAGCGGAACTCCGCGTCGAGGTCGTCGTACTGCCGTCCGGCCAGCCGGCCGATGGTGCCGAGCAGCACCGCGAGGCTGGCGCCGCCGACGGTCCCGGGGCGGGTGCGGAAGTCCTCGGAGATGGTGTGGGTGACGATGAGCAGCCGCAGCATGTCCTCGGCGCGCTCGGCGTACCGGCCGACCCAGAAGAGGTCCTCGAGCACGCGGGGCACGGTGACGGCGACCGCACGCGCGGCGGTCATCGACATCACCTCGGCCAGGCCCTGGTCGGCGTCGGCCGGGTCGGCCTTGAGGACCCACACGTCCTTGCTGGCCGAGGAGCGGAAGCCGCCGTCGTCGTAGACATTGGCCAGTCCGCCGACCAGCGGGCGGTAGGAGCCGCCGTAGCGCAGCGTGAAGGTCCGCAGGGTCACCGGCCGCGGTCGGGCGGCGCCGCTGCGCCACGTGGGCACCTGGGAGAACGGCAGCCGCTCCTGGCCGACGTAGCGGTGCGGCTCGTCGAGGATCCGCTCGATCACCTTCGTGGTGGGCAGCCGCTCCAGCTCCGCCGACGGCCCGTCGATGGGACGCACGTGCAGCGGACGGCTGGGCTGCTCCAGGGAGTCCAGCACCGCGCGCAGGCCGTCGGGCTCGCCGCACCAGTGCGTGGTGAGGCCCTGGAGCAGCAGCGGCTCGCCGAGCAGCGTCTCGCACGCGGCGGGGAGGTACGGCGCCAGGCCGGGGTTCTCGAGCACGCCGGACCCGAGCCCGTTGACGACCCGGACGCGCCCGCGGCGCACCGCCTCGACGAGCCCGGCGACGCCCAGCTGGGACTCACCGCGCAGCTCCAGCGGGTCGGACCAGGCGGCGTCGACGCGACGCAGGATCACGTCGACGCGCTCCATCCGGCCGCGGCCCTGACGCAGGTAGACCCAGCCGTCGCGGACCAGCAGGTCGCTGCCCTGGACGAGCGGGAAGCCCAGCGTGGAGGCGACGAAGGCCTGGTCGTAGGCGGTCTCGGAGTGGGTGCCCGGCGACAGCACCACGACCCGCGGGTCGGCGAGGTCGCCGTTGGCGGACTGGATCAGCGCGGAGCGCAGCGCCCAGAAGTAGGGCTCCATCCGGTGCAGGCCGGCCTGCCGGTAGAGCTCGGGGACGACGCGGGAGATGACCCGGCGGTTCTCCATCGCGTAGCCGAGCCCCGAGGGTGCCTGGGCGCGGTCGCCGATGACCCGCCAGTCGCCGGCGGCGTCGCGGGCCAGGTCGGTGGCGGAGAAGACCAGCGGACGGGGATCGATGGGCTCCTCGCCCAGCGAGCGCCGCGCGACCGCCCGGGTGAAGCCGCCGTGGCCGAGCACGACCGCGGGCGGGACGACGCCCTCGGCGAGCAGCCGCTGGTCGCCGTACAGGTCGACGAGCAGGGCGTTGAAGAGCTCGGCGCGCTGGGCCAGGCCCTTCTCCAGGGGTGTCCAGGTGGGGGCGTCGATGACCAGCGGGACCGGGTCCAGACGCCAGGGACCCTGCCGGTCACCGGGACGCGCGTAGGTGACGCCGTCGTCGGCGAGGAAGCGGGCGATGTCGCCGTCGACGCGATGCATGTCCGCGGGGGTCAGCGAGACCGCCAGCTCGGCCAGGCCCTTCCAGGCCGGCCGCAGCGACCCGTCGGGGCCGACCACCTCGTCGAAGCGACCGGGGCCGTCGGGGTCGCCCAGCGTGGGTTGGGACGTGGCGGCGGCGTAGTCGCGGAGGACCGTCATCCGGCCCTCCCTCGCACCGCGCTCACGTCAGGAGCCGCCCCGGGACGCGACGCAGGTCGAGGGTGTGCGGGGTCTCCGGCGCGCCCGCACGGGCCGCGGCCTCGCGCATCGCGCCGACGTCGAGCGTGCCGGCGGTGTGCCCGCGTGGCTCGAACCGCACCGCGCGGCGGGCCTCGGCCTCCTGGGCGTTGACCGGCGGCGTGGCGTAGTTGCGGCCGCCCGGGTGGGACACGTGGTAGGTCGCGCCGCCCAGGCTGACCTCGGCGGCGGTGTCGACGACCTCGACGTGCAGCGGGGCGTGCACCGCGATCGAGGGGTGCAGGGCCGACCAGGGCTGCCAGGCGCGGTAGCGCACACCGGCGTAGAGCTCACCGGGGCGTCCTGTCGGGGTCAGGGGCACCGGGACACCCTGACACGTCACCAGGTGCCGGCGGGGGTCGATCCCCCGAACCGTGACCTGGAGACGCTCGACGGAGGAGTCGACGTAGCGGGCGGTGCCGCCGCTGGTCGCCTCCTCGCCCAGCACCATCCACGGCTCGATCGCCTGCCGCAGCTCGAGCTCGGCCGGGGGCTGGCCGGCGCCCAGCGGGACCTCGGTCTGCCCGATGCGCGGGAAGCGGAACTCGGTGAAGGGGTCGAGCCAGGACTCCTCGAAGGGGATCCCGGCCGCGCGCAGGTCGGCGGCGACCGCGGCGATGTCGCGGATGCAGCCCTGCGGCAGCAGGAAGTCCTCGTGCAGCGCGGCGCCCCAGCGCACCAGCGAGTCGGTGCACGGCTCGTCCCAGAACATCGCGACCAGGCTGCGCACCAGCAGCGCCTGCACGAGCGCCATCTGCGGGTGCGGCGGCATCTCGAAGCCGCGCAGCTCCAGCAGGCCGAGACGGCCGCGCGAGGAGTCGGGGCTGTAGAGCTTGTCGATGCAGAACTCCGCGCGGTGCGTGTTGCCGGTGAGGTCGGTCAGCAGGTGCCGCAGGGCGCGGTCGACCAGCCACGGGCGCGGCTCGAGCGGCTCTCCGTCCTCGTCGGTCTCGGTCGCCAGGTGCTCCACGATCCGACGCACCTCCGAGATCGCGATCTCCATCTCGTAGACCGCCTCGGGGCGGCCCTCGTCGAAGCGCGGCGCTTGGCTGGTCGGGCCGATGAAGCGGCCGGAGAAGAGATAGGACAGCGAGGGGTGCCGCTGCCAGTAGGTCAGCAGGCTGACCAGCAGGTCGGGGCGCCGGAGCAGCGGGCTGTCGACCGGCTGGTGGCCGCCGAGGGTCAGGTGGTTGCCGCCGCCCGTCCCGGTGTGCAGCCCGTCGAGGTCGAACTTCTCGGTCGTCAGCCGCGCCTGCCGGGCGTGCTCGTAGAGGGTCTCGGTCAGGTCGCGCTGCTCGGCCCAGGAGCGGGTCGGCTGCACGTTGACCTCGATGACGCCGGGGTCGGGGGTGACGGTGAGGCTGGTCAGCCGCGGGTCCGGCGGCGGGCCGTAGCCCTCGAGCACCACCGGCCGGCCCACCCTGCGCGCGGACACCTCGATCAGGCGCAGCAGGTCGGCGTAGTCCTCCAGCCGCTCG
>JAYYWX010000066.1:0-26395 GCA_036341255.1 Actinomycetota bacterium | reverse complement strand
CCCCTGCTGCGGGTGGTCAACCCCGACGCGCCGCCGGAGGTGGTCGCCGCCGTGGGGGCGGTGCTGTCGGCCCGCGGGGGGGGTGCTCCGGCGCCGGCGCCGCCGCGCTCGCAGTGGGCCTCGCCGCACCGTCAGGTGCGGCGCACCCTGCCGCACGGGGCGGGCGCGTGGCGCGCAAGTGGCCTCCCTCACTGAGAGGTTCCACTAGCATTCCTCCACAGGAAGTCCTGAGGAGATCTTGAGCCTCCACAGGGCGCGGTCTTGAGGTCGACTCCCCAGACTCGTGGTGAGGCGCCGACGGGGCGCCACCCATGGGAGAGACGATGAGCGACGACACCCGGCTCGACAGCCAGCCGCCCACCTGGACACCCCCTGCCCCGACGTCGGCGGTGCCCGACTACGTGCGCCGGTCCGACCCGGGAATGGAGGCCTACGCCGACGACTTCATGAACGGCCTGGACTCCATCCCGACCTACCGTCCCACCGTCGGCTGCATCATCCCCGCCTACAACGAGGCCGAGACGATCGCCGGCGTGCTGGACTCGCTGCTCCAGCAGACCCGGCTGCCCGACGTCATCCACCTGATCGTCAACAACACCTCCGACGAGTCGGTCGAGATCGCCAGCCACTACGCCGGTCCGCACACGCGGATGACCCCCAGCGGTGAGCAGCACACCACGATCTACGTCCACGACATCGGCAAGAACCCCGACAAGAAGGTCGGGGCGCTCAACTACGGCTACTCCCTGGTCGAGCACATGGACTACCTGCTCGGCGTCGACGGCGACACCACGCCGGAGCCGGACGCGATCCAGCACCTGGTCGACGAGATCGCCAGCGACGACCGGATCGGCGGCATCTCCGCGGTCTACTCCATCGACGACAGCGCGCTGAACAGCTGGATGGAGAAGTTCCTCATCGCAGGGCAGCGCGCCCAGTTCTCGGCGTTCAACATGCAGAACCTCCTCAAGGGCCGCAACATGGCGGTCCTCGGCGGACAGTTCTCCATCTTCTCCACCCAGGCGCTGCGCGACGTGATGCGCGACAGCCACCAGCGCACCCCCTGGGTGAGCGACTCCGAGGTCGAGGACTCCCTACTCTCGCTGCAGATCAAGTCCGCGGGCTACCTCACCAAGATCTCCGCCCGGGCCCGCGCCCACGTGGGCGGCATGAACACCCTGCGCTCCCTGGACGCCCAGCAGGTCAAGTGGAACTTCGGCGCCATCGACCTGATGTGGCCCGGCCAGCGGGGCGACACCCGCGGCCAGCCCTTCCACCCCAACCTGCGGCTGCGCTGGTTCGAGCACCTCTCGATGGTGCAGAACATGACCACCAGGTTCCTCTTCATGGTGCTGCTGGCGTGGTCGCTGCTCTTCGACGCCTTCGTGTTCAGCCCGCTCTGGCTGATCCCACCGCTGGCCGCGGTGTGGCTGAACTTCCGCGTGGCGCACTCGATGGAGTTCCGCAACAAGCGCGACTACCTCTTCGTGCTGCTGGTCTTCCCGGCCGAGCTCTACATGTTCACCAGGATGGGTCACTTCGTCCGTGCGTGGTGGAAGTTCTTCACCAACCAGCAGTCCGACAACTGGGCCGCGCAGGCCAAGGCCGAGCGCGGCAAGGGCTCGGCCTGGATGTACCCCTTCGCCATCGCCGGCGCGATCTACGCCGCGCTGGTGGCCGGCTGGGAGTTCGGGCCGTGGAGCGTCGACCTCAAGTCCGACGTCCTCTACGTGGGGTGGCGGGTGCTCGGGGTGCTGACGATCCTGCAGACTGCCTGGATGATCATCAAGGCCAGCAAGCGCTACAAGGGGTACAAGGCATGAGTCACCGCTCCCTGCGCGGCCGGTCGGCCGCGCGGACCGTCGCGCTCGCGCTGGCGGCATCGCTCTCCCTCACCGGGTGCGGTCTGCTCGACAACGGGGGCAGCGAGCCCACGCCCGCCGAGACCGAACCGGCGCTCGAGCGGGTCTACGACTCCCAGTTCACCCGCGACGGCACCTTCCAGAGCCACATCTCGGTCGACGGGGCCGAGGACATCGACTTCGTCTACACGCTCTACCCGACCAAGTCCACGCCGCGCACCAACGAGTGGTACCCCCGCGGCAAGAAGTTCTTCTCCTTCACCTTCCAGGCCTACGACCTCGCCCAGGACCTGCGCGACCCGTTCCGGACCAAGCGCAAGGTCTACCTGGACAAGATCAAGGTCACCTCACGCACGATCACCAGCGGCGGAGGGAAGACGCAGCGGCCCTACCAGCTCAACGCCGTGGCGAAGAACATCACCTTCGACCCCGAACCGCTCTCGACGAAGTACGGCATGCTCATCACCTCGCCCAAGGGCGCCTTCGAGCTGCGCAACCAGGCGATCAAGCCGACCTCGCTCGACACCCGCGGGATCGACCTGATGTTCACGGCCACGGTCTGGATCCAGACCGAGGCAGGTGGCTCGGAGTACATCCAGCGCAAGGTCGAGCAGACGGTCCCGATCGCGATCTTCGAGTCCGAGGAGAAGACCGAGGTCGCCGAGATCCCGATCAACGCGAATTGACGCGACGGCGGAGCCGGCGCGATCAATTCGGGTCGAGCGAGCACCGCGACCGAGCGTGCGAGGTCGCGACGTGCGTGTCGAGACACCACTGAGGCGTGGCGGAGGCAGTTCGACGCGACGGCGGAGCCGGCGGCCGGGTCAGAGCGACTCGGCCAGCCGGTAGCCCACGCCGCGCACGGTCTCGATGAACTTCGGGTTCGTGGAGTCGTCGCCGATCTTGCGGCGCAGGTTGGCCACGTGCACCTCGACCGAGCGCTTGTCGGCCTCGTTGACGAAGTACGACGTGACGTACTGCTGACCGCGCATCGTCAGCACCAGGTCGGCCTTCGAGCGCACCCGGCGGCCGGTGCTGAGCAGTGAGGCCAGCAGGTCGAACTCCGTGCGGGTCAGGTCGACCGACCCGCCGTCGACGGTCACGATCCGCGTCTCGTTGTTGAGCGCGAGGCCGTTGAACCGGATCCACGCTCCGTCGGGTGCGGGACCTCCCGGCCCGGCGGCCACCGGCGGCACCGGCTGGCCGGGCACCGCCTGGAGGTAGGTCTGCTGGGCGGGCTGCTGCTGCACGGGTGCCGGCTGCTGCTGGACGGGTGCCGGCTGTTGCTGCACGGGCGGCGGCCGGACCGGCTGCTGCTGCTGGACGGGCGGCTGGTAGGCCGGCGGCGCCGGCTCGGCCGGACGGGCGGCGTGCGCACCACCGCGCGGGCCGTCGTCGGCGAACTCCCGCGCCGCCCTCGTGGCCCAGGACTCCTCCGCCGGAGGCGCCGGCGGTGCTGCCGGAGAGGCACCCACATCCGAGCGTCCGCGGGGACGTCGCAGCATCGAGTCCGCACGGGCGCGCAGCTCACGCGGGCGGAAGGGCTTGACGAGGTAGTCGTCGGCGCCGGCCTCGAAGCCGGTCACGACGTCGATCTCGTCACCGAGGGCGGTGATGAAGATGAGGTAGGTGTTGCTGAACTCGCGCAGCCGCTTGGCGACCGCGAAGCCGTCCATGCCGGGCATGTTGACGTCGAGGGTGGTGATCAACGGGTTGTGGCGGCGTACGGCCTCCACGCCCTCGAGGCCGTCCTCGGCCAGCACCGTGCGGAAGCCGGACTGGCTCAGCACGAGGTCGATGAGCTCCCTGACGTCGGGATCGTCCTCGATGATGACGGCGGTCCAGTCGGCACCTTCCATGCGCGGGAGCCTATAGCAGGCAAAGGATCACCAACCGGCAGCACGGGCAAGTCCGACCGCCATGTCGAGATAGACCTCCCCCGCGGGCGGCCCCTGGTTGCAGGTGCCGTCGGACTCGGCGGGGGGCTTGATCCACAGGTAGGCGTCCAGACCGGAGTCGCCGGCGACGTACCCCGGCAGCTTGCCCAGGGCCCGGCCGTCGGGGTTGCACCAGACCTCGGTGGCGCCGTTGCCGTTGCGCCCGCGGTCGGTGATCCAGTGGGTGCCGCCCAGGGCGGCGCTGAGCCGCTCGGCGAACACCAGCTCGTCGGCGTCGGTCTGGTAGTTGGAGACATTGGTGCTGAAACCGCGCACCCGATCGATCCCGACGTCCTCCAGCATCCGTGCCATCGGCCTCACCGACACCCAGTCGGAGTGGCCGGCGTCGAGGTACGTCGTGACTCCGGCCGTCGCCAGGACGTCGACGGCCTCCCCCAGCAGGCGCACCCGCTCGTCGACGACGTCGCACTCCGGGGCCGAGGCCAGCGCGTCGGGCTCCACCACGACCGCGGCCGTCGCGTCGCCGGCGACGAGCGCGTCTGCCACCTCCTGGACCCACGGGCGGTAGGACTCCTCGTCCAGCCCCCCGGCGGAGAAGCCGCCTGAGCAGTCGCGACCCGGGATGCCGTAGAGGACCAGCAGCGGCACCTCGTCGCGGTCCTCGGTGGTGGCGACCAGGTCGGCGACGTACTCCCCGACGGTCCCGCGGGGGAACTGCTCGGGCGTGAGCCAGATGCCGGAGGGCACCGCCGCCATCCGCATGAGCAGGTCGGCGTCGTCGGCGCGACCATCGGCCCGCAGCTGGTCGGCCGCGCGACGGGTCCGGTTGAGCGGGTCGACGTGCTGCGCACGCTCGGCGAAGACGTTGCGGGTCTGCGGGTCGGCCTCCTCGAAGGGGCCCCACTGCTGCGCGCGAGCGAGGAGCACCCCGACCACGGCCAGCGCCACCGCAGCCCCTGCCGCGACCAGGACCTTCACGATCCCGTGCTCCCCACGACTCACGAGCGCCATGGTCCCATCATGCCTTCCTCGGGAGGCCGGTACGGTCCGTGCCGTGCCGACCTTCGTGCTCGCCTCCGCCTCCCCCGCCCGGCTCGCCACGCTGCGCAGCGCCGGGCTCGACCCGGTCGTCGTCGTGTCGGGCGTCGACGAGTCCGTGCTGGACGGGCTCCCCCCCACCGACCTCGCCGTCGGGCTCGCCGAGCTCAAGTGCCGCGCCGTCGTGGAGCGGGACGAGGTGCCAGAGGGCGCGCTGGTCCTGGGGTGCGACTCCGTCCTCGAGCTGGACGGTCAGGCACTGGGCAAGCCCGGGTCGCCGGAGGAGGCGGTCCGGCGCTGGGCCGCGATGCGCGGGCGCAGCGGGGTGCTGCGCACCGGGCACTGCCTCCGCGACACCGCCACCGGCGAGGAACGCTCGGTCACGGCGTCGACCACGGTCCATTTCGCCAGCCCCAGCGACGAGGAGGTGGCGGCGTACGTCGATCGCGGCGAGCCGCTGCACGTCGCGGGTGCCTTCACCGTCGACGGACTCGGTGGCGCCTTCGTGCGTGGCATCGAGGGCGACCACCACAACGTGGTCGGGGTCAGTCTCCCGGTGCTGCGGGAGATGGTCGGGGAGCTCGGTCACCGGTGGACCGACCTCTGGGCTCCGCGCGCTTGAAGACCCACATCCGGAACAACGCGAAGCGGGTCAGGAAACCCAGGAAGAGCCCGACCACGTTGGCGGCGATGTTGTCCGCGAGCGCGGAGTCGAGCATGAGGACATTGCGGCTGCCCCACAGGCAGATGACCGGGATGACCAGGCTGGCGGTGCTGATCGCGAAGAACAGCGGCGCCCCGCCCAGGAAGCCGGTCGCCTCGCGGTGCCGGAACGCCCAGACCCGGCTGAGCTGGTAGGTCAGCAGCATCGAGATGCTGTTGGCGATGAGGAACGCCGTGACCGGCCACCCGTTGAGCCACCCCCCGACGCCTGCCGGCTCCCAGTGCACCAGCCAGTTGAACAACCCGGCGGCGACCAGGGACGACAACGTCCCGATCACCGCGGAGCGGCCGAACTCGCGGTGGATGCTCACCGGGTCATCCTGACCCACGGCTCACTCGACCGGCAGACCCAGTCCACGCGCGATGAGCATCCGCTGGACCTCCGAGGTCCCCTCACCGACCTCGAGGACCTTGGCGTCGCGGTAGAACCGGGCGACGGGGTACTCCTCCATGAAGCCGTAACCGCCGAAGACCTGGGTGGCGATCCGAGTGGCGGTCACCGCCGACTCGGTGGAGTAGAGCTTGGCGACCGCGGCGGCCTGCTTGAACTCCTGGTACGGCGCACCCGCGTCCTTCAGCGCCGCAGCCCGGTAGGTCAGCATCCGCGCGGCGTGCAGCATGACCTCGAGGTCGGCGATCTGGAACGCCACCCCCTGCTTGCGACCGATCGGGCCGCCGAAGGTCTGGCGCTCGCCGGCGTACTCGACGGCCATGTCCAGGCAGGCCTGGATGCAGCCGACCGACAGCGCCGAGATGGCGACCCGGCCGTCGTCGAGGGTGGCGAGGAACTGTGCGTAGCCGCGGCCCTGCTGCCCGAGCAGGTGGTCGGCGGGGACGTGGCAGTCCTCGAAGGAGAGCGGGTGGGTGTCGGAGGCGTGCCAGCCCAGCTTGTCGTAGGCCTTCTCCGCGGTGAACCCGGGCGTGCCGGAGGGGACCATGATCGCGGAGATCTCCGGCCGTCCGTCCTCGCGCGTGCCGGTGCGCGCGGTGACGGTGACCAGCGAGGTGATCGAGGAGCCGGAGTTGGTGATGAACTGCTTGGCGCCGTTGACGACCCACTCGCCGTTGACGAGCTCGGCCTTCGTGCGGGTCGCACCGGCGTCCGAGCCGGCGCCCGGCTCGGTGAGGCCGAAGCCGGCCAGCTGCTCACCTGCCACCAGCGCGGGCAGCCACTGCTGCTTCTGGGCGTCCGTGCCGTAGGTCAGGATCGGATTGATCCCCAGGCCGACACCGGCCTGGAGCGTGATGCCCATGGACTGGTCGACGCGCCCGATCTCCTCGATGGCCACGCACAGGCTGGTGAAGTCGCCGTCCTCCCCCGCGCCGCCGAACTCCTCGGGCGCGGTGAGGCCGAAGAGACCCAGGGCGCCCATCTTCTGCACCACGTCCACCGGGAAGTGGTGGTCGCGGTCCCACTGGGCGGCGTGCGGTGCGATCTCGGCCTGGGCGAACTCACGGACGCTGCGGCGGAACTCCTCGTGCTCCCGGGAGAGCTCGAAGGGGGTGCCGGTGGGGTGGGTGCCAGTCATGCCGGCGAGACTACCGCCGCTGGTTAGCGGTTGTTAACCACCAGGGGCGGGGTGCTGATGACGATCGGCTCGCCGAGCAGCCCCACCGTGACGGTGATCGAGCCGGTCTCGTCGTCCACGGTCACGTCGAGCGGCGAGGCCTCGGGCTCCGGCCCGGGCTCGGGCTCGGGCTCGGGCTGCGGCTCGGGCTGCTCGCCGGGCCCGGTCGGGGTGCCCGGCGGCGTCCCCGTGGACGGCGGGGCCGGGGACTGGCCGGACGGCTGGGTGGTGACCGGGGCCGAGGCGTTGCCGGATCCGGTCCCGGTCACGGCGCCCGCGTCGGTGGACTTCTCGACCGCGGCCGCCGTGGGCGCGATGCGCGCACCGGCGAGCACCACAGCCTCGGGCACCTCGGGCACCTCGGGCACCTCGGGAGCATCCGCGGCCGCGGCGGGCGGGGCCGCCACGACGACGTCGAGGGGGGTGTCACCGCCCTGCAGGCCGCCGAGGAGGGCGAAGGCGGTCACCGCGGTGGCCGCGAGGCCGATGCCGATGCCGATGCGGCGTCGGTCGACCGGCTCGGCGGGGCGCTCGACGCCCGGCACCCAGCTGCGGCGCGGGCGGGCCCTGAGCCAGGACGCGCCCTCGGCCCCGAGGGCCATACCGGCCACCCGCGGGCGCAGCGCCCCGTGCAGGGCCAGGATCTCCTCGACGGCCGGGGCACAGTCGGAGCAGGCGGCCGCGTGGGCGCGCAGGGTGCGCTCCCTCGCGGCGTCGACGACGAGGTCCTCGGTCCGGTGGGCGGCCACCGGGGAGCACGCCTCGCCACTGCCGATCGGCAGGCGGCGCAGGACGGTCTGGCGGAACGCCACGACGCTCGAGGCGGCCAGGTCGCGGGCGGCGGTCTCGGTGGTCCCGAGCCGGGAGGCGAGGGCGCTCAGCGGCTCCGCCCCGGCCGCGCCGTGCACGAGCGCGGTTCGTCGCTCGGGGCTGAGCGTCTCGAAGGCCGGCTCCCAGTCGTCGCGGGGCGCAGGCACGACCGGCCCGGCCACCACGGCGGCCGCACCGCTCGCGTCGGTGGTCGACGGGCCGTCGAGCTGCAGCAGCCCGTCGCGCAGTCGGGCGTCGAGCTCGAGGAGCTCTCCGACAGCGCGTGCGCAGGCGGGGCAGGTGTCGGCGTGGGCGGCCAGTGCCTTGCGCTCGGGACGGGTCAGGCGCTCACCGGCGCTGTCGACCAGGCGCAGCACCAGCGAGCCGCACTCCTCGTCGTAGCCCGTGCCGATGCCGAGGACGACCTCGCGGCGGAACGCCAGCACCGTCGAGGCGACCAGCGCCTCGGTGTCCTCCACCGTGCGCCCGAGCCGCTCGGCCAGCTCGGCCACCGGTTCGCGGTCCACGACGCGCGCCCGCAGGGCGGTACGACGCTGGGGGCTGAGGGCGGTCCAGGCGGCAGCCCACGGGTGGGTGGGGGTCGTCTCGCTCACACCCGTCCCAACGCGCGCGGGGGTGCGCGGTCATGGTGACCTGGTTCACGTCCAGATCAGTGGCGGCGAGTCGCCGTCGGACATCGGTGTCCGAACGTCGTACCTGTCCCGATCGGGTGCTCGGCGGGCGATACCCTGCGTCGCGGGCCACCCACGGCCCACCCTCAGCCACCCCGCACCACGCCAGGCAGGAGTCCACGTGCCGGAGATCAAGCCACTGCAGAAGGTCCTCATCGCGAACCGAGGCGAGATCGCGGTCCGGGTCATCCGGGCCTGCAAGGACGCCGGCATCGGCAGCGTCGCGGTCTACGCCGAGCCCGACCGCGACGCCATCTTCGTGCGGATGGCCGACGAGGCCCACAGCCTCGGCGGCGCCACGCCGGCCGAGTCCTACCTCGACATCGAGAAGATCATCGCGGTGGCGCAGAAGTCCGGCGCCGACTCCGTGCACCCCGGCTACGGCTTCCTCGCCGAGAACGCCGACTTCGCCCAGGCCGTCATGGACGCCGGGCTGACCTGGATCGGCCCCCCGCCGGCCGCCATCGAGGCGCTGGGCGACAAGGCCAAGGCCAAGCACATCGCCGACCGGGCCAACGCCCCGCTCGCCCCGGGCACCAAGGACCCGGTCGCCGACGCCGACGAGGTCGTGGAGTTCGCCAAGGCCAACGGCCTGCCGGTCGCCATCAAGGCCGTCTTCGGCGGCGGCGGTCGTGGCCTCAAGGTCGCCCGCACGCTCGAGGAGATCCCCGACGCCTACGAGTCCGCGGTCCGCGAGGCTGTGACCGCCTTCGGGCGCGGCGAGTGCCTGGTCGAGAAGTTCCTCGACAAGCCGCGGCACGTCGAGACCCAGTGCCTGGCCGACAAGCACGGCAACGTCGTCGTGGTCTCCACCCGCGACTGCTCGCTGCAGCGCCGCAACCAGAAGCTGGTCGAGGAGGCGCCCGCGCCGTTCCTGACCGACGAGCAGATCACCGAGCTCTACGAGTCCTCCAAGCGCATCCTGAAGGAGGCCGGCTACTACGGCGCCGGCACCTGCGAGTTCCTCGTCGCCCAGGACGGCACGATCTCCTTCCTCGAGGTCAACACCCGCCTCCAGGTGGAGCACTGCGTCTCCGAGGAGGTCACCGGCATCGACCTGGTGCGCGAGATGTTCCGCGTCGCGGCCGGCGAGGAGCTCGGCTACGACGACCCGGAGATCCGCGGCCACTCCATCGAGTTCCGCATCAACGCCGAGGACGGCGGCCGCAACTTCATGCCCGCCCCCGGCACGCTCTCCGCGTGGACCCCGCCGCAGGGCCCCGGCGTCCGGGTCGACGGCGGCTACGAGAACGGCCAGACCGTTCCCGGCTCCTTCGACTCCCTCATCGCCAAGCTGATCGTCACCGGCAACAGCCGCACCCAGGCGATCGAGCGGTCGCGCCGCGCGCTCTCGGAGTTCGAGGTCGACGGCATGCCGACGGTCATCCCCTTCCACAAGGCGGTGCTCGAGGACCCGGCGTACGTCGGTGCCTCGAACCCCACCGGCGAGGGCGAGTTCACCGTCTACACGCAGTGGATCGAGACCGAGTTCGACAACCAGATCCAGCCCTACTCCGGCGACGCGGCGGAGGCCGAGGAGTCCGGCGAGCGCCAGACCGTGGTGGTCGAGGTCGGCGGCAAGCGCCTCGAGGTCGTCATCCCCGCCGGCCTCGGCGGCCTCGCGGCCGGTCCCGCCGGCGGTGCCAAGAAGCCCAAGCGTGCCGCGGGCAAGAAGGCCGGCGCCGCCGCCTCCGGTGACGCCGTCACCTCGCCGATGCAGGGCACCGTCGTCAAGGTCGTCGCCGAGGAGGGCGCCACCGTCGCCGAGGGCGACACCGTGGTGGTCATCGAGGCCATGAAGATGGAGCAGCCCCTCAAGGCGCACAAGGCCGGCACCGTGACCGGCCTGACCGCCGAGGTCGGCGCCACCGTCACCAACGGCCAGGTCATCTGCGAGCTCAAGGACTGAGAGCAGACCGTAGGGTCGGGGGCGTGACGTCGTTGCGCCCCCCGGCCCACCGGGTGCACCCCCGGGCCCGTCTGATGTGGCAGCTCGCCGCGGGCACCGAGGTGCTCGTCCTGGCCGTCGTCCTCGTCGTCACCGGTGTCGTGGCCGACCTCTACGACCTGCGCTGGTGGATGCCGGCGCTGCTGGCGGCGTACGCCGTCGTGCGCGTCGCCGTGGTGCCGACCTGGCGCTTCCGGGTGCACCGGTGGGAGGTCACGCCGCAGGCGGCCTACACCCAGACCGGGTGGTGGGCCCGCGAGCGGCGCCTGGCCCCGATGAGCCGCATCCAGACCGTCGACTGGGACCAGGGGCCGCTGGAGCGGCTGCTGGGCCTGGCCAACGTCACGATCACCACCGCGTCGGCGGCCGGCGCGCTGAGCATCGGCGGGCTCGACCAGGCCACTGCCGAGTCCCTGGTCGCGGAGCTGACCGCCAAGGCGGAGGCCGCCGGCGGGGACGCCACGTGACCGACTGGCAGCGCCTGGACCCGCGGATGCTGGTCGTCGAACCGGTCTCCGAGCTGCGGCGCTTCCTGCCGGTCCTCCTCGGGGCGCTGCTGGCCGGCGGCTTCGCGCGCGGTGGCGGGCTGGGCTGGGAGCTGCTGGCCGTGGCCGTCCCGGTCGCGATCGGCGTCGCGCGCTACCTCACCACCCGCTACCGCATCCTCGACGGCCGCGTGGAGCTGCGTCGCGGCCTGCTGCAGCGCACCCTGCGTACCGCCCAGCTCGACCGGGTCCGCACCGTCGACGTGACCGCGAGCCTCGTGCACCGGATCCTCGGGCTCGCGACGGTGCGCATCGGCACCGGCGCCAGCGCCGAGCAGGACCTCGAGCTCGACGGACTGCGCGCCCCCCAGGCGCAGGAGCTGCGCGAGGCACTGCTGGCGCGGGTCGCGCACGAGGCGCCCGCGCCCCACGAGGGCGAGGCGGCCGCTCCCCCGGCGGCCCCGACCGAGCGGCCGGTGCTGCGACTGGACCCCGGCTGGGCGCGCTACGCGCCGTTCACCAGCGCCGGCGTGGTCGCCGCCGCGGCGCTGCTCGGTGTCGCCTCCCAGGCGCTGCCGGACTCGGCCTGGCGCCTGGATCGGCTGCCCGACCTCGCCCCCGCCGGGTGGGGGTGGCTGCTGCTGGTGGCGGTCGGGGTGCTCGCCGCCGCCGTCTCCAGCGCGGTGCTCGCGGTCCTCGGCTACCTCGTCGCCCACTGGGACCTCACGCTCACCCGCACCCCCACGCAGTGGCGGCTGACCCGCGGCCTCCTCACGACCCGGGAGACCTCCGTCGAGGACGCGCGGCTGGCGGGCGTCGTCGTGCGCGAGCCGCTCGGGCTGCGGCTGGCCGGCGCCGCCGAGCTCGGGGCGGTCGTCACCGGCCTGGGCCAGGGCGAGAAGGGCACGCTGACGCTGGTCCCTCCCGCCCCGCGGGCGGTCGTCACCGGCGTCGCCGGGGCCGTCCTGGGCGACGACCGGCCGACCGACGCCCCGCTCACGGCCCCACTGCGGACCCACGGGCCCGCCGCCGTACGCCGGAGACGGCTGCGCGCCCTGGCGCCGGCCGTGGCCCTCGTGGCGCTGGCGGCCGGGCTGGTCGTCGCCGACCTCCTGACGCCGTGGTCCCTCGTGCTCGCCCTGCTCGCGCTGCCGGTGGCCATCGCCCTCGGGGAGGACCGCGCCCGGTCGCTCGGGCACCTCGCGAGCGAGGGGTTCCTGGTGTCGCGGTCGGGGAGCCTGGCCCGGCGCCGGGAGGTGCTGGGCGCCGAGCACGTGATCGGGTGGACCGTGCGCGACACGTGGTTCCAGCGTCGCGCGGGCCTGGTGACCCTGGAGGCGACGACGGCCGGCGGCAGCCAGCGGGTGCAGGTCCTCGACGTGCCGGAGCCGGACGGACTGGCGCTCGCGGCCACCCTCACCCCGGACCTCCTGGGGGAGGTCGGATATCGGACGCCCCCGTCGCAGTGACGCCGGTCACCGAGACGGACGGTCCCCAACCGGCGCCCCCGTCGGTAGGTTCCCGACATGTTCTCCAAGGTGCTGGTGGCCAACCGGGGCGAGATCGCGGTGCGGGCGTTCCGCGCCGCCTACGAGCTCGGGGCGCGCACGGTCGCGGTCTTCCCCCACGAGGACCGCTGGTCCGAGCACCGGCTGAAGGCCGATGAGGCCTACGAGATCGGCGAGCGCGGACACCCGGTCCGGGCGTACCTCGACCCCGAGGGCATCGTGGAGGTCGCGGTCCGCGCCGGCGCGGACGCGGTCTACCCCGGCTACGGCTTCCTCTCGGAGAACCCGGCGCTGGCCGAGGCCTGCGCCGCCGCGGGCATCACCTTCATCGGCCCCGGCTCGGAGGTCCTCGAGCTCACCGGCAACAAGGCGCGCGCCATCGCGGCCGCCAAGGCAGCCGGCGTCCCGACGCTGAAGAGCGTCGAGCCCGGCACCGACGTGGACGCGCTCGTCGCGGCGGCCGAGGCCAGCGAGATCCCCTACCCGCTCTTCGTGAAGGCCGTGGCCGGTGGCGGCGGGCGCGGCATGCGTCGCGTCGACACACCCGGTGCGCTGCGCGAGGCGGTCGAGACCTGCATGCGCGAGGGCGACGCCGCGTTCGGGGACCCGACGGTCTTCATCGAGCAGGCCGTGGTCGATCCCCGCCACATCGAGGTGCAGATCCTCGCCGACGGCACCGGGCCCGACGGCGTCATCCACCTCTTCGAGCGCGACTGCTCGGTGCAGCGCCGGCACCAGAAGGTCGTCGAGATCGCGCCCGCGCCCCACCTCGACCCGCAGCTGCGCGACCGGATCTGCGCCGACGCGGTGCGCTTCGCCCGCGAGATCGGCTACAAGAACGCCGGCACCGTGGAGTTCCTCCTCGACCCCGAGGGCAACTACGTCTTCATCGAGATGAACCCCCGCATCCAGGTCGAGCACACCGTCACCGAGGAGGTGACCGACGTCGACCTGGTCCAGTCGCAGATGCGGATCGCCGCCGGCGAGACCCTCGTCGACCTCGGTCTCTCCCAGGACACCGTGCGACTGCGGGGCGCCGCCCTGCAGTGCCGCATCACCACCGAGGACCCGGCCAACAACTTCCGTCCCGACACCGGCGTCATCACGACCTACCGCTCCCCCGGCGGCGGCGGCGTGCGCCTGGACGGCGGCACCGTCTACACCGGCGCCGAGGTCTCCGCGCACTTCGACTCGATGCTGGCCAAGCTCACCTGCCGCGGCCGCACCTTCGAGCAGGCCGTCGACAAGGCCCGGCGCGCGCTCGCGGAGTTCCGCATCCGCGGCGTCTCCACGAACATCCCCTTCGTCCAGGCGGTGCTCGACGACCCCGACTTCGCCGCCGGCCGCGTCACGACCGCCTTCATCGAGACCCACCCCGAGCTGCTGCAGGCCCGCGGCAGCGGGGACCGCGGCACCAAGTTGCTGACCTACCTCGCCGAGATGACGGTCAACCAGCCGCACGGCGCGGCACCCGTCGAGCTGGACCCGACGACCAAGCTCCCGAGCATCGACCTGGACGCCGCTCCCCCGGCGGGCACCCGCCAGCTGCTGCGCGAGGTCGGCCCCGAGGAGTTCGCCCGGCGCCTGCGCGCCCAGGATCGCGTCGCGGTCACCGACACGACCTTCCGCGACGCGCACCAGTCGCTGCTGGCCACCCGGGTCCGCACCGCCGACCTGCTGGCCGTCGCGCCGCACGTCGCGCGCACCACACCCGAGCTGTGGAGCCTGGAGTGCTGGGGCGGGGCGACGTACGACGTGGCACTGCGCTTCCTCGCCGAGGATCCGTGGGACCGGCTGGCCGCGCTGCGCGAGGCCGTGCCCAACGTGTGCCTGCAGATGCTGCTGCGCGGCCGCAACACCGTCGGCTACACGCCCTACCCGACCGCGGTCACCGACGCCTTCGTGCAGGAGGCCGTCGACACCGGCCTCGACGTGTTCCGGATCTTCGACGCCCTCAACGACGTCGAGCAGATGCGTCCGGCGATCGAGGCCGTGCGCTCGACCGGCACGGCGCTGGCCGAGGTCGCCCTGTGCTACACCGGCGACCTCTCCGACCCCGGCGAGAGCCTCTACACCCTCGACTACTACCTGCGCCTGGCCGAGCGGATCGTCGACGCCGGCGCGCACGTGCTGGCGATCAAGGACATGGCCGGCCTGCTCCGCGCCCCCGCGGCCCGCCGCCTGGTCACCGCGCTGCGCGAGCGCTTCGACCTGCCGGTCCACCTGCACACCCACGACACCACCGGTGGCCAGCTGGCCACCCTGACCGCGGCGATCGAGGCCGGGGTCGACGCCGTGGACGCCGCGACCTCCTCGATGGCCGGCACCACCAGCCAGCCCCCGCTCTCGGCGCTGGTCGCGGCCACCGACCACTCCGAGCGCGAGACCGGCCTGTCGCTCGCGGCGGTCAACGCGCTGGAGCCCTACTGGGAGGCCGTGCGCCGGGTCTACGCACCCTTCGAATCCGGGCTCACCGCCCCGACCGGTCGCGTCTACCGCCACGAGATCCCCGGCGGGCAGCTCTCCAACCTGCGCCAGCAGGCGATCGCCCTCGGCCTGGGCGAGCGCTTCGAGCAGGTCGAGGACATGTACGCCGCGGCCAACGACATCCTCGGCAACGTCCCGAAGGTCACCCCGAGCTCGAAGGTGATCGGCGACCTGGCGCTGGCGCTGGTCGGCCTGGGCGCCGATCCGACCGAGTTCGCCGAGGACCCCAGCCGCTTCGACCTGCCCGACTCCGTCATCGGGTTCCTCAACGGCGAGCTCGGCGACCCGCCGGGCGGCTGGCCCGAGCCGTTCCGCAGCAAGGCGCTCGCCGGCCGCACCTGGAAGCAGCCGGCAGCCGAGCTCACCGCGGAGCAGTCGGCCGGGCTGGAGGCAGGATCCTCGGCGGGGAGGCGGCGTACGTTGAACGAGCTGCTGTTCCCCGGCCCGACGCGCTCCTTCACGGAGTCCCGCGAGACCTACGGCGACACCTCGGTGCTGTCCACGCTGGACTACCTCTACGGGCTGCGCAGCGGCGTCGAGCACGAGGTGACCCTGGAGGAGGGCAAGACCCTCATCCTGGGCCTGCAGTCGATCAGCGAGCCCGACGAGCGCGGCTTCCGCACCGTCATGGCCACCGTCAACGGCCAGATCCGACCGGTCGCGGTCCGCGACACGAGCGTCTCGGCCGAGGTCGCCGCCGCGGAGAAGGCCGACCCCGGCACGCCCGGTCACGTGGCCGCGCCGTTCCAGGGCGTCGTGTCGGTGGTCGTGGAGACCGGGCAGCAGGTCGAGGCCGGCGAGACGGTGGCCACGATCGAGGCGATGAAGATGGAGGCCGCGATCACCGCGCCGATGGCCGGCACCGTGCAGCGGGTGGCCCTCTCGGGCACCCAGGCGGTCGACGGGGGCGACCTCGTGGTGGTGCTCGGCCCGGCGTGAGCCGGCTCAGGTCGGCGTGACGATCACGTCGACCGCGCTGAGCTCCATCGCCGACGTGCACGCGTAGGCGTGCGGCACGTCGGCGGGCCAGTGCACGTGCGTGCCGGGCACCAGGTCGACCACCTGCTCCTCCCCGGCCGCCCCGTAGGTCAGCCGACCCTCGCCCGACAGCACCACGAGCTGCTCGACCGCACCGGCGGCGTGGGCGGGCGAGGAGCGCTCGGCCCCGGGTCGCACGCGGACGAGGTAGACCTCGGTGGTGCGGTCGGGCTCGGTCAGCAGGTGCAGCCGGACCGCGGTGAGGGCGTCGTCGCTCAGGGCGTCGGAGGCGCCCGCCTCCGCCACGAGGGCGACCAGTGGGACGCCGAGCGGGCCGGCGACGGCGTACACGGTGTCGAGGGTGGGGTTGCGGCGACCGCCCTCGAGCTCGGACAGCGTCGCCTTGCCGATGCCGGCGGCGGCCGCGAGCGCGCTGAGCGACATGCCGCGCTCCTCGCGCAGCGCGCGGATGCGGGCTCCGGTGGACGCGCCTGGTCCGGCCACGCCGGCCTCCCTTACAGTCTGTTCCGTAAACGGAACGGTACTACGTCGCAGGAGCCACCATGCACGAGCAGGGGACCCCGGTCAGCGCGGGGGTGGTCGCGGCCGTCGTCGGGTTCTCCTCCTCCTTCGTCGTCGTGCTCGCCGGACTGACCGCTGTCGGTGCCACCCCGGCCCAGGCGGCGTCGGGTCTGCTGGCGCTCTGCGTCGCCCAGGCCCTGGGGATGCTCTGGCTCGCGCTGCGGCACCGCACGCCGGTCTCGCTGGCCTGGTCCACCCCAGGCGCCGCGCTCCTGGTCACGACCGGCGCCGTCCAGGGTGGCTGGCCCGCCGCGGTCGGCGCGTTCGTGGCGACGGGCGTCCTGGTCGTGCTGACCGGGTTGGTGCCGAGGCTCGGCGACCTCGTGGCCGCGATCCCGCCGTCCCTGGCCCGGGCGATGCTTGCCGGCGTCCTGCTGCCGCTGTGCGTCGAGCCGGTGCTGGCGCTGGCCGACTCCCCCGCCGTGGTGGCCCCGGTGATCCTGACCTGGCTGGTGCTGCAGCGCCGTGCGGCGCGCTGGTCGGTGCCGGCGGCTCTGGTCGTCGCCCTCGTCGTGGTCGTCGTGACGGCCGGTGACGAGGTGGCCGCCCGAGACCTGCTGCCCACCCTCGCCCTCACCGCACCGACCTGGTCGTGGCAGGCGATGGTCGGCGTGACGCTGCCGTTGTACGTCGTCACGATGGCCTCGCAGAACGTCCCCGGCGTCGCGGTGATGGGCAGCTTCGGCTACCGCGTCCCGTGGCGGGAGTCGATGGGCGTCACCGGCCTCGGCACGCTGCTCGTCGCCCCGCTGGGCGGGCACGCGGTCAACCTCGCGGCCATCACCGCCGCGCTCACCGCGGGGCCGGCCGCCGGGCCCGACCGCGACCAGCGCTGGCGCGCGTCGGTCTCCGCCGCTGTCACCTACCTCGTGCTCGCCGCCGGCGCGGGTGCGCTGACAGCCCTGGTGGCGGCCGCCCCGGACGGCGTCGTGCAGTCGGCCGCGGGGCTGGCGCTGCTCGGCACGCTCGCCGCGTCGCTCTCCGACGCGCTCGCCGACCCGGCCGACCGGCTGGCCGCCATCGGCTGCCTGGTGGTCGCCGCCTCGGGTGTGAGCATCCTCGGCGTCGGCGCCGCGTTCTGGGCGCTGGTGGTGGGCCTGGTGCTGCGGCGGGTCAGCCCGTCCGCACCGTCACCCACGTCGAGCGCAGCCCCAGCCCGAAGCGGAACGCATCGCCGCTGAGCGTCACCTTGCCCTGCGAGCCCGTCAGCCGGATCGAGCGGACCCGCCCGCCCCACTGGCCGTTGCCGTCGCGGGAGAGCACCTCGACCTGGCGCAGGTCGCCGATCGCGGGCCACTGGGACTCGATGCGGTCGTCGGTCACAGTCACCGACCAGCCGTGGACGGGGTTGCCGTCGTGACCGTCGTAGGGATCCTCCTGCGCCACGAGGTAGTCCCGTGACCCGGCGGAGGTCCACCCGCCGCTGCTGGCGGAGAACTGGGTGAAGGCGGGCTGGCCGTCGACGACGCGGGCCTGGCCCTTGGTCTCTCGGATGGCGGCGTCGGAGGCAGGGTGCTCGGCGGAGGCACCGCCGTAGACCTGGCACGAGGTGGTGTCGCAGACCTGGTAGTGGGCGGCCCGCGGGTGGGCACGCTCGTACGCCGCGTAGGTGCGCGCGGCCACGGCCTGGGCCTGGACCGCCGCGGGGCTCCAGGAGGCGGGCATCTCCAGCGGGACCACGCCGCGCAGGTAGTCCTCCAGCCGCAGCCGGTTGACGGTGTCGCGCGCCTGGCTGCCCTGCGACGGGGCGGCGGCGCGCAGCTTGCCGCGGTAGTCGCGCTCGGTCCCGCCCGGCAGCACCAGGGTGATCGGCTTGTTCCTGGCGTCGAACTCGCCCTCGCCCCGCAGGACCAGGAACTTCCGCCAGCCGCCGGACTGCTTGGCACCCTCGGGCAGGTAGGCCACCTTGGCGCGGCCCTTGCGGTCCTGGCGGATGCGCCAGGCCTGCACGGTGGCACCGTCGGGCTCCTCCGGCAGGACAGTGCGCTCACCGGTGCCGAGGTCCTTGACCCGCAGCCCGGGTCGCGGGCGCACGACGAGGTCGTCGGTGGCGTCGGCGCTGACGAGCACGCTGATCCGGCCCGAGGCGCGACCGGCCTCGGTGCCCGGGTAGTAGAACGCGAGGATCTCGGCGGCGCTCAGGCCCTCCCGGGCCGCCCCCTCGGCCCCGTGCTGCGACATCCCGTGCCCGTGCCCGAAGCCCCTGCCCTGGATCCGCAGCGTCGGCTCGCCCTGGACGTCCCACCGGTCGGAGGCCGCCGAGGCGGGCGCGGGGACCGCGACCAGGGCCGTGGCGACAGCCAGGACGAGGGCGCGGACGAGCATCTAGGGACTCCTGTGACGGCTGGTGCGGAGGGGGGCGAGGGGGCCGGTGTGACCACACCAGCACCTCATCGCACCATGCGTCACACGAGGCGGCAATGCCCTCGCGCGAACTACAGATCTGTAGTTCAGGACACCTCGCGGAGGAGGGTGCTCGGCAGCCCCAGGCGGATCCGGAAGGTGTCGCCACTGACGGTGCTGGACCCCTCGGTGCCGGTCACCGTCACCCGCACGACCCGCCCGCCGAAGGCGCCCCGGCCGTCGCGCTCGAGGACCTCGATGCCCTCGTAGTCACCGATGGTGTCGAAGGCCGTCTCCAGGTCCGACACCGGGATCGTCCTGCTCCAGGTGAAGGGGTCCCACGGGTCCTCACGCGCGGGCAGGTAGTCGAACGGTCCGGCCACGCTGTAGCCGCCGTTGCTCGCGGAGAACTGCGCGAAGATCGGCTGCCCGCCGCTGCGCAGCACCTTCCTCCGGGTCGCACGGATCGCGTCGTCGGAGGCGGGGTGCTCCGCCGAGGCGCCGCCGTAGACCTGGCACCGGTCGGTGTCGCAGATCTCGTAGTGCGACGCCAGCGGCTCCCCCCGCTCGAAGGCCGCGTAGGTGCGGGCCGCCACCGCCTGGGCCCGCACGGCGTCGGGATCCCACAGCGCCGGCACCTCCTGCGGCACGACACCGCGCAGGTAGTCCTCCAGCGAGACCAGGTTGACCGTGTCGCGGTCGACCCCGGCGTCGTCCGTGGCCGCCGAGCGCAGCCGGCCGCGGTAGTCGGTGCGTCCGTCGGGGGTCACCAGCGTGATCGGTCCCTTCCCGGAGAACTCCGCGTCACCACCGAACCGCTTGCTCGTGCGCCACCCACCACCGCCGCGGCGCGCCTGCAGCACGCTGCGGCCACGGCCGTCGGCGCGGACCCGCCACTGCTTCGCGCGGCGGTCCAGGCGCTGGAGGGACCAGCGCTTCGACGTACCGACCTTGGTGAGGGTGAGGCCGGAGCGGGCCAGCACCCGGGTGTCGCCGTCGTCGTCGGCGGAGACCAGGACGGTGACCGCTCCCCCGACCTTCCCCAGGCGCGCCCCCGGGTAGTAGGTGCGCACGATCTCCTTCCATCCCACGCCCTGCGTGGCAGCGCGCTGGGCGCCGTACTGCGACAGGCCGATGCCGTGGCCGAAGCCGCGACCCTCGAGCTCCAGGGGGTCGGCCGCAGCGGCGGGCGCGGCCGAGGCAAGGAGCCCGAGGGTCAGCGAGACGGCGAGGGCGAGGGTCCGAGTTCCCATGCCCCCTATGACATCACCCGTTGTAGGAAGGTTGCGACTGAGCGTTGAAGGTGCCCATCTTGATCTTCTTGGCCGGGTTCACGATCGGGTCGTCGATCGAGAAGACCTCCAGCCCGCGGGTGATGTCGCTGGAGTAGATGTAGCCGTTGTACCAGTAGACCGACCACGCGCCACCGAGCTCGAGGCTGGTCGTGGAGATCGGGCCGCGGTCCCAGTAGGCGAACTCGGTCGGGTTGGTGGAGTCGGTGAAGTCGAAGACCGAGAAGCCGCCCTGGTACCACGCCTGGACCATGATGTCCTTGCCCTTGACCGGGATCAGCGAGCCGTTGTGGGCCACGCAGTTCTCGGTCAGGGCCTGGATGCGCGAGATCTTGTAGTAGCTCTGGAACTCCAGCTGCCCGTCGACGATGTCGTAGATGCCGTTGGCGCCCTTGGTGGGGCCGAAGCCGGGGTGGCAGGTCGGCAGCGAGCCGCCGCCGAGCTCGTCGGTGAACAGCACCTTGGTGCCTGCGTTGTTGAAGGTGGCGGAGTGCCAGAAGGCGAAGTTCAGGTCGTCGGTCACGACCTCGGTCACCGTCGGCTTCTTGCGCTTGCTGATGTCGAGCAGGATCCCGTCGCCCATGCACGCGCCCGCCGCGATGTCCTTGCTGGGGTAGGCCGTGATGTCGTGGCAGCCGCTGGTCGAGCTCGAGGTCAGCAGCGGGATCGGGCCGCCCGGGTTGCCGCCGTCGGGGAAGAGCACCGGGGTGGCCGCGAGCTTCGCGCGCGCCGGCTTCTCGACCGGGATCTTCACGACCGAGATCTTGTCGTGCGGGGGCTGGCAGTCGGGGTAGTCGGCGTTCGGCGAGTACGACGACACGTAGACGAACAGGGACTTCCCGTTCTTCGTCGGGGCCAGCGTGTGGGTGTGCGAGCCGCAGTCGGTCTCCACGGCCGCGACGTACTTGGGCTTGCGGGGGTTGGAGACGTCGAAGACCCGCAGGCCCTCCCAGGCCGACTTCTCGGTCGCCGACAGCGCGGTGCTCGAGCAGGAGTCGTCGCTGCGACTGGCGTCCACGCTCATCACCAGGATGTTCTTGTGGACCGACAGGTCGCCCTGGCCACCCGGGCAGAACACCTGGGCGACGCGCTTGGGCCTGGTCGGCTTCTTGATGTCGAAGACCTGGAAGCCGCTGTAGTTGCCGTCGTAGAGCCAGCGGCCCTTGAACGCCATGTCGGTGCCGTAGGCACCCTCCTCGGCGAAGCTGCCCTCCAGCGGGAGGTGCGCGACCAGCTCGACGTTGTCGGACTTGTCGACCTCGTCCTCGCTGGTCAGCGGGAGCGGCTCCTGCGCCAGGGCCTCGGCGAAGCCCGCGGTGATGTCCGCGAGGGCCGACCCGGGCAGCTGGCAGCCGAGGGCGAAGTTGTCGCCGGCCTCGACGAGGGCGGCGTACTCCTCGGCGGTGCAGGCACGGACCCCAGGATCGGCCTCGGCGGAGACGTTGACGGCCGCCAGGCCGAGGCCGGCGGCGAGCGTCGCGGCCAGGCCGGCGAAGGAGAGTCGGGCGCGTGCGGAGCGGAGGGAGCGGTGGCTCATGGCCGTGCAACCGTCGAACCGGGCCGGAGGTTACGGGTCGGGCGCGAACCTCGCGTGGTGCAATGGAAACGTCATGCGCCTGTCATCCACGCCGCGCCGTCTGGCGTCCGCCGCCCTCGCCGGATCCGTGCTCCTCGCGCTGCCCGCGTGCACCGGTTCCGAGCCCTCGGCCGCACCCGACCCGGCGGCGAGCTCGACCTCGCAGGTCCGCGAGCTCGTCCCCGGGGCACCGGGCGAGCCGGTCGCCACCGCGTCCGGACCGATCGACGTGGAGGTCCCGGGCTGGAGCCACGCCGACCTGGCCTTCGTGCAGATGATGATCCCGCACCACCGGCAGGCGCTGGAGATGGCGGCGCTGACCCCCGAGCGGGCCTCGTCGACCGAGGTGCTCTCACTGGCGCGACGCATCGACGCGGCGCAGGCGCCGGAGATCTGGCTGATGAGCCAGTGGCTGGCGGCCGAGGGGCTCGACGTGCCCGAGGCCGGCGACGACCCCTCGGAGTGGGACCACGCCGCCCACGGCCACGCCGGGATGGCCGGGCTGCTGTCGCCGGAGGAGATGGCCGCACTCATCCGGGCAGAGGGCACGGAGTTCGACCGGCTCTTCCTCGAGGGGATGATCCGCCACCACGACGGTGCCGTGCAGATGGCGACCGAGGGGATGCCGGAGTCGACGAACGCGCGCGTCCTGGAGCTGATGGAGGAGGTCGCGACCGGCCAGCTCGCCGAGATCGCCCGCATGGAGCGGCTCCTCGATCAACCGGGCTAGGACATCACGGCTAGGGCCGGTCCATCACCGCGGTGTCGGTGTCGATGAGCGACGGCGGCCCGATCGCGATCGCCTCCTCCGCCTCGGGCGCCGAGGATCGAGCGTCCGCGAGCACGTCGGCCGGGACGCGATCCTCCAGCCAGCGTCGGGCGTACCTCGCGGCGGGGTGGATGGCCACGGTGGCCAGCACGATGATGCCGGCGATGACCAGCCATCCCCACGCGCTCCACGTGATCGCGAGGAAGGTGTACGCCGCCGGCGCCCAGACCCGCCCCAGGGTGCCGCTGAACTCGGCCGCACCCTGGTACCTGCCTCGCTGCCGCGGGTCCATCAGGTCGGCCTCGAAGGTCCAGCTGGCCGCCGAGAGCTTCAGCTCGGCGCCGGTCAGGGTCACGTGGCCGAGCCAGATCAGCAGGATCGTCACCCAGCCGACCGTCTCGTGGGTCGCCATCGTGATGACGCAGGACACCACGATGAAGACGGAGGACAGTCGCATCGCCCTCAGCGCCGTCGGCACGTCGGCCACCCCGCGTGCCGCGGCCATCGGCAGCACGATGCACATGACGGTGTTCGTGGCCAGCAGCAGTGCCACCAGCCATCGCGGGGCATCGGTCTCGCTGACCACCCACAGCGGGATGACCATGTGCAGCAGCACCTGGTTGGTCCAGGAGACGCCGAGCAGGAAGGTGGTGGCCATCCACCCCGGGTTGCGCAGCGGACCGGGCCCGGGGACCTTGACCCTGCGCTCCTCGGGGGTCTTGGAGTCGTGGGAGGCGTCGGGCAGACGGGTGATCGCGGCCGCGTTGACGAGGAAGACCGACGCGGTGAACCACGGCAGCCCCTGCAGGAGCAGGTCGCCCGGCACCGCGAGGGCGAGCAGACCCACCGCGGCGCCGATGGTGAAGCCGGCGTTGAGCGCGGAGTACATGTAGGCACGCGACTGCACCCGCTCCCCCGGGGGGAGCACGTCGATCGTGTAGGCCCCGTGCGCTGCGCCCCCGAGCACACCGATGACCTCCATCGCGACCGCCATCGCGACGTAGGTCGAGAAGCCCTCGATGAAGGGCCACAACGCGAACATCGACGCCTGGCCCAGGGCGCTGACCGCCCACATCCGACGCGGCCCGAACCGGTCCACGAGCTTGCCCATGGGCAGCGCGGCCAGGAACGCCGCGACCCCGGCGATGGTCAGCCCCAGTCCCACCTCGACCGGTCGCAGTCCGACGACGACGGTGAAGAACACCGCCGAGCCGGCGAGGAACGCGCCGTCGCCGAGGGCGAAGAGGAGCGACTGGCGAGCCAGTCTCCCGGCCAGCGGCGAGGGCGGGCGGGCGTGGCGGAGCAGAGCGGTGAACATCGCCTCGGATTCTGTCCTTCCGGACCGACATCTGTCGCATCCATTACCCGTGCTACCCGTAGGGTCAGCAGCCATGCACCGCCTCTACACCACCAGCGTCGCGTCGGTCTTCGTGCACTACGTCGCGAAGCTGGAGCGCAAGGGCCGGACCCGGGAGGAACTGGACGCCGTGGTGACCTGGCTGACCGGCCTCTCCCCCGAGCAGGTGCAGCAGCACCTCGACGCCGGCACGACCTTCGAGGACTTCTTCGACGCCGTCGAGCTCAACCCCAACGTCTCCCTCATCACCGGGTCGGTGTGCGGGGTGAAGGTCCAGGAGGTCGAGGACCCGCTGATGCGCCGCATCCGCTACCTCGACAAGCTCGTCGACGAGCTGGCCAAGGGTCGCCCGCTGGAGAAGGTGCTCCGCTCCTCCTGAGGACGAAGGATTCGCCGCGGCAGGGGTGGGAAGGAACAACCCATGTGGAACCCCATCCGCCGGCGTCGTGAGCGGCGCGAGGCCCACCTGCTCGAGCGCGAGGCGTTCCGGGCCGCGAAGCGCCTGGCCCGCGAGGACGTGCTGGTCCTCGGCGAGGACGTCGCCGGCCTGGCACTGCCGGCCGATGCCTCCCACGAGGTCCGCGAGCACCACCGGTTCGCCCTGGAGGGCTACGAGCGGGCGCGCGGGATGCTCGACGCCGCGGACAGCACCGACGACGTCGACCGCCTCGACGAGGTGCTCCAGCTAGCACGCTGGGAGCTCGCCGCGGTCCGGGCCCTGGAGGTCGGGGAGCCGCTGCCCCCGCGTCGCGGCCCGTGCTTCTTCAACCCCCAGCACGGCCCCGCGGTGGCCCGTCTCGACTGGGCTCCCCCGCACGGCAGCAGCCGCAGGGTGGAGGTGTGCCGGAGCTGCGAGCTGCGCGTCGAGACGGGTGCGGACCCCGCCCACCGCGAGGTGCGGGTCGGGGACCGCTACGTGCCGTGGTGGCAGGCACCGTCGGCCTCGCACTTCTCGAGCATGCCGCTCGCGGAGACCGTCGAGCACGGCCCGCTGGTCACCGCAGCGCTCACCGAGGCCCGCATCCAGGCCTCCCTGGCCGGCATCTCGATCGCGGTCAGGGGCTGACCGGCCCGGAGCCGGTCTCGCCCGGCTCAGACCCGGTGCAGCCTCCGGGCCGCCTCGGCGATCGACCCGCTCATCGACGGGTAGACCGTGAACGCCTGTGCGAGCTGGTCGGCGGTCAGCGACTCCGCGACCGCGATGGAGACGGGGTGTATCAGCTCGGAGGCCCGCGGGCCCACGACCACGCCCCCGACCACGATGCCGGTGCCGGGACGGATGAAGAGCTTCACGAAGCCGTCGCGGACGCCCTGCATCTTGGCGCGCGGGTTGCCCGACAGCGGCAGCATGACGACCTCGGCCTGGATGTCGCCCGCGTCGACGGTCTGCTGGGAGCAGCCGACGGTCGCGATCTCGGGGGCGGTGAAGACGTTCGAAGAGACCTTCTTCAGGTCCAGCGGGTGCACGGTGTCACCGAGCAGGTGCCACATGGCGATCCGGCCCTGCATCGCGGCCACCGAGGCGAGCATGAGCACACCGGTGCAGTCGCCGGCGGCGTACACGCCCCGCGCCGAGGTGCGCGAGACCCGGTCGACCCAGACGAACCCGCCGTCCTTGAGCTGGACGCCGGCCTCCTCCAGGCCCATGTCGGCGGTGTTGGGGACCGACCCGAGCGCCAGGATGCAGTGCGAGGCCTGCACCTCCCGGCCGTCGGTGAGCGCCACGGTGACGACGTCGCCGTCGCGGGTGACCGACTCCATGCGCGACTTCGAGAGCACGTTCATGCCGCGACGCGTGGAGACCTCCTCCAGCACCAGCGAGGCGTCGGCGTCCTCGCCGGGCAGCACCCGGTCGCGGGAGGAGACCAGGGTGACGGGGATGCCGAGCGCCTGGTACGCCGAGGCGAACTCGGCACCGGTGACACCGGACCCCACCACCACCAGCGACTCCGGCCGTTCGTCGAGGTCGTAGACCTGCTCCCACGTCAGGATGCGCTCACCGTCGGGCTGAGCGCTGGGCAGCGTGCGGGGCGCGGCACCGGTCGCGACGAGGACGGCGTCGGCCTCGAGCGTCGTCTCCGAACCGTCGGGGGCCGTGGCCACCACGCGGCCGGGACCGTCGAGACGGCCCCGCCCCTGGACGACCTGCACGCCGTCGCGGTCGATGCGGCGGGCGATGTCGCGGGACTGGTCGGCCGCCAGCGCCTTCACGCGGGTGTTGACCCGCGCGAGGTCGACGGCGATGCCGGACGCGGCGTCGCCCTCCTTGTCGCGCATGGTGATGCCGAGCTCGCCGGCCTCGGCGACCTCGGTCATCACCTCGGCGGTGGCGATGAGGGTCTTGCTGGGCACGCAGTCGGTGAGCACCGCCGAGCCACCGAGGCCGTCGGTGTCGACGATGGTCACCTCGGCGCCCAGCTGGGCGGCGACGTGGGCTGCTTCGTAGCCGCCGGGGCCTCCCCCGACGATGACGACGCGG
>JAYYWX010000065.1:0-13248 GCA_036341255.1 Actinomycetota bacterium | reverse complement strand
GAGGTCGATGTAGAGGAGGTCCGGCTCCCCGGGGGTCGATCGGACGACATGCTCGTCCCAGACCTTCTCGGCAAGGGTCCTGCCCATGACGCACTCCTTCGTGACCTTCGGTTGGCGGGTGTCCGTCCGGCCCGACGGCGTGCGGAGGCACGCAGGGTCGGGCGGTTCGACGGGGTCGATGCTACGCCCAAGATCCCATGTCGTGAGACACGGTTCCCAGGATGCGAGACGGCTCCTGCCTAGGCAAAGAGTGGTGAGGCGCGCGTCACAATGCTTGCCATCCCATTCCCCGAGACATCAGTATTGCCATATGGACAGCAGCGGAGTGGGCGTTCTCGACAAGGCGGCGATCGTGCTGACGGCCCTGGAGTCGGGCCCGGCGACCCTGGCGGGTCTGGTCAGCGCCACGGGCCTCGCCCGACCCACCGCGCACCGTCTCGCGGTGGCGCTGGAGCACCACCGCCTCGTGGCCCGCGACATGCAGGGCCGGTTCGTCCTCGGCCCACGGCTCGCCGAGCTCTCGGCCGCCGCCGGCGAGGACCGCCTGCTCGCCACCGCCGGCCCCGTCCTCGCGCGACTACGCGACATCACCGGCGAGTCCGCCCAGCTGTGGCGGCGCCAGGGCGACCACCGCGTCTGCGTGGCCGCCGCCGAGCGCCCCTCGGGCCTGCGCGACACCATCCCCGTCGGCACCCAGCTGACGATGCGTGCCGGCTCCGCGGCCCAGGTGCTGCTCGCCTGGGAGGACCCCGAGCGGATGCACCGTGGTCTGCAGAACGCTGCCTACTCCGCTGCCGCCCTCTCCGGCATCCGCCGCCGTGGTTGGGCGCAGTCGGTCGGCGAGCGGGAGCAGGGCGTCGCCTCGGTGTCGGCTCCGGTCCGCTCCCCCAGCGGCAAGATCATCGCCGCCGTGTCGGTGTCCGGCCCGCTCGAGCGGCTGTCCCGCACGCCGGGTCGCATGCACGCCCCCGCGGTCATGGCCGCCGCCGAGCGACTCTCGGAGTCGCTGCGCCGGGCCGCTGCAGACGGCCAGTCGGCCTGACCACGCTGTCCGGCTCGGCCGTGCGTCAGTGACGGCTCGGCCGTGCGTCAGTGACGGCTCGGCGTCAGAAGAGTGCGTCGGTGCGCTCGAGGTCCAGCAGCAGCTGCTTGCGCTCCAGCCCCCCGGCGTACCCGGTGAGGGTGCCGTCGGCGCCGATGACGCGGTGGCAGGGGATGAGGATCGGGATCGGGTTGCGGCCGTTGGCCAGGCCGACCGCCCTTGACGCGGCGTTGGTCATGCCGAGGCGGTGCGCGATGGCGCCGTACGACGCGGTCTCGCCGTAGCCGATGCCGCGCAGCTGCTCCCAGACCCGCTGCTGGAAGTCGCTGCCCTGTGGGGCGAGCGGGAGGTCGAAGTCTGTGAGCGTGCCGTCGAAGTAGGCGGCCAGCTGGCGCACGGCCTCGACCAGCACCGGCTGGTCGTCCTGCCTCTCCCCACGGGGACGCCCGTCGCCCTCGGCCCAGGGCGAGAACTCGATGGCGGTGATCGCACCGTGGTGCTCGACGATGCGCAGCGGCCCGATCGGGCTCGGGGTCTCGGTCCACATCAGCTGGTCTCCTGAGGATCGGTGGGCTGGGGTGCCGGCTCGGGGGTGGGCGGCATCAGCGTCTGCCACAGGTGCAGCAGCGCGTAGGAGCGCCAGGGCCGCCAGCGGTCGCTGCCGGCGATCGCCGACTCAGCATCGGCGCCGAGCCGCTCCAAGGCGGTGCGGACGCCCACGTCGGTCGGGAGGAAGACGTCGGGGTGGGCCAGCGCGCGCATCGCGACGTAGTCGGCGGTCCACGGGCCGATGCCGGGCAGCGCGAGCATCCGCTCGCGCACCGCGTCGCGCTCGGGTCCGCGGTCGAGCGCCACCTCTCCCCCGGCCAGTGCCGCCGCCAGCCCGACCAGGGCTCGGCCGCGGGCCCGCGGCATCGGGAGCGTCTCGGGGTCCAGGCCGGCCACGACATCGGTGCGCGGGAACACGTGCGTCAACCCCGGTACGCCGGTGTCGACCGGGGTCCCGTGCGCCGCGACGATCCGGCCGGTGACCGTCCGGGCGCCGGTGACCGAGACCTGCTGGCCGATCACCGTGCGCAGCGCGGTCTCCTCGCCGTCGACCTGACCGGGCACGCGCAGGCCCGGGTGGCGGGCCACGAGGGGGGCGAGCAACCGGTCGGCTCCCAGGTGCGCGCCCACGGCCAGCGGGTCGCAGTCGGCGTCGACGAGCCGCCTGGCGCGCTCGACGGCGGCGCCGGTGTCACGCAGGTCGGTGAGCGTGAACGTGGCCGCCACCTGGGCGGTGCGGCCGGGCTCGAGGTCGTCGAGCGACGGGTCGAGGCGCAGCCGCAGGGTGCCGGGGCCGTGCGGGAGGTCGAGGGTGCGGGCGTACCAGCCGGGTCCGGCGACCTCGACGCCCGGGACCAGGTGGTAGGCCAGGAAGTCCAGCAGTGCCGTGGCCGCGAAGGGCGTGCGGACCGCCAGTCGCATGGTGAGCCTGCCCGCGGCAGCCGACTCGACTGCACCCTCCGTGCCCGCCGCGGAGCGCCGTGCGCGCAGGGCGCTGGGGCTGGCGTCGTACACCTCGCGGACGGTGTCGTTGAACTGCCGCACGCTGGCGAAGCCGGCGGCGAAGGCGACGTCGGCCAACGACAGGTCGGTGGTCTCCACCAGGACCCGCGCCGTCTGCGCGCGGCGCGCCCGGGCGAGGGCGAGCGGCCCGGCACCGAGCTCGGCGACCAGCACGCGCCCGAGGTGGCGCGGGGTGTAGCCGATGCGCCGGGCCAGGCCCTCGACCCCCTCACGGTCCACGACGCCGTCGGCGATCAGCCGCATCGCCCGGCCTGCCACCCCGGCGTGGACGTCCCAGTCCGGGCTGCCCGGCGTGGCGTCGGGCAGGCAGCGCTTGCACGCCCGGTAGCCGGCGGCCTGAGCGGACGCCGCGGAGCGGTGGAAGGTCACGTTGCCGGCGGCGGGGGTGCGCGCCGGGCAGGAGGGGCGGCAGTAGATGCCGGTGGTGCGGACCGCGGTGTAGAAGACACCGTCGTAGCGACGATCGCGCGAGCTGACGGCGGCGTAGCAGGACTCGGGATCCAGCACCGGGTCCAGGGGGCTCGCCATGTCGCTCACCCCGCCATCATGCACGCCGCCACCGACGGACTCTGGCGGGAATCGGACACCGCCGTGGGCAGTCGCGCGACCCCACGACGCTCCGTCCGGGCCGGGGGTCCGCGCACGGTGACCACCCCTGGGGGAGGATCGAGGGGTGCCACAGCACCTGCGGGTCGACCACACCCACCGACGGATCGTCGTGCGCGTCGTGCTGCTCACCCACGTGCTGCTGGCGATCCTCACCGCCGCGGCCGTGACGTTGGCCTACCGCCACCTCGACGGCGACATCCGCTCCCAGGACGTCACGGGGATGCTGACCGACCGTCCCGAGAAGGAGGAGGTCGAGGGCCCGAAGGAGCCGCTGAACATCCTGGTCATGGGCACCGACGACCGCTCCTGCGAGGGCTGTGCCATCGACGGGGAGTCCGGTGGCGGAGGCTCGGACACCACCCTCCTGGTGCACGTCTCGGCGGACCGGCAGGAGGCCTACGGCATCTCGCTGCCCCGCGACGCGCTGGTGACCCGGCCCGACTGCATGGACGACGACGGGAGCGTGATCCCGGGCGGTGAGCTCGAGATGTTCAACTCCGCCTTCGCCCTCGGCGGGCCGGCATGCACGATCCAGACCGTCGAGCAGCTGACCGGGGTGCTCATCGACCACTACGTCACCGTCGACTTCAACGGCTTCGTCGACATGGTCGACGCCGTCGGGGGTGTGGAGGTCTGCATCCCCAAGGACGTCTCCGACCCGACGCACAACATCTTCTTCGACGCCGGCACCCAGACACTCGAGGGCCGGGAGGCGCTCGACTACGTCCGCGAACGCTACGTGCTCTCGGCCAACTCAGACATCGGCCGGATGCGTCGCCAGCAGGCGTTCATCGCCTCGATGATCAACAAGGTCGTCTCGGCCGGCACCCTGACCCGTCCCGACCGCGTCTACAGCTTCCTCTCCGCCGCCACCCGGTCGATCACCGTCGACGAGGAGCTGGGCTCGATCCAGGACCTCGTCGACCTCGCGCTGCAGTTCCGCGACACCGGGCTGGGGAGCATCGAGTTCGTCACGGTCCCCAACGAGGCCTACGCCCCCGACCCGAACCGGCTGGTCTGGTCCGACAAGGCCGCCAAGCTGTGGAAGCGCGTGGCCAAGGACAAGTCGCTCACCAAGAAGCTCGGTCGGCGGTCCATCAGCGCCAAGGACCCGGTCGGCACCTCGTCGGCGGACCCGAGCGCCACGGCCACCGAGCCCGTCGACCCCGACGAGGCGGCCGAGCGGGAGAAGGAGCGGGCCGAGGCGCTCGCCAACGGTCTCTGCGCCTGAGGTTCCCGCCGGGCGGACGTCGGTGGCCCGTGCCACGCTGGTCCCGTGAGCCGCCGCACGGAGCGTCCCGAGGTCCCCGAGGAGTGGGTACGCCGCATCGACGCCGTGCTCTCTGCCTTCCCCCGGTGCGCGGCCGAGCCGGCCTGGGTCGGCACCCGCTGGCGGGTGGGGTCGGCCACGGTGGCGCACGTCTTCGGCGGTGAGGACGGCCTGTTCCGCGTCATGTTCCGCGCCGAGCCCGACGAGGTGATGGCGCTGCAGCACCTCGGCGACCCGTACTTCAAGGCCTCGTGGGGCAGTGACGTCGTCGGACTGCTGCTCGACGACGACACCGACTGGGCCGAGGTGGCCGAGCTGCTGACCGACTCCTACTGCGTCCAGGCGCCCGAGCGGCTGGCCGCGCAGGTCGACCGGCCCGGCTGAGCCCTCCTCCCCCCTCGGGCGGACCAGCCGGACCGGTCGACGACGTCAGGCTCAGCCGAGGGGCAGCCCGAGGGTCGCCGGCAGGACCGGCAGCCCGTCCTGGAGGAAGATGCCGCCGTCGTTGTAGACGTCGGCGCCCTCGGGGGCGGTGTTGTCGGAGACGTCGACACCGATGACCACCAGGAGGCCGGTGTCGGAGTTCCAGAGGCCGCCACCCTGCGCCGCGGCGTCGTTGCCCGTGACCGTGCCGCCGTTCCAGGTCACCTGTGCGGCGCCGGTGAGGTGCAGCGCACCGCCGTTGCCGGGCATGTCACCCGTGGTGTTGTCGGTCATGTCGACGTCGGCCAGGTCGACGGTGCCGGCCGCGGTCTCGAGGCCCCCGCCGGCCCGCTCGGACCGGTTCCTGGTCATCGTGGTGTCCTGGACCGAGACGGTGCCACCGACGTCGAGCAGACCACCACCGGAGCCGGCGGAGCCGGTGGCCCGGTTGCCGACGAGACGCACGTCGGAGACCGTCATCGTGCCCCCGTCGTTGAAGAGCCCGCCGCCGCCCTGGTCGGCCTCAGCCCCGGCGGCACGGTTGCGGGCCACCAGGGTGCCGGTCACGCTCATCTGGCCGTCGGCGGAGTTCCACAGGCCTCCACCCTCGGCCGAGGCCCGGTTGTTCAGCACCCGGCTGCCCTCGACCACGACGGCGCCGGCCCCGGTCAGGTGCAGCGCTCCCCCGTTGCCGGGCGCGGCTCCGGTGCGGTTGCCGCGCAGCACCGAGTCGGTGACCGTGGTGACCCCGGCGTTGGCCTCGATGCCGCCGCCGGCGCGCTCGGCGCGGTTGCGCTCGATCCGGGTGCCGACGACCGACACGCTCCCGCCGTCGTTCATGATCGCGCCACCGCTGGCGCCCTCCCCCACGGCGCGGTTGCCCACGAGGCGGGAGTCCACGACCTCGAGCGTCGCCCCGGTGGCGCGGATGGCACCGCCGGACTCGCCCTGCGGCGCGCGGCCACCGCGCAGCGTGAGGTCCTCGACGCGCAGCGTGACGTCGGGGCGGACGTCGAGGATGCGGTCCTTGCCCCGGGCGCGGATCTGCTTGCCGTCGCCGTCGAGGACGAGCGCGTCGGTGATCTCCAGCGAGCCCTTGCGCAGCGTGATGCTGCGGCCGAGGCGGATCGTGTCCTGGCCGGTGGCCCGGTTGGCCTTGGCGACCGCGGCCCGCAGCTGGGACTCGTTCTTCACGGTGAAGGTCGCGGCCTGCGCCGGCGCCGGCAGGGCGACCAGGCCGGTGGCCAGCACGCCGAGTGCGCCGGCGGTGAGGGCGGACAGGACGGGGCGGGGGGTGGGCATCAGCAGCTCCTCTGGTGGGACGTCTGCAGATGGGTACGGCGCTCGTCTCGCCCGCGTTCACCGACGCGAGGCACGGCCGCCCGGGCGAGCGCCGAGGGTGCGGCCGGAGAACGGCGAAGCACCCCGGTCCGTGAGGACCGGGGCGCTTCGTGTGACGTACTCCGTACGGGATTCGAACCCGTGTTTCCGGCGTGAGAGGCCAGCGTCCTAGGCCACTAGACGAACGGAGCATGTGTTGAGTTGTGCGCTTCGGCAGCCTTTCGGCTCCCTGGCGACCGGTGGAACTCTAGCCTTGAGCTTTCGTCCCGATCAAATCGGGGCCTGCTCCTCGCGGAGCCGCCCTGACCTGGGTGGTCACTTGCTGGGGTACTAGGACTCGAACCTAGAACAACTGAACCAGAATCAGCCGTGTTGCCAATTACACCATACCCCAAGGGGGTACCTCACGACCTGCTTCCGCAGCCCTGAGGACCGACGGGAACCTTACACGCGAGGGTCGGGGCCGACCAATTCGGAGGGGGGTGACGGCGGGCCGCCCCACGGTCCCGGCGGACCTGGCGGGGGCGGAGGTCCCGGGGGACCCGGGGGACCCTGGGGGCCCTGGCTGCCCGGAGGGCCCGGCGGCCGCGGCGCACCCGACGGTGCCGGGCTGCCCTCGGTGGCGATGCCGGCGCGACGGGCCACCCACATCACCACGCCGAGGTAGACCAGGCTCTGGGTCAGCGTGACGGGCAGGCTCCACCACGTGCCACCGGTGGGGTTCATCGCCGTGGTCATGTCACTGAAGGCCAGGGCCATGCCGAAGGCCAGCAGGTTGTTGAGCACGTGCATGGCGATGCCGGCCTCGAGCCCGCCGGTGGCCAGCACCAGGAAGCCGGCGACGAGCCCGAACGCGAACCGGTCGACGAAGACCGGCGGGTCCTGGGCCCCGTGCGCCAGCGCGAAGAGCAGGGCGGGCACCACGACCGCGACGGCCCGCGAGGGCACCAGGGTGCCGACGGCCTGGGTGAGGTAGCCCCGGAACGCGAACTCCTCCCCCGCCGCCTGCAGCGGGGTGAGCAGCACGACCACGAGCAGGAAGTCCCGCATGGTCCGGCTCCACGAGTTCAGCTCACCGGTGATCTCGGCCCCGTTGCCCTGCGCGGGCAGGACGGCCGAGACGACCAGGGTCGCGACCAGCGCCACCACCGAGAGGCCGAGGCAGGTCGCCAGCCACCCCCACCGCAGCCGGCGTACGACGGAGGCGGCCCAGCCGGGGTGCAGCCCGTGCACGAGCCACACGGCCAGCACCACCGCCGGGATCGCCGCGGCCCAGCCGATGTTGACCAGTGCCAGGAACGACGGGGTGATCTCGTCGGTGCCCGACAGCCGGTCCAGCGCCACGTCCGGCGGCAGGCCGCCGAGGATGAGCCCGGCCGCGATCACCCCGGCCGCCACGGTCTGGGCGACCAGGAAGATCACCCCCACCATGACGACGCCCAGCAGCACCCACCAGCGCGACGGACGGCCGGCGGTGAGCAGGCGGTGGTAGGCCAGCACGGGTGGCTCCATGGTCAGGTGGCCGGGGTCAGAGCGCGGAGGCCAGGCGCGCCAGCGACCGCTCGCGCCCCAACAGCTCCATCGACTCGAACAGCGGCGGGCTGACCCGGCGGCCGGTGATCGCGACGCGGACCGGGCCGTAGGCGACGCGCGGCTTGAGGCCCATCTCGTCGACCAGGGTCGCCTGCAGGGCGTCCTGGATCGCCTGGGTCGACCACGTGTCGAGCGCCGCGACCGCGTCGTGGGCGGCCTTGACGACCTCGCGGCCGGTCTCGTCGAGCAGCTTGGCCACGTCGGCCTCGTCGCGGGTGAAGTCGGCCTCGTCGACGAAGAGGAACCCGAGCATGTCGGCGACCTCGGCGAGCTTGTTGACCCGCTCGGCGACCAGCGGCATCGCCAGCTCCAGGAGCTGGGCGTCGGCGTCGCGCACCGGGTCGCCGACGACGCCGGCGGCCTTGAGGAACGGCAGTGCGCGGTGGGTGATCTCCTCCACCGGCAGCATCCGCAGGTGGGCGACGTTGATGGCCTCGGCCTTCTTCAGGTCGAACCGCGCCGGGTTGGCGTTGACGTCGGCGATGTCGAAGGCCTCGACCATCTCCTCGAGCGTGAAGACGTCGCGGTCGGCCGCGATCGCCCACCCCAGGAGCGCGACGTAGTTGAGCAGTCCCTCGGGCAGGAAGCCCTGCTCGCGGTAGGCCAGCGCGTGCGCCTGCGGGTCGCGCTTGGACAGCTTCTTGTTGCCCTCCCCCATGACGTAGGGCAGGTGGCCGTAGAGCGGGGTGGTCTCGGCGACGCCGATCGCCTTCATCGCCTCGAACAGCGCGATCTGGCGCGGGGTCGAGGAGAGCAGGTCCTCACCGCGCAGCACGTGGGTGATGCGCATGGTCGCGTCGTCGACGGGCGCGGTGAGCGTGTAGAGCGGGTCGCCGTTGGCGCGGCACAGCGCGAAGTCGGGGACGAACTGCGTCTCGAAGGTGACCTCGCCGCGGACCAGGTCGTCCCAGGTGATCGAGCCGTCGGGCATCCGGAAGCGCACCAGCGGCTCGCGGCCCTCGGCCACGAACGCGTCGCGCTGCTCGGGCGACAGCTCGCGGCAGAAGCCGTCGTAGCCCATCACCTTGGAGCCGGACTCCTTGCGGCGCGCTTCGACCTCGTCGTTCCTGCAGTAGCAGTCGTAGGTGTACGACGACGCGCGCAGCTTCGCGAGCACGTCGCGGTAGAGGTCGCCGCGCTCGGACTGGCGGTAGGGCCCGTAGGGACCGCCGACCTCGACGCCCTCGTCCCAGGTCAGGCCGAGCCAGCGGAACAGCTCGAGGATCGCTGCGTAGGACTCCTCGGTCGAGCGCTCCTTGTCGGTGTCCTCGATGCGCAGCACGAACGTGCCGCCGCGGCCGGTGAGCTCGGCGTGCTTGGCGAAGGCGTAGTTGAACAGGGCGGTGCGGACCAGCCCGACGTGGGGCGAACCGGTCGGCGACGGGGCCATCCGGACCCTGACAGGCGTGGCCGGCGTGGCGGGCGTGGCGGGGGTGCTCTGCTCGGACACGGGGGTCAGCGCTCCTTGATGGTGTTGGACAGCGAGCCGAGGCCGTCGATGACGACCTCGACCTCCGAGCCGACCTGCATGGGGCCGACACCCTCGGGGGTGCCGGTGAGGATGACGTCGCCGGGCAGCAGGGTCATCACGCTGCTGACGTGGGCGACCAGGCTCGGGATGTCGAAGATCATGTCGGCGGTGGAGCCGTCCTGGACGACGTCGCCGTCGAGGAAGGTGCGCAGCCGTACGCCGTCGGCGAAGGCCTGCGGGTCCAGGTCGGTCTCGACCCACGGCCCCAGCGGGCAGAAGGAGTCGAAGCCCTTGGCGCGGGTCCACTGGTCGTCGCTGCGCTGGAGGTCGCGGGCGGTGACGTCGTTGGCGACGGTGTAGCCGTGGATGACGTCGGTCGCCTTCTCGGGCGGGACGTCGCGGCAGATGCGCCCGATGACGACGGCCAGCTCGCCCTCGTAGTGCAGGTCGCTGGTCTGCGGCGGGTAGAACACCGGGTCGCCGGGGCCGACGACCGAGGTGTTGGGCTTGAGGAACATCAGCGGCTCGCTGGGCACGTCGTTGCCGAGCTCGGCGGCGTGCTTGGCGTAGTTGCGGCCGATGCCGACGACCTTGCTGCGGGGCAGGACCGGCGCGAGGAGCCGGACGTCCTCGAGGCGGTGCTCCTGCTCGAGCAGCTTGACGCCGACGTACAACGGGTCGCCGGCGAGGGCCACGACGACCGCGTCCTCGCCCAGCTGGCCGTGCTCGTCCAGGTCGCCGGTCACGACGCCGTACTGCGGGTCCTCGCCCGTGGTGAATCTCGCGATGCGCACCCGACGACCCTATCGAGTGCAGCCCCGTGGACCTCAGTCGTGGACCTCAGGAGCCGAGGACCTGCGTCAGGTGCTCGTTGGTGAGGAGGCGGCGCGGGTCGGCGTCGTCGCGGATCGCGAGGAACTCCTGGAAGTGGGCGTAGGCCCTCGAGAGGTACGCCGCGTCCAGGGTGTGCCGCTTGCCCCAGTGCGGCCGGCCGCCGTGGGCGACGAAGACCTCCTGGGCGGCGGCGAAGTACGACGAGGGGTCCTGGCGGTGGTAGGTGTGCACCGCCACGTAGCAGCTCTCGCGCTCGTGGGCGGTGGAGAGCCAGACGTCGTCGGCGGCGGTGAAGCGCACCTCGATGGGGAACGACACGTGCTCGCCGCTGGTCGCGAACCAGCGCTGCAACGCGCCGATCACCTCCGGCAGCGCGGCGCGCGGCATCGCGAACTCCGACTCGTGGAAGCGCACCCGCCGCCGGGACACGAAGACCTCGTGCGAGGGCGCGACGAACTCCCGCGCCGAGAGCGCGGAACCGGAGAACGCGTTGATCCGCGGGACGAGGGAGGGCCGGGCGTGGGCGACCCGGTTGAGCACCTCGAAGGCGCCGTTGCTGAGCAGCTCGTCGTCCACCAGGCTGCGCAGTCGGCCGATCGGCGCCGGCTCGGTGCCCGCGGGGACGCGGTTGTTGCGCTTGAGCAGCGCCTTCTCGGTGTGGGGGAACCAGTAGAACTCGCAGTGGTCGTTGCCGCCGACGAGCTCCGGCAGCCGCTCGAGCACCTCCGGCAGCGGCATCGGCTCCTCGCGGGCGTGGAGCAGGAAGGCCGGCACACACTGCAGGGTGACCTCGGTGACGATGCCCAGCGCGCCCAGCGAGACCCGCACGGCGCCGAACCACGGGTGCTGCTCGTCCACCTCGACCACGTCACCGGACGCGGTCACCAGCTGCACGGCGACGACGGCCTTGGCGATGCCGTGCAGCCGGTCGCCGGTGCCGTGGGTGCCCGTGCCGATCGCGCCGGCCACCGTCTGCGGGTCGACGTCGCCGAGGTTGGGCAGCGCCAGGCCCAGCCGGTCGAGCTCGCGGTTGAGGGCGCGCAGCGACATCCCCGCCTGCACCCGCACCCGGCCGTCGGGGGTGTGCCCGAGCAGCCGGGCCATCCCGTCGAGCCGCACCTGCACGCCGTCGGTCGCACACAGCGGGGTGAAGGAGTGGCCCGAGCCGACCGGTCGCACCGTGAGGCCGTCACGGGCGGCGTCGGCGAGGACCTGCGAGACCTCGGCGGTCGAGGTGGGCGCGGCCAGTCGCTGCGGGGCGCAGCTGACGCTGCCGCTCCAGTTGCGCCACGTGCTGCGGGGCGTGCCGGTGGTGGTCATCCGAAGACCCTCCCCTCGCCGCGGTACGTCGGCACCACACGGGTGCCCCCGTCCGCGCCGACCCGGGCGACCTCGGCCAGCCGCTCGCACATCTCGCCGGCCTTCGCGTGCCGCAGCAGCACCCGGTCTCCGACCGCCAGTGCCCCGGCACCCGGGCCACGGACCGGGGTCTGCACCTCGCCCGCGCCCTCGGCCCGCGTGAGCGCCAGGCCCTCGGGCCAGACCGGCGTCGGGGCACGGCTCGCGCCGGTCGGACCGGAGGCGATGAAGCCACCGGAGAACAGCGTGGCGAGGTCCGTGGCCGGACGGCGCACGACGTCGAGCGCGTAGTACCCCGCGGGGCGGGGGCTGAAGCCGGCGTACCCGTCGAAGAGGGTGGGGGCGAAGAGGCCCGAGCCCGCGGTGAGCTCGGTGAGGACCGGGTCGTCGCCGACGACGTGCAGGCTGCCGGTGCCGCCGGCGTTGACGATCTCCAGCGCCGCGTGGCGGCCGACGGCGGCCACCACGGCCGCGCGTCGGTCGACGAGCTCCGCAGCGGAGCGCCGCTTCATCAGCCGCACGGCGGGCGAGGAGTCGGGGACCCCGGCGATCTGGGCGTCGTAGAACATCAGGCCGACCAGTGCGAAGCCCGGTCGCTCGGCCACCGCGCGCGCCAGCCGCTCCGCCTCCTCGGCGGTGTGCACCGGCGAGCGGCGGGCACCGAGGTGGAGCGGTCCGAGCCGGAGCGAGGCGTCGACGTCGAGGCAGACCCGGATCGTGGGGTGGTCGGCGCCGAGGACCGCGTCGACCAGGTCGAGCTGGTCGGTGGAGTCGACCATGATCGTGATCGCGGCGAGCCGGTGCTCCTCGGCCGCGAGGTCGCGCAGCGAGGCGCGGCTCACCGTGGGGTAGGCCAGCAGCACGTCGTCGTGGCCGAGGTCGGCGAGCCACACCGACTCGGCCAGCGAGTAGGTCATGAGGCCGGCGAACCCCGGACGGCGCAGCACCTCCTCGACCACGGAGCGGACCCGCACCGACTTCGTCGCCACGCGGATCGGCACGCCCCCGGCGCGACGGTGCAGGTCGTCGGCGTTCGCCGCCAGCGCGTCGTCGTCGACGATCCCGAGCGGCGCCTCGAGGTGGGCAGTCGCGGACAGCAGCTGGGCTCGCCGGTCGACCATGTGCGCCAGTCAACACCAGCCCGGCGGCGTACGTCGTCGGTTCCTGCGCGGGCGCGCGCCGCGCCTACCGTGGGACCCATGCAGGTGGGCACGGTGATGTCGCGGGCGGAGTGGGAGCCGCTCGCCGAGGCGCACGCTGCGCGCGTCGACCGCTACACGCGCCCGCACCTCGAGCGGCGCGAGGCGCGGGTCAAGCACCCCGTCCACGACTTCCTGTTCACCTACTACTCCCAGCGGCCCGCGCAGCTGCGGCGCTGGCACCCCGGCGTCGGCGTGGCGCTGGAGGACGCGCCCGAGCACGAGAGCTGGAAGGGCTACCGGGTCGTGTGGCCCAGCGCGGGCCATGGACCGCGGTCAGCCACACGAGTCGAGGTGGACCCGGCGTACGTCGCCGCGCAGCGCCCGCTGGTGGAGGCTATCCGGCGGTTGCTGGTGGCCACGGCGTCGCGGCCGGCGCAGCTGGGCTGCTTCGGGCTGCACGAGTGGGCGATGGTGCACCGCTCCCCCGCCTCCGAGACCCGGCACGGCTGGCCGCTGCGGCTCGGCGGGGCGGGGACCGACCGGGTGGTGGAGTCGCACCGGATCGCCTGCTCGCACTTCGACGCGTTCCGCT
>JAYYWX010000064.1:0-10449 GCA_036341255.1 Actinomycetota bacterium | reverse complement strand
GAAGGCCAGCAGCCCCGCGGTGGCGACGTTGAGGCCGAGGAAGGCCAGCGAGGTGCCGACGGTGACCCGGACGGGGACGCCGAAGCCGCGGGCGAGGTCGGCGTGCGCCCCCATCGACCAGACCGAGCCGGGGATGTACTTCCCGAGCTGGCCGACGAAGAAGACCCGGCGCCCGTCGTCGGGTGGGAGCCGGTGGCCGTATCCGGCGAGGAGCCGCAGCCACGCCCCGCAGGTGGTGAGCAGGCCGAGGAACACCAGCCCGGCGGCGACCGCCAGCCCCGGTAGCGGGGTCGAGGAGAGCGCCACGACCAGGTCGCGCCAGCTGCCCTGCAGACCCCAGGCGGCGAAGGCCACGACGGAGACCAGGAACGCCGCCCGCGCGACGGTGCGCAGCCGCTGCCGGCTCACGGCGCGACCACCGGCGGGCGCACTCGCAGCAACGCGGTCCGCGTCGGGTAGGGGAGCGACGGGGTCAGTCCACGGGTCCAGGTCACCTCGACGCGAATGCCGCGACGATCGGTGAGCCGGTCGGCGAGCTCGGCGATCGCGGTGCGGTAGCGCGCCCGGTCCACGTTGTCGACCACGACCAGGCCGTCGGGCGCCAGCCGGTCAGCCGCGCGGGTCAGGCAGGCCTCGCGGGCCCGGCCGTCGACCACGACGAGGTCGAAGGACCCCGGCAGGTCGTCGGCGCAGTGCACGTAGTCGGTGAAGTCCAGCCCCTCGAAGCCACGCTTGCCCGAGGGCGTGCGTGGCTCCGGGTCCGGGACCGGCGGGACCACGTGCAGCGTCACGTGCGCCGGGAGCCGGGGCCGCATGGCCTCGGCCCAGGACGGGTCGTGCTCGATGCTGTCCACGGTCGCGGCCCGGTCGGCCAGCCACAACGTCGACGAGCCCGACCCCCACTCCAGCACCCGGGCGCCGGGTCGGCCGACCAGGTGCGCCGCGACGACGTCGGCGGCGTCGAAGGTCCACCAGGGCACCTTCAGGCGCGCCATCTCGTCGAGGTCGTAGACCGCGAACCACGAGCGCACCCACAACCCGGTGCGGCTCTCGTCGGCCCACCGGTCCAGGCGGTCCATCACGCCGGTGCTGGTCAGCCCGGCGCGCACGCCGCGCACCCCGGAGACATAGGCACGCTTGTGCAGGTCGGTCATCGGCCCACTGCTCTCAGTCGCAGGGTCAGCAGCCGCACCTGCCGGTCGTCGGTGCGGGTCACGTCCACCACCAGCCGCCCGAAGCGGTACGCCGCCACCAGCTCGGCCGGGACCCGGGCTGTCACGGTCCGACCCGAGGTGCTCGTGGGCAGCTCACGGCCGTTGACGCGCAGGGCGAGGCTGCCCGAGCCGACGGCCGTCGCCTCCAGCGCGAGGGGACGCGCCCGCAACCGGGGCGGGAGCGACACGGCGAGCGCGGCGGACTTGCCCCGCACGCCCGCGCCGACCCGGGCACGGTGGAGGTCCCAGCCGTTCAGCAGTGCGGCCGCGTCGTGCCCGGCGCCGTCGAGGCGGAGGCCGCCGACCGGGTAGGTCGTCGGCTCGAGGTCGCACACGGCCGTCCAGCTCATGGTCAGCTCCCGCCACCACAGCCGTCGGGTCACCTCGGCCTCGCGCTCGCAGTTGTCCGCCTCCCGGTCGGTGCCGGTGACGACGGCGGCGAACTGCGTGGGCGAGCCGAGGCCCGGACCGTCCCGCTCGTCGGCGTACGGCATGAGGGGGCCGACGGGGTCGCCGGCGCAGTCGTCGTGGCTCTCGTGGGAGTAGGGACGGAAGCCGCCGTCGGCGTCGCGGCTCGGAGAGCAGGTGACCGTCCCGGTCGCGGGGACCAGCGGTGCCAGCTCGCGCACACTGGTGCGCCAGTAGTCGGTCTGCAGCTCCCAGGACGGGTCGTGCGCGGCCACCACAGGGGCGCCGGTCAGGGCCAGCGGGCTGCGGTAGGCGTAGCCGTAGGGGAAGAGCTGCAGCTGCGCCAGCACGGGCAGCACCAGGGCCGCGCCGGCCACCCAGGGGACCCAGCGCCGCGTCCCGACAGCGACCAGCGCGGCGATCGCCACCGTGACGAGCACGGCGAGGGCCGGTGCGGCGAAGAGCAGCTGGCGCAGACCGGTGTAGAGGTTGGCCTGGCGCAGCACCCCCAGGGTCGGCAGCAGCAGCGCCTGGAGCAGCACGAGGACCAGCAGCAGCCGCCCCGGTCCCGGCGTCCTACGGACCGCCACGACGGCGGCGACCACACCGACCGCACCGAGCAGCAGGTGCAGGGTGGGCAGCTCGACGACCAGGAACAGCGGGAGGTACCACCACGCGCCCTGCTGGTCGTCGAAGCGGGAGGAGCTCAGGGCGCCGCGCCACAACGCGGTCACCGGGTCGGAGAAGAGGGCGGGGTAGACAGCCCACAGCACGAGGCCGGCCGAGACCCCGGCGGCGGGCACCGCCCACCAGCGCCACCGGTCGCGGGTCGCCATCGTGACCAGGGCCGCCACCACCAGGCCGGGGGCGATCCCGGGGCGGGTCCCCACCGCGAGCACCACGCCCGCCACGACCAGGGCCAGCGCCAGCGCCGCGGCGCCCCGCCGGTCCCGCTGAGCGGTGAGGGCGAGGCCGAGCGTCACCAGGGTGTAGCCGGTCGCCACGGAGACGTCCTTGACGTTGAACATCGCGTGCCCCGACCACGTCGGCACGGCCACCAAAGCGGCCGCCGCGACGACGCCCCAGCGCCAGGTGCCCAGGGCCCGGCGGGCGAGCGCGGCGGTGGCGGCGACCCCGACGAGCGAGAGCAGCGTGACGCCGAGGTGCCGCACGGCGTACGCCGTCGCGCTGGCCGACACCGCGCTCCAACCCTCCACGCCCCACAGCACGCTCCACGCGTGCAGCAGCAGGGTCGTGGCGGGACCGTAGACGTACTGCTGGTCCTCCCACGGCCCGGGCTCGCCCCCGAGCATGTCGCGCTCGAGGAGGTACCACCCGTGCTCGAGGAACGTCGTCAGCCGCATCACGTGGTAGGTCTCGTCCCACGAGACACCGGTGAGCCAGCCGCCGACGAGGGTGGCGGGGACGGCCACCACCAGGACGCCCACGGCCACGACGAGCACGGCCCGCGGCGGGGCCTGCCCGGTCGGGGGAGGGAGCGTCATGCGGTGCTGCGGTGTCGGGTCTGCTGACGCGCGTGCACGACGAGCTCGGCGAGCAGACCGAACAGCGAGAGCTGCAGGCCCACCATCACCATCAGCACCCCTGCGACCAGCAGGGGGCGGTCTCCGATCGTGGCGCCGCCGATCTTGAGGGCCGTGAGGTAGCCCAGGACCGCCACCCCGGCGAGCAGGCTGGCGAGGCCCACCCCGCCGAACAGGTGCGAGGGGCGGTGCTCGTAGCTGAGCAGGAAGCGCACGGTGAGCAGGTCGGCGAACCCGCGCCAGAAGCGGGCCAGGCCGTACTTGCTACGACCCGACATCCGCGGGTGGTGCTCGACCGGCACCTCGGCGACGCGGTAGCCGAGCCCGTGCGCCATCACGGTCAGGTAGCGGTGCATCTCGCCGTAGAGCATGGGGGAGACGTCCTCGGCGACGCCGGCGCGCATCGCCTTGAAGCCGGAGTTGAAGTCGCGGCCCGGTGCCCCCGACATCCAGGCGGTCGTGCGGTTGTAGAGCCGCGAGGTCGTGCGCTTCACGAAGCGGTCGCGCCGCTCCAGGCGGGCGCCGGTCACCAGGTCCGCGCCCGCGTCGATCGCGGCGAGCAGCCGGGGGAGCTCGGCCGGGTCGTCCTGGCCGTCGGCGTCCATCATCACCACGACGTCGGCACCGCCGTCGAGCGCCCGGCGGAAGCCACGGTGCAGTGCAGTGGCCTTCCCGAGGTTGTGGCGCAGGGTCTCCAGCTCCAAGCAGGCCAGCTCCGCCATCAGCTCGACCACGACCTTGCTCGTGTCGTCGGTCGAGCCGTCGTCGACCACGAGGATCCGACCGGCGGGGTCGAAGGTCGCCAGCTCGGCCGCGATCCGCGGGAGCAGGATCCGGAGGTTCTCGGCCTCGTCGAGGGCCGGCACGACTACCCACACCATGGCCGCGAGGGTCCGCCGGTCCGGTGAACCCCGTGTGATCGGGTGGTGGCGTGTCGCGACTGATCTGGCGAACGGGTCTGGCGAACGGGTCAGGCGAGCAGCGGGGCGAGCAGTCAGGCGAAGTCGAGGGCGGTGCACACCCACCCGCGGCGGGCGTGCTGCTCGAAGCGGACCGCCAGGGCCCGGGAGCGGTGGCCGTGCCGCACGTGGACGGCCGCCTCGAGGACGCCGGGGACGGGGTACGTCGCGTGCAGCGACTGCAGCCGCGCGCGGACCGGGTGGGTGCGCTCGGGCTCGCGGTGGGTCGCCAGGGCCAGCAGGTGCGCGCGTCGGCGGACGTCGGCGTACACCTCGGGGGAGACCCAGCGCACGAGCTGGGAGGACGGACGGATGCCGGCCACCACCTCGAGCGCTGCCTGCACGATGTGGCGGGCCCAGCGCTCGGCCTCCCCACGCGCCCGGCGGTCGATCGGGACGACCCCGGCGGCGGGGCGCTCGAGCGCCGGCTCCACGACGCGTTCGACGAGGGGTTCGACGAGGGGTTCGACGACGGGCTCGGTGCAGGTGTCCAGCGCCAGCGAGCCCTGCACCTCGGCGAAGGGGACGTGGTCGAAGGACCGGCGGCCGGCGCGTGCGGCGATGGGGTGGGCGGTCATCAGGACTCCTGGGAGGACGGGGCGGGCAGCACGAGCGGCACGCCGGGGCGGACGAGGTCGGGGTCGGGGCCCACCAGGGCCCGGTTGGCGGCGTGGATGCGCGGCCAGTAGGCCGCGACCTCGGCGACCGTCGGCTCGTGGTCGTGGTGACGCAGCAGCTCGGCCTCGGCGATGCGCCACAGCGAGTCCCCGGGACGCACGACCCGCCGGTCCTCCGGCACGGAAGCGGACACGGGGGCGGTGGCGTGTGTGGGGGTGGGAGCGGTGGTCGGGGTGGACGAGGGGGCGACGGAGGTCGCGGGCGTGCCCGGGCGGTCGCGCTCGAGGCTGCCGGGGGTGGCGCCCGCCGGGGAGAGGGCCAGCCCGCCGGCCAGCCCGCCAGCGACCGCGACGCCGCAGGCGCGCAGCACCAGCCGACGGACGGGGGCGGGCACCCCCGCGACGCGTGGGGGCCGCTGCTCCGCGGCCGGGCGGCGGAGGAGCTGCACGCACACCAGGCCCGTGACGGCACTGGCCCAGCAGGCGGCCAGGCAGACCGCAGCGGCGGCGAGGGCCACCACCCACGACTCGAGGTCCGCGCCGGCGCGGGCGGACGAGGAGACCAGGACCCGCAGGTCCGCGGCCAGCACGCGGCAGGTGCCGGCGCCCACAGCGGTGACTGCGATCCACACCGCGGCGCAGCGGGGGACGGAGACGTGCCCGAGAGAGATCATCCGAGAGTGAACCTTGCGTTTGCGTCCGTTTGCTTCAAGTCAAGCCAGTGAACGCCGGTTCGATGGTGTTGTCAATCGTTCGTCCCCTGGGCTGTGGATAGCCGGGCGCGCGGCGTCGTGTCGAGTTGCGTGCCATTGACCGGGGGTTGCTCCGTCGCCCATTGGTCAGTCCCATCACGAGCCGGCGGTCTACCTGGGGGACTGGTCACCCTCTAGCGAGGTCGACAAGTCCCACTGCTCCGACACCACCACGACAGCGGGGTGGTCCGGCTTTCAGATCAGCGAGACCGGGACGGTGTGCCGCGAGGGCTTGTACCCGTGGCTGACCAACGGGCATGGCCTCGACACCGCGGGCGCGATGTGGAAGGGCAACTGCACGTTCTGTTCACGCGGCGCTCACGGTGTCACCCTTGGCCTGTGGGACAAGACCACGGGCGACTTGATGCCTCAGCTGCGGACCACGATCGGACACGGATGAGAACCCCCGCAGGCTCAGGGCGCGTGCTCGTGGCGCTGGTGGTCGCTTTCGCGGGCGGAGCGGTCGTGGGGGGCGTGGGGGTGGCCCGGCTCGCGGACGCAGACCAGCGGACCTTCTTCAGTGGCACCGTCAGCGAGGTGGCTGCCGGCACCGTGGCTGTCCAGCTCGACGACTGGGAGAAGGGCGCGGACCCGACGCTGCGGGGGACCTTGGTCTACGACCCCGACGACAGCGGTGAACCGGCGACCCTCGATGCGGGCGACATCATCTCGGGGTGGACCGCGGACGGTGTGGTGCACGTGGAGTCGGCGGTCGATGGTAGCCCCGACATGGCCGAGAAGTAGGGCAGGGCGGGGACGTCGGCGCTACGCGGTGGGGTCCTGTTCCTCGGGGTGGATGTCGGTGAGGTGCCTCCAGATCGTCTTGTGAGGCTCAGCGCGCTCAGTGTCGGAGGTCATCTACGTGGCGCGCCCGCGACCCTCCAGGCCGTGCCTCGAGCGAGCACGTGTGGCATGCAAGCAACCCTCAAGTAGGGGGGCGATGACATCTGGGCAACTCGACTTCGGCGACGAGGCAAACCACTGACATCGACGCAACGTGCGGCCTTCAACTGCAGGCAACTCGACAGGGACGCGCGCCGGCGGTTTGGCGGACCGACGCACGGGGGAGGTCGCAGCCATGGCGTGGGAGGAGCAGGTCTTCTCGCTGCTCGAGGACCTCGAGCAGCAGGCCGAGTCGATGTACGCCGTCGAGCGTGGCCCGGAGCTCGCCGACCGGGCGCGGTCGGAGTACGCCACGGTGACGCTGGCCGCCCGGCTGGCGGCAGGGGTCGGGGCGCCGCTCTCCCTCGAGGTCCGCGGCGTCGGGCGGCTGACCGGCGTGCTCGAGCGGCTTGCCGCGGGCTGGCTGCGGATCGGCGTCGCCGGCCAGGAGTGGGTCGTGCGGACCAGCGCGGTGGTGGAGGTGCGTGGGGCCTCAGCGCGGGCCGTCCCGGAGGTCGCCTGGTCGGTGGCCGACCGGGTCGGGGTGGGGTCGGCGCTGCGTCGACTGGCCGACGAGGGTCAGCCGTGCTGGTGGCACCGCCTGGACGGCGGGCGCACCGAGGGCGTGCCGGTGCGCGTGGGCGCCGACTTCGTCGAGCTGCGCTCAGGGGCGCAGGGCGAGGGCGTGCTGGTGGCGCTGGACGCGCTGGCCGCCGTGGTGCCGGTGGGGACGGCTCAGGTGGCGTCGAGGTCGTAGGGCGGGACCTCGCCCTCGTCGAGCGGCCGCTGCTTGCGCTTGCCCCGACGGGGCGTGTCGTCCTCGTCGTCCTCGTCCGAGGCGTCGTTCATCGCCTCGATGATGTGCTTGCGCACGACCTGGCGCGGGTCGAGGTCACGCAGCTCGAGGTCGGCGTACTCCGGGCCGAGCTCGCTGCGCAGCTCGTCGCGGGCCTGGTGGGCGAAGCGTCGCGCCACCTTGAACCACTGGCCCGCCTGCTTGGCCAGCACGGGGAGTCGGTCGGGCCCGAAGACCAGCACGGCCACGAACGCGATGACTGCCAGCTCCGACAGCCCGACTCCCCACACGGCGCCGATCCTAGAGCTTGTTGGCGGGGGTCAGGCCCAGCTGCATGCCCGCGAGGCCACGACCGCGCCCGGCCAAGCGCTGGGCGACGTCGCGCAGGACGACCGCCGAGGGGGCGGTCGGGTCGGACTCCACGATCGGCTTGCCCGCGTCGCCGCCCTCGCGCAGCGAGGTGTCCAGCGGCACCTGGCCGAGCATCGGGACGTCGTAGCCGAAGCGGGACGAGAGGGTCTCCGCGACCCGCTGACCGCCGCCGGACCCGAAGACCTCGACGCGCTTCTCCGTGCCGTCGCTGTCGACGACGGTGAGGTAGCTCATGTTCTCGATGACGCCCACGACCCGCTGGTGCATCATCGAGGCCATCGTGCCCGCGCGCTCGGCGACCTCGGCGGCCGCCTCCTGCGGGGTCGTGACCACGACGACCTCGGCGCCGGGCAGGTGCTGGCCCAGCGAGATCGCGATGTCGCCGGTGCCCGGCGGCAGGTCGAGCAGCAGCACGTCGAGGTCGCCCCAGTAGACGTCGGCGAGCATCTGCACCAGGGCCCGGTCGAGCATCGGGCCGCGCCAGGCGACGACCTGGTCGCGGCGCGGCTTGAGCATGCCGATGGAGATGACCGAGACGCCCGAGGCGGTCGGGACGGGCATGATCAGGTCGTCGACCTGGGTGGGCCGGGAGTCGGCCACGCCGAGCATCGCCGGCACCGAGTGGCCGTAGATGTCGGCGTCCACGACGCCGACCTTCAGGCCCTGGGCAGCCATGCCGAGCGCCAGGTTGACCGTCACCGAGGACTTGCCGACGCCGCCCTTGCCGGAGGCGATGGCGAAGACCTTGGTCAGCGAGCCGGGCTGGGCGAAGGGGATCTCGCGCTGGGCCTTGCCGTCGCTGAGGACCTCCTTGAGGCCCGCGCGCTGCTCGTCGGTCATGACGCCGAGGGTCAGGCGCACGTCGCTGACGCCGTCGACCGCGGCGACCGCGGCGGTGACGTCGCGGTTGATGGTGTCCTTCAGCGGGCACCCGGCGACCGTCAGCAGGACGGTGACGTCCACGCCGCCGTCGTCGCCGATCTCGACGGAGTCGACCATGCCGAGGTCGGTGATGGGCCGCTTGATCTCGGGGTCGTTGACCGTCGCCAGCGCGGCGCGGACCTGCTCGAGGAGGGTGCTGCTCATGATGCTCGAGTCTACGGGCGGGGTGGCTCCTCGCCGTCCTCGGTCCCCCGCTCGGACCGCTCGTCGATCTCGGCGAGCAGCGCGCGCAGCTCCGAGCGCACGAAGTCACGGGTCGCGACCTCGCCCACGGCCATCCGCAACGAGGCGACCTCCCGGGCCAGGAACTCCATGTCCGCGTGCGCCCGGGCGTTGGCCTGACGGTCCTGCTCGGCGATCACCTTGTCGCGCTGCTCCTGACGGTTCTGCGCCAGGAGGATCAGCGGGGCGGCGTACGACGCCTGCAGGCTCAGCATCAGGGTGAGGAAGATGTAGGGGTAGGCGTCGAAGGCCGCGGAGTCGGGCGCGACGGCGTTGAAGACCACCCACACGAGCACGAAGACGGTCATCCACATCAGGAAGCGTGCGGTGCCCATGTAGCGCGCGAACTGCTCGGCGAAGACGCCGAAGGAGTCCGCGTCGTAGCTCGGCCGGCGCACCAGCTGGCGGCGCAGCTCGCGGGGGGTGTCGAGGCGGGGCCGCTGCTCAGGCACGGCGGCCCGCCTGGGGGCCGAGCTGGGACCCGAGCTGGGAGGAGCGGCGTCCGCGCCGCGAGCTGAGCGAGTCGCGCCAGCCCTCCGGGAGCATGTGGTCGAGGAGGTCGTCGACGGTGACGGCGCCGAGCAGGTGGCCGTTCTCGTCGACCACCGGCGCCGCCACGAGGTTGTACGTCGCCAGGTGGGCGGCCACCTCGTCGATGCTCATCTCCGGGCGTAGCGTCTCGTTGCCCTCGTCGAGGGCGCCCGCCACCAGCGAGGACGGCATCTCGCGCAGCAACCGCTGGATGTGCCCGACACCGAGGAACTTGCCGGTCGGCGCCTCCAGCGGCTGGCGGCAGACGTAGACCTGCGAGGCCAGGGAGGGGGTCAGGTCGGGGTTGCGCACGTGGGCCAGGGCGTCGGCGACGGTGGCGTCGGGGCCGAGGATCACGGGCTCGGGGGTCATCATCGCGCCGGCGGTGTCCTCGACGTAGGACATCAGCCGCCGCACGTCCTCGGCCTCCTCGGGCTCCATGAGGTCCAGCAGCGCGGTGGCGGTCTCCGGGGGCAGCTCGGCGATCAGGTCCGCGGCGTCGTCGGGGGACATCTCCTCCAGGACGTCGGCGGCTCGCTCGTCCTCGAGGTGGCTCAGGATCTCGACCTGGTCCTCCTCGGGCAGCTCCTCCAGCACGTCGGCGAGCCGTTCGTCGGCCAGGGCGCTGACCACCGCCGAGCGTCGCTCGGGGGGCAGCTCGTGGATCATGTTCGCCGCGTCGGCCGGCTTCATCTCGTTGAGCGCGTGCACCAGGTGGGTGGCTCCCTGGGTCTCCTCGCGGCGGGTCAGTCCCTCCACGTCGCGCCACTGCACGACGTGGGTCTGGCCGCGGCGGCGCAGCCCCTTGCCCGGCTCCTGGACCGCGACCCGGGACAGGACCCAGTCGCGGTTGCGGGCCTGCTCGAGCGCCACGTCGTAGACCACGCCGCTCACCCCGCTGGTCGGGATGCGCACGGTGCGGTCGAGCATCTGGCCGATGACGAGGGTCTCGGTGGTGCGCTGCTCGAAGCGGCGCATGTTGAGCAGCCCGGTCGTGTACACCTGCCCGGCATCGATGTTGGTCACGCGTGTCATCGGCACGAAGATCCGGCGCCGGCCGAACACCTCGCCGACCAGGCCGAGGACCCGTGGCTCGCTGGTCTCCGAGCGCACGGCGGCGACGACGTCGCGGACCTTGCCGACCTGGTCGCCCTGCGGGTCGAAGATGGGGAGCCCGACCAGCCGTGCGGCGTAGACGCGGACCGGGCTG
>JAYYWX010000063.1:0-10120 GCA_036341255.1 Actinomycetota bacterium | reverse complement strand
GCCCTGCTCCTCCAGCAGCGCCTTGCGCTCGGCCGCGGTGAGGTCGGCCAGGTGCCGCGGCGGCTTCTTGCGGCCGCGCGGCTCCTCCATCACCAGGGGCAGCGTCTTGATGGGCTCAGCAGGCGTCTCGGACATAACGCGACCATCCTCCCACCCGCGGGGGCACGGGGCCGAACCCTCGCCCGCGGCGTGACCGGCGCCTCAACCCCTGCTGACCAGGAGCCACAGCACGAGGGCCGCTACTCCTCCGACCACGAGGGCCGTGGAGAAGATCCCGAGCAGCATGTAGCGGGCGAAGCGGCGGGTGAGCGGGTGCACCAGCAGCGCGATGGGGACCGCGAGGGTGACCAGCACGAAGGGGAAGAGCTCCTCGGCTGCCTCGTAGTCCATCAGGGTGGCCAGCACGGCGGCGTAGGCGCCGGGGACCACGACGACGAAGACCAGCCCGGCGAAGAAGCCGGTCAGGGCGGCGAAGACGGGGTGGCCGCGGTGCCACCAGCTCGGCTGGGGATCCTCGGCGGGCGTGGCCGGCAGGGTCGCGGTGTCCCGCGGGTCGAGAGCGCCGCTGGGGTCGCTGGGATGGCCCGTCATGGGCCCCAGCATGCCCCGAAGCCACCCACGGCACGCTCCCCCGCGCCGGTCAGGGGTCCAGCGTCCACAGGTCGGGGGTCGTCGAGTCGGCCCAGCGGGCGAGGTCGGGTGGGGCGTCGCTCAGCGCGGCGACGAGGACCGTCCAGGCGGTGCCGTGCCCGACGAGCACGAGGTCCTGGTCGGCGTGGACGTCGAGCAGGCGGCGTACGGCGGGGACGACGCGCTCGCGGCAGGCCTCGAGGGGCTCCCAGCCCGGCGCGGCGGGCAGCGTCGGGTCGGCGAAGGCGGCGCGGACCCGGTCCTCGAAGTCCTCCAGCCACCCGGCGGCACGCTCGTGCTCGCGCAGGTCGTCGACGATCCCGATGTCGCCGTCGGTCAGGAGCTCGGCCGTGGCCAGCGCCTTGGGCTCGGGCGAGGAGCACCACGCGGCCCCCGCCGGGAGCCGGTCGCGCAGAGCCCACACGTCGTCGTACGCCGCGGGATCCAGCTCCCACGCGCTGGCCGGCCGCGCGGGGTCGACCAGTGGCCGGCCGTGGCGGACCAGGTGCAGCGTCACGGTCGGCTCAGCGGTAGACGAGGTGATGGAGCAGCAGCCAGATGGGGGCGATCGTGGCCAGCAGGGAGTCCAGGCGGTCCATCAGTCCGCCGTGCCCGGGGATGACCTGGCTCATGTCCTTGATGCCGAGGTCGCGCTTCATCACCGACTCGCAGAGGTCGCCCAGGGTGGCCATGACCACCGCGATGAGGCCCAGGAAGATGCCGACCCACCAGTCCCCGTCGAGCAGCCACACGACCAGGAGGATTCCGGCGGCGACCGTGAAGACCATCGAGCCGGCGAAGCCCTCCCAGGACTTCTTGGGCGAGATGACCGGTGCCATGGGGTGCTTGCCGAACAGCACACCGGCGACATAGCCGCCGGTGTCGGAGGCGATGGTGACGCCGATGAACACGATGATGCCGCGCACCCCGTCGTCGTCGAGACCGCCGCCGCCCAGGCCGCCCTCGGAGAGCAGCAGCGCCACGAAGGAGCCCAGGAAGGGGACGTAGACCAGCGTGAACAGCGACGCGGAGGCGTTCTGGACGTAGCCCTCGATGCCGCGGCGCAGGAGCCACAGCATGGTGACCAGACCGGTCACCGCGGTGGCAGTCACCAGCGCATCGGATCCGAAGAGGTAGGCGACGACCACCATCACCACGCCGCCGACCATGAGCGGCTCCTCGGGCAGGTCGATGCCCTTGGCGGAGAACCCGCGCCCGAGCTCCCACACCGCCACGCACACGGCGATCGCCACGATCACCATGAACGCGGCCTTGAGGAACAGCAGGGACGCCGCGATCGCGCCGAGCAGGACGGCCGCGGAGCCGATCGCGGCCTTGAGGTCGCGACCGGCCCGGCCGTGGTCCTTGGTCGGGCCGGGCTGGCTCGCGGGGGCGGGTCCCGTGGGGGGGGGGGTGGCCATCGGGTCGAGCGTGCGGAGGTCTCAGACCTCCAGCAGCTCGGCCTCCTTGTTCTTCAGCATCTCGTCGATGGCGTCGGTGTGCTTCTTGGTGATGGCATCGAGCTTCTTCTCGCCGCCGGTCACGTCGTCCTTGCCGACCTCGCCGTCCTTCTCGAGCTTCTCCAGGGCCTGCTTGGCCGTGCGGCGCAGGTTGCGCACCGCGACGCGGCCGTCCTCGGCCTTGGCCTTGGCGACCTTGATGAACTCCTTGCGGCGCTCCTCGGTCAGCTCGGGGAAGACACAGCGGATGACCTTGCCGTCGTCGGCGGGGTTCACGCCGAGGTCGGAGTCACGGATGGCCCGCTCGATGTTCTTCATCGCCGACTGGTCGTAGGGGGCGATCAGGATGATCCGCGCCTCGGGCGCGGTGAAGGAGGCCAGCTGCTGCAGCGGGGTGGGGCTGCCGTAGTAGTCCACGACGATCTTGTTGAACATCGAGGGGTTGGCCCGGCCCGCGCGGATCGCGACGAACTCCTCGCGGGTCGCCTCGACCGACTTGTCCATCTTGCTGTCGGCCTCGTTGAGGATGTCGTTGATCACTGGTGCTCCTGGTCTCGGCGTCTCGTGCGGCGTACGTGGTGCGGGATGTCTGCTGGGTGCTGGTGCGGGGCGAGCGGGTGCTCAGCCGGCGTCGACCAGCGTCCCGATCCTCTCACCCTTGAGCACGCGGGGGATGTTGCCCTCGGGCTCCATGCCGAAGACCACCATCGGCAGCTCGTTCTCGGCGCACAGGGTGAAGGCGGTCTGGTCGACCACGGCCAGGCCCTTGCTGATGGCCTCGTCGAAGGTGATGTGGTCGTACTTGGTCGCCGAGGGGTCCTTGCGGGGGTCGGCGCTGTAGACGCCGTCGACCCCGCTCTTGGCGAAGAAGACCGCGTCGCACTTGCTCTCCAGCGCACGCTGGACGGCGACGGTGTCGGTGGAGAAGAACGGCATGCCCATGCCGGCGCCGAAGATCACGACGCGTCCCTTCTCCATGTGCCGGATCGCCCGGCGCGGGACGTAGGGCTCGGCGACCTGGCCCATGGTGATGGCGGTCTGGACACGGGTCTCGATGCCGAGCTTCTCGAGGAAGTCCTGGAGGGCCAGGCAGTTCATCACGATGCCGAGCATGCCCATGTAGTCGGCGCGGACGCGGTCCATGCCGCGCTGCTGCAGCTCCGCGCCGCGGAAGAAGTTGCCTCCGCCGGTCACGACCGCGACCTGCACCCCGCTGCGCACGACCTCGGCGACGTCGTGGGCGATCGTGGAGACGACATCGGGGTCGACGCCGACCTGGCCGCCGCCGAACACCTCGCCCGAGAGCTTGAGCAGCACGCGCTGGTACTGGGTCATCTAGCGTCCTTTTCGAGAGTCGTGGGAGGTGGAGAGGGTCCGGACGTGCGAGAAGGCCGGTCCGCTCGACCTGTGGTTGAGGTTCAAGCGGACCGGCCTCCTTCGACGTCCAGGAGAACCTAGCGGATCCCCTGCGTGATGAGCAGCCCCGGGTGGCGGGAGCCCGACGCGGTGGGCGTCAGGCGCCGACCTCGAAGCGGGCGAAGCGGGTGACCGTGGTGCCGGCGGCGTCCAGGACCTGCTTGACCGACTTCTTGGACTCGAAGACCGACTCCTGGTCCAGCAGGACGATCTCCTTGAAGAAGGCGTTGATGCGACCCTCGACGATCTTGGTGACGGCAGCCTCGGGCTTGCCCTCCTCCAGCGTCTTCTTGGTCAGCACCTCCTTCTCGGCCTCGACGACGTCCGCGGGGACCTGGTCGCTGGTGAGGTACTGCGCCTTGAGGGCAGCAGCCTGCTGGGCGGCCTGGCGGGCGGCGGTCTCGTCGCCCTCGAACTCGACGAGCACGCCGAGGGTCGGGGGCAGGTCCGAGGCCTTCTTGTGGAGGTAGACCGTGGTGGAGCCGTCGAAGTAGGCGACCTCACCGAGCTCGATCTTCTCGCCGATGGTGCGGGCGAGCTCCTCGACGGTCTCGCCCACGGTGGACTCACCGAGGGAGACGGCCTTGAGGGCCTCGGCGTCGGCGACCTTGTGGGCGTCGGCGGCCTCGGCGATCTGCTGGGCGGCGTTGATGAAGGCCTCGTTCTTGGCGACGAAGTCCGTCTCGGCCTTGAGGCTGATCAGGGCGTTGCCGGAGGCGGCGACCAGACCGGCCGAGGCCTCACGCTCGGCGGCGCGGGCGGCGGCCTTGGCCGCGCCCTTGACGCGGAGCAGCTCGACGGCCTTGCCGAAGTCGCCGTCGGTCTCGTCGAGGGCCTTCTTGCAGTCCATCATCCCGGCCTGGGTGAGCTCACGGAGCTTCTTCACGTCGGCGGCGGTGTAAGCCATGTTCTTCTTTCGTCCTTGCAGTCAGAGAAGGTGAGCGGGCGGTGGGACCGTCAGGCCTTGGCCTCGTCGGCCGCGGGGGCCTCAGCGGTCTCGGCGGGGGCCTCAGCGGTCTCGGCGGGGGCCTCGGCAGCGGCCGTAGCCTCGGCACCCTCGGAGGAGGCACCGGTCGCCTCGGAGGCGGCCTCGGCGTCGGCGGCGGTGGCGGTCTCGGCGGCCTTCTCGGCGTCACCGGCGAGCAGCTCACGCTCCCACTCGGCCAGCGGCTCCTCGGCGCCGTTCTCGGCACCCTCGGTCTTGGCACCCGAGCGGGCGATGAGGCCCTCGGCCACGGCGTCGGCGACGACGCGGGTCAGCAGGCCGACCGCGCGGATGGCGTCGTCGTTGCCCGGGATCGGGAAGTCGACCTCGTCGGGGTCGCAGTTGGTGTCCAGGATGCCGATGATCGGGATCCGGAGCTTGCGGGCCTCCTCGACGGCGAGGTGCTCCTTCTTGGTGTCGACGACCCACACCGCGGAGGGGGTGCGCGTCATCTCGCGGATGCCGCCCAGGGTCTTGTCGAGCTTGTCGCGCTCCCGCTTCATGTGCAGGAGCTCCTTCTTCGTGCGACCGGAGCCGGCGACGTCGTCGAAGTCGATCTCGTCGAGCTCCTTGAGGCGGTTGATCCGCTGGTGCACGGTCTGGAAGTTGGTGAGCATGCCGCCCAGCCAGCGCTGGTTGACGTAGGGCATGCCGACGCGGGTCGCCTGCTCGGCGATCGCCTCCTGGGCCTGCTTCTTGGTGCCCACGAACATCACGGTGCCACCCTTGGCGACGGTCTCCTTGATGAAGGCGTAGGAGCGGTCGATGTAGGACAGCGACTGCTGCAGGTCGATGATGTAGATGCCGTTGCGCTCGGTCATGATGAAGCGCTTCATCTTCGGGTTCCAGCGACGGGTCTGGTGTCCGAAGTGGACGCCGCTCTCGAGGAGCTGGCGCATGGTCACGACTGCCATGAGTGTTCTTCTCCTGTATGGGGGCGCAGGCGTCCGTACGTCCTTGCACATCCGCCGGGCGGCGGATGAGGACGCACCGGCTGCGACCCCGGTTGGTTTCCAGTTGGTTGCTCACCGACGGGTGTCGGCTCGCCCTGACGCCCACGCGTGACCCCACCCGGCGGACCGGGACCGGGAGTCAGCGCCCACGGGTGGTCGCCCCTCCGGAGAGGTGGGACGTCGTGGTCTGCGGACGTGCGAAGTCAATCCCTGAGGATTGCGTCCGTCAGAGTACGCCGAGTCGCGGGTCCAGCGCGAATCCGACGGGTCGAGCGGGGAGTCCGTCCGGTGGCACGTCGCCGGCCGCGTCCTCGGACAGGAACGGCAGCAGCCGGACCGGGCCGACGCCGACCAGTCGCAGCGGGTCGAGGTAGTCCCCCGTAGAGGAGTCGATCCAGCCCCAGTGCAGGCAGGTCCGGGGGACGCAGTGCGACGGCGCCGCCTGCAGCGAGCCGAGCCGGTCGCCGGCACCGACCGGGTCGCCCACGGACACCTCGGCCTGCACCGGCTCGTAGGTGGTCCGGGTCGTGCCGTGGGAGACGACCACCACGCCGCGGCCGGCCAGCCCAGCGGCGTACGAGACGGTGCCGGGGAGGGCTGCCCGCACCACCTGACCGGGGCTCCCGACCAGGTCGACCCCGCGGTGCCCTGCTCCCCACGGCGTCGCCGGCGGGTCGAAGCCGGTGGCGACGGCGGGGCGCGGCCGCAGCGGCCAGACGCCCTCCGGGTCCGCCGCAGCGGCCGGTGACGGGGCGGCGGACGCGAGGACCAGGGTGAGCAGGAGGACGAGGATGGGAGGTCTCATCCCGGCAGCCTGGCCGGGGCCACACCTCGCCGGGAGTGGGCACCGCTGCCCTGGGGAGCAGCGGGGTGCCGGTGGGGGTTGTGGACCGTGGCCGGGCTCAGGCGCGGGGGTGGGCCTGCTGGTAGGCGCGACGCAGACGGTCGGTCGTGACGTGGGTGTAGAGCTGGGTCGTCGCCAGCGACGCGTGGCCGAGCAGCTCCTGCACCGAGCGGAGGTCGGCACCACCCTCCAGCAGGTGGGTCGCAGCGGTGTGCCGCAGCCCGTGCGGCCCGATGTCGGGAGCGCCGGGGACCTCGGCGATGCGTCGGTGGACCAGGCTGCGCACCGCACGGGGGTCCAGCCGGCCCCCGCGGGCCCCCAGGAACAGCGCGGGCCCGGAGTGCTCGGCGAGCAGGTGGGGTCGCCCGCGCCGCAGCCAGAGCCGCAGCGCCAGGTCGGCGGGGCGCCCGAAGGGCACGGTGCGCTCCTTGCGCCCCTTGCCGAGCACCCGCACCACGTGCCGCTCGGTGTCGAGGTCGTCGACGTCGAGACCGCACAGCTCCCCCACCCGGATGCCGGTGGCGTAGAGCAGCTCGAGCACGGCGACGTCGCGCAACCCCACCGGCGACCCGTCGTCGGCGTGCTCGGCGGCCGCCCGCACCAGTGACTCGGCCTCGTCGCGCCGCAGCACCGGGGGCAGCACCCGGTGCGCCTTCGGGCTGGCCAGGCTGGCACCGGGGTCCGTGGTGACGCGGCCCGTGCGGGCCAACCAGGCGGTGAAGACCCGGGCTGCGGTCGCGCGTCGGGCCAGCGTCGTGCGACTGCGGCCGAGGGTCTGCTGCTGCGCGAGCCAGCTGCGCAGGGTGCGCAGGTCCAGCGAGTCGACGTCGACGTGCCCGAGACGCCGGGCGTGCTCGAGCAGCGAGGTGAGGTCGGTCAGGTAGGCGCGCACGCTGTGGGCCGACAGGTCACGCTCGGACTCCAGGTGGCGTCGGTAGTCCTCCAGCACCGCGACGTACGCCGCCGGCAGACCCTGGTCCGGGGACTCCCCGTCCACGGGGCTGACCGGCGGCTCGCTCACCCGGTCCAGTCTAGGAACGGCTGGCCCGGCAGCTGCGGATCGTGGTCGGCGAGGCGCCACCCGACTCCTTCGCGTCGCACGAAGCCCGCCTCCTCGAGCGACAGCAACGTCCCGCGGACCTCCAGGGGCGCCACTCCGGCGGTGCCCGCGATGGAGAAGTCGTCGGCTGCTCGCCGCAGGGGCACGGCCTCGAGGACCTGCTGCTGCCGATGGGTCAGGCGATCGCGGGCCCGGTCCTCGCCTCGGGCGCGGGTGGTCAGCTGCTCCCCCGCCGGCGCCACGACCTCCAGCACCTCGTCGGGGTGGGTGACCAGCAGGGCGCCGCTCTCACGGATCAGCTGGTGCACCCCGGCTGACTGGGTGCTGGTCACCGGACCGGGCACGCCCATCAGGTGGCGGTGCAGCCGGCCCGCCCAGTTGGCGGTGTTGAGGGCTCCGCTGCGCAGTGCGGCCTCGACCACCACCGTGCCCTCGGTCATCGCGGCGATCAGCCGGTTGCGGCTCAGGAACCGCATCCGCGTCGGGGCACCCCCGGGCACGGTCTCGGAGACCAGGCAGTGCTCGTCGGCGAGGTGCTCGATGAGCCGGGCGTGCGCCTGTGGGTAGACCCGGTCGGCACCGCAGGCCAGCACCCCGACCGTCCGACCGTCGACCGCGAGGGCCCCGCGGTGGGCGGACTGGTCGATCCCGAAGGCGGCGCCCGAGACGACAGCGCGGCCTGACGTCGCCACGCCGGCGGCGATCCTCGCGGCCACGTCGGTGCCGTAGGTCGTGGCTGCCCGGGCACCGACGACCGCCACCGACGCCGCGACCTCGTGGAGCCCCAGCGGACCGCGCACCCACACCCCGAGCGGGCGACCGCCGTGGCGGGCTACCGGCGCGGCGGGACCGAGGTCGTCGAGCCCCGAGGGCCACTCGGTGTCGCCGGGGACCACGAAGCGCAGTCCCGCCCGGTGGGCCCGCTCGAGCACGCGCGCCGGCTCGGTCGCGCCGACGCGGGCAGCGGCGTCGAGCTCGACGCCCTGCAGGTCCAGCCCCCGCAGCAGGCCCTCGTGGACGACCGCCGCGCCCAGGTCGTCGACCAGGCCCGAGACGCGGGGGTCACCCGGCTCGGTCAGGTGGGCGATCCCGAGCCGGTGCAGTCGGTCCTCGTCCAGCGTGGTGTCGACGTCACGGCCGCTCACGCGCTCCTCCGTCCCACGCTGGAGGCCAGGAGCGGAGCACCGGTACGCAGCCGCAACGCCACGTCGAGCTCCTCGACGCCGGGCCGCCCCGACGGCTCCTCCGCGAGGTCGTGGACCGTCCAGGCCATCCGGTGCACGCGCACCGCCCCGCGACTGGTGAGCGCACCTTTCACCACGTGGGAGTCGAGCAGCGCCGTCGCCGCGTCGGTGAGCGGCCAGTGGTCGCGCAGCGCTACGCCCGTGGCGTGGCCGTTGAGCCGCCACCCCGACTGCGCGTAGCGCTCCGCCTGCCGGGCGCGCGCCCGGGCGACACGGGCCCGCACCGTGGCGGAGTCCTCGCGCGGAGCGAAGCGGTCGGCGCGCTCGTGGGCTGCCAGGGGCTCGACGTGCCGGGTGATGTCGATGCGGTCGGCCACGGGTCCGGACAGCTTGGCGCGGTACTCGCGCAGCGCCTGCGGTCGGCAGCGGCAGCGGTCGTCCTTGGCGTGCGGCTTGTGGTCGCCGCAGGGGCAGGGGTTGGCCGCGAGGACCACGATGCCGCGCGCCGGCAGGGTGACCAGCTCCTCGGCGCGAGCGATGGTGATCTCGCCGTTCTCCAAGGGCTCGCGCATCGCCTCGACCACGTCGCTCCTGAAGAGCGGAAACTCGTCCAGGAGCAGAATGTACTAACCCGGTACGCTCCCAGACTGAGAGCGAGCAGCCCGTGAAGTATCTCGACGTGAGCGACCCGGCCGCCTTGGAGGTGGCGCTGGAGGAGGCACCCTTGGACACCCTGGCCCAGGTGGTGACCTCCGGGGGCGAGCCCCTGACCGTGGTCCGCGTGCCCGGCGGCTGGTACCTCCCCGGCGACATGGCGGTGGCCAGCGCCGATGTGGCGTGGGCGGGGCCCCGCGAGGTCGCGCTGCTCGACGGCTTCGGCGACACCCCCTTCGACCGGGCGGACTACCTGTGAGGGCCGCGGTCTACTGCCGCATCTCCCGCGACGCCGAGCAGGAGGGGCTGGGCGTCAAGCGGCAGGAGGACGACTGTCGGGCGCTGGTCGAGGCCCGCGGCTGGACGCTGGTCGAGCCGCCGTTCGTCGACAACGACATCAGCGCCTCGTCGCTGAGCCGGAAGCCGCGGCCCGCCTACGACGCCTTGTTGGCGGCCGTGCGCGCCGGTCAGGTGGACGCCGTCGTCGCCTACAGCAACTCCCGCCTGACCCGGCGGCCCGCGGAGTGGGTCGAACTCATCACCCTTGCCAACCAGGGGGCGCTGACCATCGCCACGGTGGCCTCGGGGTCGCACGACCTCACCACAGCCGACGGCCGGGCGGTCGCCCTGACCGTCGCCGCGTGGGACGCCGCCGAGGCCGAGCGCACGGGCGAGCGGCTCCGGCGCAAGTTCCTGGAGAAGGCACAGGCGGGCTCGGTCAACCAAGGACTGCGGGCGTTTGGGTGGGCCGACGACAAGGTCTCTCTGCACCCCGACGAGGCCCCCCTGCTCCGGCAGGCAGTGGAGGACGTCATCGACGGCGTCGCAACCCGTGAGGTGGCCCGGCGCTGGAACGCAGCCGGGGTCACCACGGTGCCGCGCCGCCCGCGTGGCGGGGGTGAGTCGGTTGGCAACGCCTGGACGCATACGTCGG
>JAYYWX010000062.1:0-6481 GCA_036341255.1 Actinomycetota bacterium | reverse complement strand
GGCGGGCATGGCGGGCGGGGCTGCCGATGAACGAGTACGTCTCGCACCGCTACGCCAAGGCCGGCACCGTCCAGCTCCAGTTGATCACCACCTGGTCCGCACGTTGGCGTCTGCCCAACGGCCCGTGGCGGCCGGTCGCCGGCACCGTCGAGATCACCTCACCCCCGCAGCAGCTCGAGGTCACCACTGCCCGGCCGCAACTGGTCTCCTACGACTGAGCAACGGCACTCTCGACGGAGTTCTCCACAGATTTCCGCGGGTTCGCCTTTACCTCTGGCGCCTGTCGGCGGCGAGGCGTAGGATTCGAACATGAGTTCGAAGCAGATGGCGAATCGAGGCGCGGAGGCCACCTCCGCGCTCGACTCGCTGCGCGAGCTCGACCTCAGCACCATCGACGTCGCCACCGTCCCCGAGGAGCTGCTCGGCGACCTGCTCGCCACCGCCACCCGCCTCGAGTCGCAGGCCGCCGCCCTCCGCGGCTCCGTGCTCGCCGAGGCCGACCGGCGCAAGACCGCGCTGCGGACGGCCGCAAGCGGCACGGACGCCTGGGCGGTCGAGTTCACCGGCGACACCCGCGAGATGAACGCGGGCGGGCTGCGGATCGCCCGACTGCTGGAGGAGAAGTACCACGCGACCCGCGACGCCTTCGCCGCCGGCCGCGTGACCAAGGCCCAGGTCCGCGTCATCGTGAACGCCGCGGAGCAGTCCCCCACCCGCGCCACCGAGCTCCAGGTCGCCCAGGCCGAGGAGCTCATCCTCGGCAAGGCCACCGGCGACGGTCGCCGCAACGGCAAGCCGATGGACCCCAAGCGACTGCGCCAGGCCGCGCGACGCATGTACGACCGGATCGACCACGACCTGGCCAACGAGCACGAGGCGATCATGCTCGGCCGGGAGTCCAAGCGCGCCGAGCGCGACACCTACCTCATGCTCAGCGACAACGGCGACGGCACCTGGTCGGGTCGCTTCACCATCCCCGAGATGCACGGCCAACTCCTCAGCTGGACCCTCGACAAGCTCACCGCCCCGCGCCGCCAGTCCCGAGGTCCCCTCGGCCAGCAGGTCACCGACGAGGCCGCAGCCGACGGCAACGGCTGGCTTCCGGGCCCCTACGAGAAGAGGGGCAACGCCCTCTGCGAGCTCATCGAGCACCTCCCCACCACCGGCTGGCAGCTGACCGGCGGCGGCAACGCGACGACCCTGCTCGTGCGGGTCGAGTTCGACGACCTCGTGCGCCGCATCTCCGACGACATGGAGCAGCTCGGCGTCGGCCGGCTCGACAACGGCGTGAAGCTCACCGCCGCCCACGTCCAGCGGCTCGCCTGCGAGGCCGAGATCGTCCCCACCATCCTCGACAGCGAGGAGGCGGTGATGTTCCACGGTCGCGGACAGCGGCTCCACGACCGCCACCAGCGCAACGCGCTCGGCCAGATCCACGACTCCTGCGCGATCAGCGGCTGCGAGCGGCCCTTCGCCTGGTGCGAGATCCACCATCCCTACCCCTGGGCGGCCGGCGGCGGCACCGACATCACCAACGCGGTCCCCCTCTACGGCTGGCACCACCAACGGGCCCACGACGGCGACTTCGACCTCAGACGAGACCCACCCAACGGGCCACACGCCTGGAAGCTCGCCCGCCGCCGACCACCCCGCGACTGGCGCGACAGGGCCGAGACCGCTCAAGCCGCCGGCTACACCGTGGCCCGGACCTGAGCCGATGCGCATGCCTCTCGACCGACCCGCGCCGTCTTGCCCTGGCCGCCCGTCCGCCCGCTCGATCTGGGCCGACCTGGGCTGGGCCGAGCTGGGCTGGGCCGACCTGGGCTGGGCCGACCTGGGCTGGGCCGACCTGGGCGGGCCGGGGCCCTGCCGCTCAGGCCTCGACGATGCCGTCGAGCGCAGAGAGGACCGCCTCCTTGCGGGGAGCGCCGGCGGCGCGCGTCGCCTCACTGCCCGAGGCGTCCAGGATCAACGTGGTCGGCGTGCGCAACACGTCCAGCGCACGGACCAGCTCCAGGTGGTGCTCGGCATCCACCTCGAGGTGGACCACGCCCGGCACCACGTCCGCGACGTCACTGAGGATCGACCGGGTCGCTCGGCACGGCGCGCAGAACGCCGAGGAGAACTGCAGCAGCGTCGCCCTCTCGCCCAGCTGGGCCTCCGGCAGCGCCTCGAGGACGGCGGCCCAGGCGGAGCCTGTGGCGGGGGCGGTGGAGTGGTCTCTCGAGTGGTCTCGACGCTCGCTCGTCGCTGACGCTCCTCGCTGCTCGACCACCTCAGCGGAGCCGTCACCTGCCTGCTGGACCACCTCGGGTCCCGGCGCGGGGGCGCTCTTGAAGCGGCCGTCCGTGCGGGCGCGGTAGAGGCCGAAGCCGAGGGCCAGCACGACGGCGATCACGACGATGGTCAGACCGGTGCCCATAGGGGGATCAACCTACTGATCCGGGCGGGCATTCCCCGTGCGGGCGTCGTCGGAGCGGGCCAGCTCTCCGCGCAGCCGCTCGACCTCGGCCTCCAGCTCCAGGACCCGGGCGATGCCGGCGATGTTGAGCCCCTCGGCGAGCAGCTCGCGGATGCGGTGGAGCACCTCGATGTCGGCCTGGGAGTAGAGCCGGGTCCCACCGGACGTGCGGTCGGGGGTGAGCAGCCCGCGCCGCTCGTACACCCGCAGGTTCTGCACCTCCATCCGCACCATGTCGGCCGCCACCGAGATCGCGAAGACCCCGTGCGTGCGCCGCACGCGGGGTGCCTGCGGACCGGGCGAACTGGTCGGGCTCATGGGCTTGATTTTCCATGATCGTCGGAATACAACAAACCTGCAACCGTTGATATAGGTGAGCGGGGCTCACGCAGACCCGCCACCGAGTGCCGATCCCGCACCCGAGATCCAGACAGAGGAGGAATCCCCATGCTGCTCCGTACCGCCGACCCCTTCCGTGACTTCGACCGCCTGACCCAGCAGCTGCTGGGGACCACCAACCGCCCGGCCGTCATGCCGATGGACGCCTGGCGCGAGGGCGAGCGGTTCGTCATCGAGTTCGACCTGCCCGGCGTCTCCCGCGAGTCCATCGACCTCGACGTCGAGCGCAACGTCCTGACCGTCCGCGCCGAGCGCGTCGCCCGCAACGGCGACTGGGAGCGCCTGGCCTCCGAGCGACCGACCGGCCAGTTCAGCCGCCAGCTCGTCCTGGGTGACAACCTCGACCTCGACCGGATCGAGGCGACGTACGACGCCGGCGTGCTGCGTCTGGTCGTGCCGGTCGCCGAGAAGGCCAAGCCGCGCAAGATCGAGATCTCCGGCGTCACCCCGGAGAAGGAGACCGCCGCGATCGAGTCCTGATCCCCGTCGGCATCGTCAGCCGGCATCGACATCTGGCACCGCCACAGGACAGGGCGAGGGCCCGGGAGCAGCTGCTCCCGGGCCCTCGTGACGTCTGCGCCGACCAGCGACCCGGTCCAGACCACCTCAGGGACGACCCATCCGGGTCGATTCTCGGTAGCGAACGTGGGGTACCGGACTCGGGAGAGATCGTGGAGGACCCGATGGAGACAACCCTTGTGGTGACGCTGGCCGTGCTGGCGTGGTTGCTCCTGCCTCTTCCTCTTGCCGTCGCGTGCGGGCGGGCCTTCGACAGCGGGAGCTCCTCCCGCGACCGACTCAGCCTCCCGCGAACGGCGGCAGGAACTCCACGGTCTCCCCGGGTCTGACCATCACCGAGGCCGGGTCGGCCCTGCCGACCGGCTGCTCGCCGATCAGCGCCGAGCAGGCCGTCAGCACCTCGCCGAGCCGCGTGCCGGGGTGCAGGTCCACCGCTCTCTCGCGGATCTCGGCCAGCGTCAACGGCGCCGACGTCTCGACCAGGTCACGATCCGTGCCGGCTGCGTGCTTGGCGCCCGCCCAGTAGCGGATCTCGATGATCTGCGTCTCATTCACCCTTGGAACCTTCCAATATGACGCTCGGATTTCTGTAAGGTGCATGAACTATCAACGGCCGGAGCCCAACGTTGCGTTTCGGTCCCCACCCACACCCCATGGGAGGAGACCAGTATGAGCACCCTTCTGCTGCTGACCAGCGCGCTCCAGCCGTCCGCCGAGGTCCTGCCCGGTCTCGCACTGCTCGGCCACCACGTCAAGATCCTGCCCGCCGAGGGAAGCGCCCTCCTCGAGGCACCCGAGGCCGACCTGCTCCTCGTCGACGGCCGCCAGGACCTCGCCCACGCCCGTGACCTGTGCCGACTGATCCGCACCACCGGCACCGAGGTCCCCGTCCTCCTCGTCACCACCGAGGGCGGCCTGGCCGTCGTCTCCCACGACTGGGGCATGGACGACGTCGTGCTGCACACCTGCGGCCCCGCCGAGCTCGAGGCCCGCATCAAGCTCGCCATCGGCCGCCTCACCGCCGCCCGCGACGCCGCCGACCCCGACGCCCACGTCATCCGTTCCGGCGAGGTCGTCGTCGACGACGCGACCTACACCGCCAAGGTCGGCAAGCGCCCGCTGGACCTGACGTTCAAGGAGTTCGAGCTCCTGAAGTTCCTGGCCCAGCACCCCGGCCGCGTCTTCAGCCGCCAGCAGCTGCTGCAGGAGGTGTGGGGCTACGACTACTTCGGTGGCACCCGCACCGTCGACGTCCACGTACGTCGCCTCCGCGCCAAGCTCGGCCCCGAGAACGAGACCCTCATCGGCACCGTCCGCAACGTCGGCTACCGCTTCGTGCTCCCCACCAAGGAGTCCAAGCAGGCCGAGTCCGACGCCCGCATGGGTGAGGGCGCCCGCGTCGACGCCTGAGCCGGCACCCGGCCCCCACCCCACTGACCGCGTGGAGGGCCGCCCCCCTGCGGGTTAGCCTCGAGGCGTGACCCCCGAGGAGACCCGTCAGGTCCTGCACGTCGCCGCCCGCGCGGAGGCCGCGGACGGCACCGGCCCGCTCGACGAGGCCACCCTGCTCGAGATCCGGATGCGTCCCGACGACGTCCGCGGCTGGGTGCGCCCCGAAGGCTTCGGGCTGCTCATCGAGGACCAGATCCACCTCTGCGTCGACCCCGACCAGCGCGACTCCGGCGTCGGCGGCGAGCTGCTCGAGGCGCTGCTCACCGACGCCTGGCCCCGCCGCTCGCTGGAGGCCTGGTCGCACGCCGACCACCCGGCCGCCCGACGGCTGGCCGCGCGGCACGAGTTCGAGGTCGTGCGCGAACTGTGGGTGATGCGCCGACCCGCCGACCAGCCGCTGCCGCCGGTCGAGCTGCCCGACGGCGTACGGATCCGGGGGTTCGAGTCCGGCGACACCGACGCCCTGCTGGCCCTCAACGCCGCCTCCTTCGCCGCCCACCCCGAGCAGGGTCAGATGGACGACGAGGGGTTCGCCGAGCGGTGCGCGGAGCCGTGGTTCGACCCGGCCGGGCTGCTCATCGCCGTCGACACCTCCTCCGGCGAGATGATCGGCTTCCACTGGACGAAGGTCCACGACCGCGACCACGGCGAGGTGTACGTCGTCGGCGTCTCCCCCGCCTCGCAGGGCATCGGCCTGGGTCGACTGCTCACCCTCGCCGGGCTGCACCACCTGCACGAGCGCGGGGTGCGCGAGGTGCTCCTCTACGTCGAGTCCGACAACGCACCGGCGATCAGAATTTACCGCGACAAGCTGGGCTTCACGCACGCCCAGAGCGACACCCACGTGATGTATCGCCGCTGAGCGGACGAGGCGCGTCCCCGGCCAGGGATATCGCGGACGAGCACGGATCGCCGCAGGTCAGACACCCCCTGGGGTGTCGTGGTGCCCAGTGGTCTAGATCACCCATCCGGGTCCACGAACCGATGATGCTCAGAGGGCTCTCTAAAGTTAAGGTCGTCCACGAACGGCACCTCCCCACACCCGGGGCTGGACATCGACGTCCGACCCCTTCCCATCCCTGCCAGCTCGGTGGAGAACCAGTGCTCAAGAAGCTCCGGCGTCGCATCCGCTGCCGCCTGAAGTACGGCCACGCCTGTCCCCACGTCGCGTCGTTCCACTGAGGACGACGCGTCCTCCGACCGGGCCCTCGTGGGCCCGCCGCGAACGACTCCCGGGGTGGTCCTGAGACTCCCACTCCGGGAGTCTCGTGCTTTCCGGGGTCGTGAACTCCCCCTCCCGCGCGTCGGCGCGGCGTCGGGCGCAGCCGCGCGTCAGCGCAGCTTCGGACGCACGTGCAGGCCGACCTCGGGGTCCACGACGACCTCCTGGGACGCCGGCATCCCGTCGACCTCCAGCGTCACATCGAGCGGGACGTTGCGCTTCACCATCGCCAGCGCGATAGGACCCAGCTCGTGGTGGCGCGCCGAGGAGCCGACGAAGCCGACCGACTTGGTGGCCTCGCCCGAGCCCATGAGCAGCTCGGTGCCGGGCGCGGGGAGACGGTTCTCGGTGCCGTCGAGGTGCAGCAGCGTGAGCCGCCGCGGCGGCCGGCCGAGCGTGTGCACGCGGGCGACCGTCTCCTGGCCGCG
>JAYYWX010000061.1:0-5032 GCA_036341255.1 Actinomycetota bacterium | reverse complement strand
CCCCCGCGTCACATGCGCTCGGGCGCCGAGACGCCGAGCAGGTCGAGGCCGTTGGCGATGACGGTGCGCGCGGCGTGCACGAGGACCAGGCGCGCGAGGTTGGTGTCGGTCACCGGCTCGTCGCCCTGCGGCAGCATCCGGCACTCCTTGGTGTCGTACCACTTGTTGAAGACCGACGCGGTGTCCTCGAGGTAGCGCGCGACCCGGTGCGGCGCGCGCAGCTCGGCGGCGGCGGTCACCACCCGGGGGAACTCCGCGAGCGCCCGGAGCAGGTCGCCCTCCCGCTCGTGCGAGAGCAGCCCGGCGTCGAAGCCCGCGACGGCGTCCTTGACGGACATGCCGAGGTCGGCGGCGTTCTCGACCATCCGGCAGGTCCTGGCGTGGGCATACTGCACGTAGAACACCGGGTTGTCGTTGGTGGCCCGGGCCCAGAGCTCGAGGTCGAGGTCGATGTTGACGTCGCTGGAGTAGCGCGCCAGGGCGTAGCGGCCGGCGTCGACCCCGATCGCCTCCACCAGGTCGTCGATGGTCACCACGGTGCCGGCCCGCTTGGACATCCGCATGGGCTGCCCGTCGCGGAGCAGGTTGACCATCTGGCCGATGAGGATCTCGAGGTTGGTGCCGGGGGTGTCCCCGAACGCCGCGCACATCGCCATCATCCGCCCGACGTAGCCGTGGTGGTCGGCGCCGAGCATGATGAAGCAGCGGTCGAAGCCGCGCTCCCGCTTGTCGAGGTAGTAGGCCAGGTCGCCGGACAGGTAGGCACCGTTGCCGTCGGACTTGATGACCACCCGGTCCTTGTCGTCACCGAACTTCTCGGTGGCCAACCAGGTGGCACCCTCCTGCTCGTAGATGTTGCCGAGCTCGCGCAGCCGCTCGACCGCGCGCTGCACGGCACCGGACTTGTGCAGCTCGTCCTCGTGGAAGAAGACGTCGAAGTCCACACCGAAGTCGTGCAGGCTCTTCTTGATCTCGCCGAACATCATGTCGACGCCGACCGCGCGGAAGACCTCCTGCGGGTCCTCGCTCTCGAGGGCGTCAGGTCGCTGCTCGAGCACGGCGGCCGCGATGTCGTGGATGTACTGGCCGCCGTAGCCGTCCTCGGGGGCCGGCTCGCCCTTGGCCGAGGCCAGCAGCGAGCTGGAGAACCGGTCGATCTGGCTGCCGTGGTCGTTGAAGTAGTACTCCCGCGTGACCTCGGCTCCGGACTTCTCGAAGATCCGGCCCAGCGCGTCGCCCACGGCCGCCCAGCGCACACCGCCGATGTGGATCGGACCGGTGGGGTTGGCCGAGACGAACTCGAGGTTGATCCGCTCGCCGTCGAAGGAGTCGTTGGCGCCGTACGTCGAGCCGGCCGCCACGATGTCGGCGGCCACCTTGCCCTGGGCGTCGGCAGCGACGGTGATGTTGAGGAACCCGGGACCGGCGATGTCGACCGCGGTCACGCCCTCGGAGGCGAGCAGGCGCTCGCTGACCAGCTGCGCGAGGTCGCGCGGGTTGGTCCCAGCCCTCTTGGCCAGCTGGAGCGCCACGTTGGTGGCGTAGTCACCGTGCTCCTTGGATCGCGGTCGCTCCACCGTCACGTTCGCAGGGACGCCGTCGGGGAGGGTCAGGAGACCCTCGTCCGTCAGTGTCGTCAGGACGTCGACGATCGTGGTGGAGAGCTGCTCAGGAGTCACCCGCCAACCCTATCGGCGGCCTGCCGGACGCCCCGCATCCATATCCACGGCCGGACGAGCGGCCCGTCGGACCCCGCCTGCAGCGTGTCGTCGTGCCCGATTCGGCACCCCCCTCGCCGGGTTGTAGGGTGAGCGCGCTCCGCAGCCCGGCCCATCGGGCGGAGAGCATGCCTCCGTAGCTCAGGGGATAGAGCACTGGTTTCCGGTACCAGGTGTCGCAGGTTCGAATCCTGCCGGAGGCGCCCACCACCACCGCTCCTGCGGGTCGTTCCCATCGGCCCCGGAGCGCCGCGACAGCCGGGCCGCCCACGAGGTCCCCACCGACAGATCAGGGCTGCTTGTACACCCCCGCTCAAGTCCCCCACCCCTCCCGCCGATGCCCTTCCCAGCGTGGGACGCGGGGCCGGTGGTCCGAACGGGCTGGTCCAGACCACCCGAAGTGACTACCTAACCCGTCGGCGTCCAGGCCGTTTTACCTGCTGAGGTTCGTCGACTCGACGAAAGCCTCCCGGGAGGGGAGGGGTGCTTTACACACTCTTCCTGGCTACCACCGCTGAACCATCCAGCGACGACGAAAGTAGGAAGTGTGAAGAAGTCCCTGAAGAGGGCCGTGGCCGTCTCCGCCGTCTGCGCGGCCGGCCTGGCGGGCACCCTCACCACCACGACCACCGCGACCGCGGACGAGGCCCGGAAGGCTCCTGCCAAGGAGCTCACCGACTTCGGCATGACCGCCCTCGCGTACGGCACGAAGGTCGGCGTCGGCGGCGTCGACATCAAGACGCTGAAGGACGCCAAGACCCTGCAGGCGTGCACCCGCACCGCGGGCCTCGAGCGCCTGGCGCCCTCGGTGCTGTCCACGGACCAGATCACCGCTCTGCTCGGCGACGCGCTGCCGGTGGACGTGGCCGAGCTGATCAAGCTGTCCCCCAGCACCTCGACCACCGAGACCTACACCAACGGCAACATCACCGGTGTCAAGGCCATCAACACCATCGCCGACATCCAGCTCGGCGGCGAGGTGATCGAGAACATCTCGATCCCGACCATCAAGATCGAGGGCCTGAAGTCGGTCGCCGACTCGTTCTACGACCCGGCCGACACCGACGGCGACGGCAAGAAGTTCGGCACCGCCGAGTCCTTCGGCTTCGGCGACCTCAAGCTGCTCCTCCCCGAGGACGGCGTCATCGGCGAGACCCTGAACCTCCTGCTGGAGAACCTCGGCCTCTCGACCGAGGACCTCAACGAGGTCATCAACGTCCCGCTCGGCATCCTGGTCGACACCCTGCAGCAGATCATCGACACCGCCGGCCTCGGCGACGTCATCGAGATCCCGGGCCTCGGCTCGATCGGCCTCGGCTCCTCGTTCCGCAAGATCGGCAACGACGCGGCCTCCTCGGGCGCCAACGCCCTGCAGATCGAGGTCAACCCGTCGGGCGAGGAGAACGGCCACGCCGCCCTCCTGAAGCTCGGCTACGCCCAGTCGCGCATCTCGGCCCCGGTCACGTCCGGCGTCTTCCGCTCGACCATCATGGGTCTGGACTTCAAGGCCCTCCCGCTGGCCGACGACGTCGAGCTGCTGCACATGGGCGGCATCGGCACCCAGGCCATCCCCTGCGAGGGCACGGCCAACAAGAAGGTCACCAAGGCCATCGAGGGCGCTCGCTCCATCCCGCTGAACATCCCCGGCCTCGGCGGCCTGGCGACGCTCAACGGCATCGAGTACTCCTACAAGGCCAAGCAGCTGGCCCGCGGCCGCGCCAAGTCGATGGCCAAGTCGAAGCTCGGCAGCCTCGAGATCCCGGTCCTGGGCCTCGAGATCCAGGGCATCTCCTCGCGCCTGAACCTCAAGAAGTTCCCGGGCGAGCGGGTCCGCGGCTCCAACAAGCCCAAGTTCAAGGTGCTCGACATCCTGCACGACGGCGAGTCGATCCTCCCGCAGAACCTGCGCATCGGTGACGTCATCGAGTTCGTCGTCGACGAGCTGGAGCAGACCGGCTTCATCACCTTCGGCAAGGTCAAGAGCCGCAACTACTACGGCGCCAAGCTCTCGGCCATCAACATCACCATCCCGGGTCTCTTCGACATCGACCTCGGCTGGCTCGAGTCGCAGATCTACCCGAAGTGATCCACGCTCGCTGAGGCCACGTACGCCGGCCTCGGCGACCTGACCGGCACCGCCGGTCCCCCACCTCCCGAACCGGGGCGGTCCTCACCAGAGGATCGCCCCGGTTCTGCATACGGGGGTCGCTAGCACCCCGGCGGAAGGGTGGCGTCGTTGCGCGCGGCGTTGCCGTAGCGGCGGGCAGCAGCCACGTTGGGCACCACGATGCTCGCGCCACCGAAGTTGCCGATCCGGCCGGGGACCACGCAGGTCGTGATGCGCCCCGGGTCCACCCGGGCGACGAGCTGGCCGAGCCGGAACAGCGTCGCCGGCCCCTCCCCCGTCGACATGTGCTGCAGGACGCTGAGCACCCCCCGCTCCACGAAGCCGGGGCGGGCGGACTGGGACCTGACCCGCGCGTGGATGCCGCGCAGCACCCGCTGCTGGTTGGCGGTCCGGGCGAAGTCCCCGCCGGCCAGCGTCTTGCGGATCCGGGCGAAGGCCATCGCGTTGTAGCCGTTCAGACGGATGCGCCCCGCTGCGAAGCCCTTGGGCTTGAGGTTCTCGTCGGAGAAACGACGGGGGTTGCTCACGGTGATGCCGCCGATGTCGTCGACCATGTCCTCGAAGAACGGGAACCGGGTGACGAAGACGTAGTCGGGGCGGACCCCCACCAGGTTGCCGATGGTGCGTCCCAGCAGCTGCGGGCCGCCGTAGACCATCGCCGCGTTGACGCGGCCGCGGCCGAACCCGGGGATCGGCACGTAGGAGTCACGGGGGATGCCGATCGCGGCCGCCGCACCGGTGCGCGGGTCGATGCCCACCAGCTGCAGCGCGTCACCGCGGGTCCGGGTCATCGACTGCCCCGGGCGGGCGTCCGACCCGACCGCGAGGATCCACACGGTCCCGCGCCCGACATCGAGCCCGGTCGCGTGGCGCATGGCGACCAGCACCGACTCCTCCGGCGCCACCTGCGAGTCCGGGACGACCGCGCCCGTGGTCGCGAGGACCGCCGCCAGGGCGGCCGCCCTCGCCGTACGCCGCCAACCGCTGCGTGCCCGCGTGCTCATCGGCCGCCCCTCTTCCGCTTCGCCTGCTGCTTCGTCTTCTTCTTCGTCTGCCAGGGCCCCTGGGTCACGTCGAACCCGAACACCTTCCAGCCCCGGTCGAAGGTGAGCAGCAGCCGACCCTGCACGCGGATGCGCTTCTCCACCTCACCGGTCGTGCGGTAGTCCATCCGGGTCCGCGCCGT
>JAYYWX010000060.1:0-14285 GCA_036341255.1 Actinomycetota bacterium | reverse complement strand
CTCGAGACGGCGCTGGCGCGCCTCCTCGACCGGCGGGCGGCACGGCTCGCTGGCGCTCGCCTGCTCGACCAGCAATCGGGTCAATCAGCGGAGTCGGCGTCGGCGAGGTCGAAGGCCGCACGGACGAGCGCGAGGTGGCTGAGCGCCTGGGGGAAGTTGCCGGCCATCCGGCCCTGGCCGGGGTCGTACTCCTCGGCGAGCAGGCCGACGTCGTTGACCAGGCCCACGAGCCGGTCGAAGAGCGCGTGGGCGTCGTCGAGGCGGCCCGCGGCGGCGTACGCCGAGACCAGCCAGAACGAGCACGCCAGGAACGGGTGCTCGTCGCACTCGATGCCATCGACGCCGGACGAGGTGCGGTAGCGCAGGACGAGGCCGTCGCGGGTGAGGTCCTCCTCGATGGCACGGATGGTGCCCAGCATCCGCGGGTCGTCGCCCTCGATGAACCCGAAGGTGACCAGCTGCAGCAGTGAGGCGTCGACCTCGGCGCTGCCGTAGTGCTGGACGAAGGTGCCGCGCTCCGCGTCGTAACCCCGGTCGAGCACCTCCTCGCGGACCCGGTCCCGGACCGTGCGCCACTGCTCGACGTCGCCCTCGAGGCCGTAGTCCTCGACCGCACGGACGGCACGGTCCAGGGCGACCCAGATCATCGCCTTGGAGTGGGTGAAGTGCTGCGGCTCCCCACGGATCTCCCAGATGCCGTTGTCGGGCTCCTGCCAGTGGTCGAGGAGGGCGCCCACTAGGGCGCGCTGCAGGGACCAGGCGTTGCCGTCGGGGTCCGCGCCGTGGTCGCGCACGCGGGCCAGGGCGTCCATGACCTCGCCGAGGACGTCGTGCTGCAGCTGGCTGACGGCCCCGTTGCCGACCCGCACGGGCAGCGACCCCTCGTAGCCGGGGAGGTGGTCGAGCTCGATCTCGGGCAGCCGGCGCGCGCCGTCGACGCCGTACATGATCTGGAGGTCCTCGGGGTCGCCGGCCACGGCGCGCAGCAGCCAGTCGCGCCACAGCATCGCCTCGTCGGTGAAGCCGGCCTCGGTGAGCGCGCCGAGGGTGAGCGCGGCGTCGCGTAGCCAGCAGTAGCGGTAGTCCCAGTTGCGCGAGCCGCCGAAGCACTCGGGCAGGGACGTCGTCGGCGCCGCGACGATGCCGCCGGTCTCCTCGTGCGTCATGAGCCGCAGGGTCAGCAGCGAGCGCTTCACGATCTCGAGATGGGGCAGGTCGTCGCGGCAGGCGTCGACCCAGCCCTCGTCGGCGTCGACGGTCTTGTTGATGACGTCCTCGTGCGCGGCGAGGTCCTCCAGCGAGCGGTGGGAGGGGATCCAGGTCATCGAGAAGCGCAGCTCGTGGCCCTCGGTCACCTCGACCTCGCCCTGGTGCGTGTGGTCGACCGCGACCGGGAGGTCGGGGCCGCGCAGCACCAGCGTGTCGGGTCCGGCGATCGCGGTGATCACCGGCTCCCCGCCCGCCTCGGCGCGGCGCACCCACGGCCGGATCTGGCCGTAGTCCATCCGCACCCGCCAGGTGTGCGTGAAGCGCACCCGCCCCTTGACGCCCCAGAGGACCCGCACCACGTCGGCGCGCCCGGCGGTGTGCGGCATCAGGTCGGTGAGCGTCGCCTCGCCGTCCTCGGTGCGGAAGGTGGTCTCCAGCACCGCCGAGTCGCCCACGTAGCGGCGCTCGACGGTGTAGTCGCCGACCGGCTCGAACTGCCAGAAGCCGTGCTCCTCGGTGCCGAGCAGGGCGGCCAGGCAGGCGGGGGAGTCGAAGCGCGGCAGGCAGAGCCAGTCGATCGAGCCGTTGGTGCCCACCAGTCCGGCGCCGCGGCGGTCCCCGATGAGGGCGTAGTCCTCGATGCGCAGCGCCATGCCCTCGAACGTACGTGTGCCAGTCTCACCCCCATGGTCGAAGACAGCGCGGCGGCGGCTCGGGTGGTGCGGCTCCTGCGCGATCGCGGGGAGACGCTCGCGACGGCCGAGTCGCTGACCGGTGGGCTGCTCTCGGGGGCGGTCACGGCCGTGCCCGGCTCCTCGGCGGCGTACGTCGGTGGGCTGGTGACCTACGCGACCGGGCTCAAGCAGCGGCTGCTCGACGTCCCCGCCGAGGTGATCGCCTCCGAGGGCGTGGTGTCGGCGGGCTGCGCGGTGGCCATGGCGCGCGGTGCAGCGAGCCGCACGGGTGCGGACTGGGCGCTGGCCACGACCGGGGTCGCGGGGCCGGACCTGCAGGAGGGCAAGCCCGTTGGCACCGTCTTCGTGGGCCTGGTCGGGCCCGGCGTCGAGACGCACCGGGGGCTCGCCCTCAGCGGTGACCGGGAGGACGTGCGTGCCGGGACGGTCGCCGCGGCGCTCGACATGCTGGCCGAGGTTCTGCTCTGAGCGAACACGACGGGATCCTGAGCGTCGCTGGCCCGCCCGTCAGCGCCGATGGAGGCGTGAGGAACGTGCAAAGACTGCTCCCGGGCGGTCCAGGGGCGGGGGATAGTCACCCGGGAAGGTGTGGGCGTCCGGTAGCGTTGAACCATGGTGCTGTTCCGACGTCTCCTGGGTGAGGTGCTCCGCGCCCACCGCGTGGACCGGGGCATGACGCTGCGTGAGGTCTCCGCCGAGGCGCGTGTCAGCCTCGGCTACATCTCCGAGATCGAGCGGGGGCAGAAGGAGGCATCCTCCGAGCTGCTCGCCTCGCTGTGCGGCGCTCTCGACGTGCCGCTCTCCTCCGTGCTGCGCTCGGTCTCCGACGCCGTGGCGCTCGAGGAGGCCGCGATGGCCCCCACCCCGATCCCGGTGCTGCCGGTCGACGCCCGCGTCGCCGCCTCGGTCGCCTCCGCTGCCTGATCCCTGGTTGAACCCTGCCTGAACCCGGCCCGCCCCCGGCCTGACCCCAGCTCGGGCTCGCGGCCGCTTCGTGGCCCGTTCGTGACGTAACCGCGTACCCGCGCCGGTCGTTGCGTCACCGTGCCCCCCACGCGTCCGCGTCTGCTGCCCCTGCTCCTGCTGATCGCGCTGTGCCTGGGGGTGGGCCTGCCCGCCACGGCGCTCTCCGCGTCCGCCGACGACGAGGGTCGTGAGACCGGGCGGCGCATCGGTGCCTTCACCGCGCTCCGGGGCTTCGTGCTGCCCGCGGCCGACCGTGTGGACGGGGCGCCGGTCCGGGTCCGGCCCGTGCGCTACCGGGCCTTCGAGGTCGACGTCGAGGCGGTGGCCGACCGGCTGTCCGTCGCCTCGCCCGGCGCCCGCACCGTCCGGGTCGACCTGCCCGCGCCCGACGGCACCCCGCGCACGGTCGAGGTCGTCGAGGACTCCGTGCTGCAGGCCGGCCTCCAGGCCGCGCACCCCGAGATCCGCACCTACGCCGGCCACGTGGTCGGCGACCCGTCCTCCAGCGTCCGCCTCAGCGTCACACCGGTGGGTCTGCACGCCTCGGTGCGCGGGCCGCGCGGTGCCTGGTCGGTCGACCCGGCGCTGGCCGAGCGCGGCGCCACCACGCACGTGGTCTACGACCGGGCAGCGCTGGGCGACCACGACGACCTCGAGCGGGTCGCCGAGGGGCTGATCGAGTCGGCGACCACGGGTCGCGCGAGCGGGTTGCCCGCGGCCGCGCGGACGGCCCCGGGGGCGCTGGTCCAGCGTCGTACGTTCCGGTTGGCGCTGGTCACCGACCCGGCCTACGCCCGCTACTTCGGCACCGGCGGCCAGCCCGCGGACCCCGACGTCGTGCTCGCCGAGAAGGCGGTGCTGATGAACCGGGTCAACCAGATCTACAACGACGACCTGGCCATCCACATGGTGCTGGTCGACGGCAGCGAGGCACTCAACCTCGACACCGACGCCAAGGCGACCGGCGCCGACGGGCCGTGCGGCGCGAGCGCCTGCTTCGACGCCGCCGACCTCGACCCGGAGACCGGCGGCTGCACCGGCACGCTGCTCAACCGGATGCGGTTCGTCGCCGGCCAGATCATCGGTGCCGATCGCTACGACGTCGGGCACCTGATGCTCGGCATCAACGGCGGCGGCGTCGCCTACCTCGGCGCCGTCGGCGGGGCCGACAAGGCCGGCGGCTGCACGGGGCTGCCGTTCCCGACCGGCGACTTCATGGCCATCGACTACGTCGCCCACGAGCTGGGTCACCAGTTCGCCGGCAACCACACCTTCAACGGCACCCAGGGCGCCTGCTCGGGCGGCAACCGCAACGGCGGGACCTCCGTCGAGCCCGGGTCGGGCTCCTCGGTCATGGCGTACGCGGGCATCTGCGACACCGACGACCTCCAGCCGCACACCGACCCGGCCTTCTCCCAGCGCACCATCGACGAGGTCACCGCGCACGTCACCGACTCCCCGAGCGTCTTCGACGAGGTGCAGACGATCTCGATGACCGGCTTCGACCAGGTCGACGAGCTGACCTTCCACTACCCGGGCGCCGAGCCGATCACGATCGGCACCTCCTTCCTGGAGTACAACTCCCTCAACATCTCCAGCACCGTCTTCCAGCTGACCGGCTTCCGCCCCACCGTCGTGGGGTACGACGCCGCGCTGCCGCCGGTGAGCGCGGACGGCTTCACGCTGCAGTTCAACGTCTCCGCGGGCCGCGGTGTCGACGTCGAGCGGGTCACCGTGACCGGCGACGCGCCGGGCTTCACTGCCACGACCGGTGTGCAGGTGCAGGGCGGGCCCGGCACCAACCAGGGCTTCCTCGTGGAGGAGACCACCAACCACGCGCCCACGGTCACCGCGCCGGTCGACCGGACCATCCCGCTGCGCACGCCCTTCGAGCTGACCGGCTCCGCCACCGACGTCGACGGCGACGCGTTGACCTACCTCTGGGAGCAGAACGACACCGGCGGCACGACCGGCTCCGCGCTGACCAGCAGCTCGACCACCTCCGGTCCGCTGTTCCGGGTCTTCGGCACCGCCGCCGACGTCTCGCGGGAGGAGTCGCTGACCTACGGCTCGCCGGACCTCAACCTCGCCACCGACGACCCGAGCCGCTCGTTCCCCGACCTGGCTCAGGTGCTGAGCGGCAACACCAACGCCGCCACCGGGTCCTGCCCGGCCGCCTCCGGCGAGGAGCTGGCCCCCGAGGTCGTCGAGTGCTACTCCGAGCGGCTGCCCACTGCCACCAGGTCGCTGTCGTTCCGGCTCACCGCCCGTGACGGGTTCGCGACCGGCGGGGGCACGCAGTACGACGACGTCACGCTCACCGTCGGGTCGGCCGGCCCGTTCCGGGTGACGTCGCAGGCCACCGCGACGGTCGTGGAGGGCGGCACCACGGGCACCGTGACCTGGGACGTCGCAGGCACCAGCGCTGCGGCGTACGCCCCGCAGGTGCGGATCCTGCTCTCCACCGATGGCGGCGCGACCTTCCCGACCGTGCTGGCGACCACCGCCAACGACGGCAGCGAGCAGGTCACCTGGCCGCGCACCGGCGCCGAGCGGGCCCGGCTGCGCGTCGAGGCGGTCGACAACTACTTCTACGACGTGAACCGCGCCGACTTCACCATCGAGTCGCCGGTGCGTCTCACCGTGCCGGCCTCCGCCGCCGTGCAGCACTCCGACCCGCTGCTCGACCCCGAGGGCGAGCCGCTGACCGTCGAGGTCACGGGCGCGGACGCCGGCGCCCTCGACGCGGTCGAGGTCGCGGTGACCGGCATCAGCGGCGTGAGCGCCGTGCGTCGTGGGGACACCGGCGTCTTCGACCTGGTCGGTGGCGTGACCGACGCACCGGGGACCGCGGAGGCGACGGTCACCGTGACCGGCCCCGAGGACCTGCGGGTCGAGGAGACGTTCCCGGTCACCGTCACACCGGAGGACCTCGACGTGCGGTGGACCGGCCCGAGCGTGGCTCAGCTCGACGAACCGGTGACGTTGAGCGTCGCGCTGACCGAGCCCGCCGACGGCTCGGCCGGTGACCCGCGCGCGGCCGCGGTGACGCTGGTCGACCGCGACGGCGGCGAGCTCTGCACGGCCACCACCGCCGGCACCGCTGAGGCCGCGACGGCCTCGTGCACGATCACCCCGACCGGGGAGCCGCGCACGATCACCGTCGGCACGGTCGTCACCGGCACGTACGCCGCCGACGACCCGGCCGAGGACGCGGCGCTCGACCTGGTGGTGACCGTCGTCGACGACGTGGCACCCGAGACCTCCTTCGTCACCGCCCCCGCCGAGGTCCTCCCCAGCAAGCGGCTGACCGCCTCCCTGCTGTCCTCGGAGGCCGGCTCGACGTTCCGCTGCACGCTCGACGGCAAGGCCCTGCCCTGCGCGGACGGCACCGTGGACGTGGCGCGCGCCAAGAGCGGCACCCGCGTCCTCGAGGCCGTCGCCGTGGACGAGACCGGGAACGTCGACGCCACCCCGGTGCGCGCGGTGTTCGCGGTGCCCTACGGCCCCGGCACGCTGAAGAACCTCACCGGCTGGAAGCGCGTGAAGTCCGCCTCCGCCCTCGGCGGCTCGTTCTGGCGCAGCGACCCCCGGGGTGCGCTGCTGACCACCAAGAAGAAGGTCAAGAAGGCCGATGTCCTCGCGCTGGTCGTGTCGACGGGCCGCAGGGCGGGCTCGATCACCGTCGACCTCGGGCGTCGGGACCTCGGCCGCTACTCGCTGAAGACCGACGAGACCCAGGACCACGTGGTGCTGCTGCTCGACCTCGACAAGCGACGCAGCGGCAAGCTCGAGATCCGCACGCTGAGCAAGAAGGACGTGCAGATCGAGGGGATCGCCTGGCTCACCCGGCCGTGAGCCCGACCCCCGGGTGGTCAGGCGCCGACCGTCAGTCGAGGGCCACGGGCTGGCAGCGGGGGCACCAGTAGATCGCCCGCTCGCGGCCGGCCGGGCCCTGCATGTCCACCGCGATCGGGGTTCCGCAGCGGCGGCACGGGGAGCGGTCGCGGCGGTAGACCCACATCCGCTCGCGCTCGCGCAGGTCGCCGGTCGTGGACTGCACGGCGCGCTCCTTGTTGAGCTCGAGCATCTGCTTGCCGCGCCGCAGCATCCGCGGCAGGCCGGTCACCTCGCCCACGGGTCGGCGCGGGTGGACCCCGGAGACGAAGCAGAGCTCGGCGACGTACATGTTGCCGAGGCCGGCGAGGTTGGTCTGGTCGCGCAGGGCGTCGCCCACCTCCCGGTCGGGCTGGGACAGGAGGCGGCGGAGCGCCTCGGGCTCGTCCCAGTCGGGGCCGAGCAGGTCGGGGCCCAGGTGGCCCACCACCCCGAGCTCGGCGTCGGTGGGCAACAGGTCGACGACGCCGAGGCTGAAGCCGACCGCGACCTTGGCCTCGGTCTGCAGCACCACCCGGGCCTGGTGGGCGGGTCGCGGCCAGCGGCGACCGTGGTCGAGGACCCGCCAGGCGCCCTCCATCTTCAGGTGGGTGTGCAGCGTCCAGGCCAGTCCGTCGTGCTCGATGCGGGTCAGGATGTGCTTGCCGCGCGGCACCGTGGTGAGCACCAGCCCGCCGGACAGGTCGGCGGTGGCGTGCTGGGGGACGCGGAGGTCGGTGCGGGTCAGCCGGCGGCCCGACAGCTCGCGGTCGAGCAGTCGGGCGGCCCGGAAGACGGTGTCGCCCTCGGGCATCAGCGGCGCCCGGGGCCGGAGTGCAGCCGCAGCCCGCGCGGGGTGGAGACGAAGCCTGCCTCGGTCAGCGCGGTGCGCAACGGGGTGGTGCCGGAGCCGAGCAGCGGCTCGCCGTCGGCCTTCTCCACCGTCATCCGGCCCAGCGCGCCGCGAGCGGCTGCGTCGGCGAGCGAGCGCGCGGCCAGGCCGAGCAGCTCGGGGTCGTCGCTGAAGGTGAGCAGCGTCTTGCCGCCGCGCTCGACGTAGAGGACCAGACGCCCGTCGACGATCACGACGAGGGCGCCGGCCTTGCGACCGGGGCGGTGGCCGGCCCCGCCGACCGAGCCCTCCTCGCCGCCGGAGCGGTCCGGCCAGGGGAGTGCCGCGCCGTAGGGGTTCGCCGGGTCGGTCGCAGCCAGGGCGACCGAGACGACGTCGGCATCGGTGCCGCCCGCGGAGGCTGCGTCGGGACCGGTGGCGGGCTCGGAGAAGGTGCGCAGCCGGTCGATGGCGCCGACGGTGCCGAACTGGGCGGCGCCGAGGCCGGAGACGAAGTAGCCGCGGCGGCAACGGCCGGAGTCCTCGAAGGCGGCGAGCACCTTGTAGACCGCCGCGAAGCCGCCTGGGATGCGCTCGCTGGCGACGGCGCCCCGGGTGACCACCCCGTGCCGGTCGAGCAGGTGCTCGGCGGCGGCGTGGGCGCGCCGGGTGGGGTCGGTGTCGAGCTCGGGCAGCAGCGCCCAGCGACCGGCGGTTTCGGGGGGGCCGGTGCGGGCGCCGGTGGCGCGCAGCCGGCCGGCCGAGCCGGTGGTCGAGGCGAGCCGGGGTCGCGCTGGGGAGCGTCTGGTGCGGTGGGTGGTGCCGCCGCCGCGGGTCAGGGCGCGCAGCGGGGCGAGGGTGTCGCCGGCGACGCGACCCGACCACACCAGCTGCCACAGGGTCCTGGTGAGGACGTCGTCGGTGGCGCTGACGCCGGCGGCCTCGACCTGCTGGGCGAGCTGTCGGAAGAACCACGCGCCCCCGCCGGCCAGGGCGGCGAGCACCGCCTCGGCGGCCTCGCTGTGGTCGAAGGGCACGGGCTCGGGCAGCGTGAGCGGGGCCTGGTCGGCCAGGTGCAGGCTCACCCAGCCGTCGTTGCTGCCCAGCGCGCCGTGGCCGACCCACAGCACCTCGCCGGAGGCCGTGAGCTCGTCGAGCATGGCGGGCTCGTAGTCGCGGACCCGGGAGGCCAGCACGAGGGGCTCCAGGGCGCTGGCGGGGACGGCGCACCCGGCGAGCTGGTCGACGGCGGCGACCAGGCCGTCGATGTCGCGCAGGCCGCGCTTGCCGGAGACGTGCTGCCAGGCGGTGCCGAAGCGGCCCAGCGCCTCGGGCTCGACCGGCTCGACCTCCTTGCGCAGCCGGGCCAGTGAGCGGCGGCGCAGCTTGCGCAGCACCTCGGCGTCGCACCACTCGGTGCCGGCGCCGGAGGGGCGGAACTCCCCGTCGAGCACGCGCCCCTGGGCCGCCAGGCGCTGCAGGGTCAACCGGACGACGGAGACGCCGAGACCCAGCCGGCTGGCGACCTCGTCGGCGGTGAAGGGGCCGTGGCTGCGGGCGTGCCGGGCGACGAGGTCGGCGAGCGGGTCCTCGACGGGGTCGGCGAAGACGTCGGGGGTGCCGGGTGGGACGGGGACGCCGAGACCGTCGCGCAGCCGGCCGACGTCCTCGATGGCGGCCCAGCGCTCCTCGCCCCCGACGCGGACCTCGACGGCGCGGCGGGCGGTGGCCAGGTCGAGCGCCCACTGCTTGACGTCGGCGTCGGGCACGGCGCGGGCGACCAGCTCCTCGGTCGTGAGCGGGCCGAGCAGTCGGAGCAGGTCGGCGACACCCTCGGCGTCGCGGACCCGACGGTCCTCGGCGGTGCGCTGGAGCTCGGCCTCGACCTCCTCGAGCACGGCGGGGTCGAGCAGCTCGCGCAGCTCGGCGCGACCGAGCAGCTCGGCGAGCAGCCCCTGGTCGAGGGAGAGCGCCGCGGCCCGGCGCTCGGCGATGGGGGAGTCGCCCTCGTAGACGAACTGGGCGACGTACCCGAAGAGCAGCGAGCGCGCGAACGGCGACGGCGCGTGGGTCGGGACGTCGACGACGGAGACCTCGCGGCGCTCCACCCGCCGCATCAGGGAGACCAGGCTGGGCAGGTCGTAGACGTCCTGGAGGCACTCGCGCACGGCCTCGAGGACGATCGGGAAGGAGGGGTACTTCGAGGCGACCTCGAGCAACGCGGCGGAGCGCTGGCGCTGCTGCCACAGCGGAGAGCGGCGGCCGGGGTCGCGGCGCGGCAGCAGCAGGGCGCGGGCGGCGCACTCGCGGAAGCGGGAGGCGAACAGCGCGGACCCGCCGACCTCGGCGGTGACGATCTCCTCGATCTCGTCGGGCTCGAAGGCCACCACGTCGGCGCCGGGCGGATCGGCGTCGGTGTCGGGGACCCGGATGACGATGCCGTCGTCGCTGGCCACGGCCTGCCCGTCCACGCCGAAGCGCTCGCGCAGCCGGGCGTTGATGGCCAGCGCCCAGGGGGCGTGGACCTGGGTGCCGTACGGCGAGTGCAGCACCAGCCGCCAGTCGCCGAGCTCGTCGCGGAACCGCTCGACCACCAGCGTCTGGTCGCTCGGCAGCACCGAGGTGGCCTCCATCTGCTCGTGGAGGTAGTCGACGAGGTTGGTCGAGGCCCACTCGTCCAGGCCCTGCTCGCGCACCCGGGCCTCGGCCTGCTTGCGCGGCACGGACCCGAGCTCGCGCACCAGCGCGCCGACGGCCTGGCCGAGCTCGGCGGGGCGCCCGAGGCCGTCGCCCTTCCAGAACGGCAGCCGCCCCGGGATGCCGGGGGCGGGGGTGACCAGGACGCGGTCGTGGGTGATGTCCTCGATGCGCCACGAGGTCGCGCCGAGAGCGAAGACGTCGCCGACGCGGGACTCGTAGACCATCTCCTCGTCGAGCTCGCCGACCCGGGCGCTGCCCTTGCCGGTGTCGCCGCCGACGAGGAACACCCCGAACAGGCCGCGGTCGGGGATGGTGCCGCCGCTGGTGACCGCGAGCCGCTGCGCGCCCGGTCGGGCGGTGAGCTGGCCGGTGACGCGGTCCCACACCAGCCTCGGGCGCAGCTCGGCGAACTCGTCGGAGGGGTAGCGCCCGGTGAGGAGGTCGAGCACGGCGTCGTACGCCGAGCGCGGCAGGCCGGTGAACGGCGCGGCGCGGCGGACCAGGTCGTAGAGGGCGTCGACGTCCCACGCCTCCATGGCGGTGGCGGCGACGAGCTGCTGGGCGAGGACGTCGAGGGGGTTGGTGGGCACCCGCATCGACTCGATGGCGCCGGTGCGCATCCGCTCGACCGCGACGGCGGTCTGGGCGAGGTCGCCGCGGTGCTTGGGGAACAGCACGCCGCGGGAGACCTCGCCGACCTGGTGACCGGCGCGACCGACGCGCTGCAGGGCGCTGGCGACGCTGGGCGGGGACTCGATCTGGACGACGAGGTCGACCGCGCCCATGTCGATGCCGAGCTCGAGGCTGCTGGTGGCGACCACGGCGGGCAGGCGGCCGCGCTTGAGGTCGTCCTCGATGAGGGCGCGCTGCTCCTTGGAGACCGAGCCGTGGTGGGCGCGGGCCAGCACCGGCGCGGCGCCCTCGCTGCGCCCGGACTGGGCCATCACCTCGGCCGGGACCTCGCCGGGGCGGCGGGCGACGACGTCGCCGGGCTCGGGCTCGACGCCGGCGCGCTCGGCGGCGATCTCGTTGAGCCTGGCGGTGAGCCGCTCGGAGAGACGGCGGGAGTTGGCGAAGACGATGGTGGAGCGGTGGGCCTCGATGAGGTCGGCGACCCGCTCCTCGACGTGCGGCCAGAGGCTGTTGTCGCGGCCGCCGCCCTCGGAGTCGCCGGTCCCGTCGGGGTCGTCGAGGTCCTGGACGCCGCCGGGATTCGTCATGTCCTCGACGGGCACGACGACGGAGAGCTCCCACTCCTTGCTCGAGGGCGGGGCGACGATCTCGACCGGGGCGCTGCCGCCGAGGAAGCGGGCGACCTCCTCGAGCGGGCGCACGGTGGCGGAGAGGCCGATGCGCTGGGCGGGGGAGTCCAGCATCGCGTCGAGGCGCTCGAGGCTCAGCGCCAGGTGGGCGCCGCGCTTGGTGCCGGCGACGGCGTGCACCTCGTCGATGATCACCGTGCGCACGCCACGCAGCGACTCGCGCGCCTGGCTGGTGAGCATGAGGAACAGCGACTCGGGCGTGGTGATGAGGATGTCGGGCGGCTTGGTGGAGAGCCGGCGGCGGTCGGCGGCGCTGGTGTCGCCGGAGCGGACGCCGACCTGGACGTCGTTGACGCCCGTCTCCAGGCGCTCGGCGGTGTGGCGGATGCCGGTCAACGGGGCACGCAGGTTGCGCTCGACGTCGACGGCCAGCGCCTTGAGCGGACTGACGTAGAGGACGCGGCAGCGCTCCTGCGGGTCCTCGGGCGGGGTGTCGGTGAGCACCTTGTCCAGCGACCAGAGGAACGCGCTGAGCGTCTTGCCGCTGCCGGTGGGGGCCACCACCAGCGCGTGCCTGCCGGCGCCGATCGCCTCCCAGGCGCCGACCTGGGCAGGGGTGGGCTCGGCGAAGGCCGCGCGGAACCACGTCCGCGTCGGCTCGCTGAACTCCTCCAGTACGTCGGCGCCCCTGCTCACCCGCTCATCCTGTCCGATGCCACCGACAGTCCTCTCGCCTGATCGGGTAGTCCCCGCCCGTGTGGCCCTGCCTGGGAGGGTGGAGGCATGTCTCGGGGGTGGGGTGGTCAGGGCCAGGCGGCGGCGTATGCCGCGACGTGCGCGCGGCTGTGCGCGGGGGCGCACCCGGCGCTGCTGTCGGCGCTGCGGCCGCTGACCGGGCGGCGCGTGCTCGACGTCGGGGCGGGTGACGGTCGGCTGGCCCGCATCCTGCGCGGGGCGGGAGCGCACGTGGTCGCGGTCGACCCGGATCCGGACATGGCCGGCCTCACCGTGGGCCTGCCGGACCTGCCCTTCGAGGACGGCGCCTTCGATCTCGTGGTCGCCGCCTTCGTGGTGAACCACCTCGACGACCCGCGCGCGGGGGTGGCCGAGTTGGCACGGGTCACGGCGCCGGGTGGCCGGGTGGTGGCGACGATCTGGCCGTCGGGGGCCAACGCCCAGTCACAGATGTGGCAGCGGGTGCTCGACGCCGTGGGTGTCGCTCCGGCGCCCGGGGTGCGGCTGCCCGAGCACCTCGACTTCCCGCGGACGGTCGAAGGCCTGCGTGACCTGCTGGCCGGTGCCGGCCTCGACGCCGAGTCGCACCCGATCACCTGGACCCACCGCGGCCCGGTCGACGAGCTCTGGGACGGCGCGGCCGCCGGGATCGGTGGCGTCGGCGCGACGGTCGCCGCGCAGTCGGTCGAGGTGCGCGAGCGGTTGCGGGCGGCGTACGAGGAGGAGGTGCAGGCGCTGGTGGTCGACGAGGAGCTGTGCTTCACCACCGAGGCGGTGCTGGGCGTGGGCGTGGCGCCGGGGAGGATGGGGGAGTGAGGTTCACCGAGCACGAGATGACGACCGCGCTGCAGGGTGCCGTGCGCGCCGGGCTGGCCGAGGACCCCGACGAGGCGAAGGCCGCGTGGGAGGAGCTGGACAGGTTCACGCGCTTCCAGACGCTGACCCTCATCGGCGACCAGGTGCTGCCGGTGCTCGTCGGCCTGCCGGACATCACGGTGGAGCCGGGCACGCGCGCGGAGTACGACGACGAGACCGTCGCCTCGATCGCCGGCCCGCTGCTGGCCGCCGAGTGGGACCGCTCGCAGGGTGACGGTTCCTGGGACGCCCAGCCCGCCGAGGACCGCGACGCCTACCTCGACCACCGCGTCGGGCTGGTGCAGGAGGTCCTCTCCCACCTGCCACCGCGGCAGGACCCGGACGCGCTGATTGTGCCGGACCACCTGTAGGGCGTCGTGGACCACCGGCCGCGAGAGCACGGTGGCAGAGCCGACTGGAGGCCCTGATCGGCACCTGGTGCGGCCTCCGACCTCCGAAGAGCGTTGACCCGGACTCCGAGACCGCGAGCTGGTCTCGTCAGGTGAGTTCGCGCGGCGAGCGCGGACAGCCGTTCGGCATGGGTCCTGACGCGCGCAGGTCACGGTTGGGTCACGACTCCCGGTGGGGGTGTGGATCTGGCTGTTGTGGGGGGTCGAGAGGATCGCTGGTGCTCTCGATGAGGGGCATGCGGCGTCGTTGATCGGGCTGGATCAGGCGGCGACGGCGAACGTGTTGCGGGGGCTGGCGCAGGTCGCCTCGCGTCTTGATGCGTTGACCGCGACGGTGCTGGCGCATGCGATGCAGGTGCGGGTGGAGGAGACCAACGGTGCGACCACGTCGGCGACGTGGTGGGCCGACGCGACGAACAGGACGCGGGCGACGGCGCATCGCGACGTGAAGTTCGCGGTCGTGTTGAGCAGGTTCACCGTGCTGGCCGAGGCGTTGGCGGAGGGGCGGGTGAACACCGAGCAGGCCCATGCCATCGCTCGCGCCCTGCGTGACTTGGAGGCCGACGGGCCTGCGGACCTGGAGCCGGTGGTGGTCGAGCAGGCCGAGAAGCACCTGGTCGACTGCGCCGACGGGTTCGACGCCAAGCACCTGCGTGTCCTGGGTCGGCACGTACTGACCGTGGTGGCGCCCGAGGTCGGTGAGGCGCACGAGGCGAAGCTGCTCGAGGACGAGGAGCGCCGCGCC
>JAYYWX010000059.1:0-22395 GCA_036341255.1 Actinomycetota bacterium | reverse complement strand
CTGGCCGACGCGCGCGCCTGACACACGGTCCCCGGGCCCGGCGGTCCGGAACTTTGCCGTCGCGCAGGTGTGGGACCCGGGTCGGCGGGACATACCCTCGGTGACAGCCGCACGACCGACGGTGTGGCGCCCTTCTCGGGGCCCCGACGCGTCCTCGCGACCGGTGGTGCGGCGTCCGCCGTCGCCACCCGGGGGGATGGACATGGACGCGAGACTGACCAGGATGTTGGACCGGTTCGGACGAGGGCGCGTGCGCCACGACCCCGACGCCGAGACGCTCCACCACACCGGGGTGGACGGCGTCGTCCGGGACCACGACGTGAGCGCGTGGGAGGTCGGCTCGCTGCTGCAGAAGCTCACGATGATCCGCCCGCAGGTGGCCACGCGCTCCCTGCGTGACGACGCGTGGGCGGTGGAGTGCCTGATCGACCACCTCGACCGCACGCTCGAGCGCGGGGAGGCCGGGCTCGGCGCCGACCTGCTGCGCCGCGAGGTCGAGACCGCGCTGCTCGACGAGATGGCGGCCCTCGAGGCGCGACGCGCCTCCTGACGCGCCTGTTGACCTGACCCAGCCCGGACCGGCCGATGAGGCCGCAGATCAGGCCGGCAGCAGTTCGCGCTCCTCGGGCTTCTCGCTCGCCAGACGGTGCTGCGAGAGCGCGAGCAGCACCGTCGCCACGACGGTGGTCGTGACGGTGACCGCGAACGCACCCGTGTGGCTGCCGGTGGCATCGGCGAGGCGCCCGGCCACGGAGGCACCCAGCGCGTAGCCGACGCCGGTCGCACTCGCGAGGACGGTCATCGCCGCGCCCACCCGGGCCGGTGGCACGACCCGCTCGCCGAGGGTGAAGACCGCGATCATGTACGGCGCGACCGCACAACCCAGCGCCAGCACGGCCAGCGTCACCGTGAGCAGCGATCCCACGAGCAGCAGCGGGGCCGAGAGGACGACCAGCGCGACAGCGGCGCCGAGCGCGCGCCGCTCGTACCCGATCCGGGCGGGGAGGTACGCCGTCGCCAGCCCGGCCACGGCGCTGCCGACGCCCAGCGTGGCGTGGACGAAGCCGGCCGCGCCGGGGTTGCCGGCCGCGGTGGCCAGCACCGTCGCCCCGGTCTGGGTGGCGCCGAAGAGCACACCGATGCACAGCTGGGCCAGCGCGAGGACCACCAGCGCGGCGCTCAGCAGCCGCCCGGCACCGCCGAGGTGCGCGTGCGTGAGGGCGTAGGCGTGGGTGCGGACCGCCGACTGGTCGAGCGCGAAGGCGGTGCCGAAGACCGCCAGCAGGGCTGCCCCTGCGAGCAGCGCGCCGCCGGGGTCGATGGCCACGGCCAGCAGGCCGACGAGGGCAGGGCCCAGGGCGAAGGAGGCCTCGTCGGCGGCGCCCTCGTAGGCGAACGCGGCGTCGACGAGGCGCGGCTGGTCGGCGCGGCCGTGCGTCAGCGGCCGCCAGCGCACGCGGGCGAGCGGCCCGACCTGCGGCATCGCGAGGCCGGCGAGCGCGGCGATGAGGACGGTCGTAGTGGTCGAGCCGCCGACCTGCGCGACCAGCGCGACCAGGCCGGCCGCGCCGAGCAGCGACTGGACGAGCACGACGGGTCGCTGCCCCACGCGGTCGGCGAGACCGCCCGCGACGGGGGCGCCGAGCGCGTTGGCGACGGCCAGGGCGCCGGCGGCCAGGCCACCGAGGCCGTAGCTGCCGGTGGCGGTCGAGACGAGCAGCAGCGTGCCGAGCTGGCTCATGGCCAACGGCAGCCGGCCCAGGAAGGCGACGAGGACGTAGCCGGGGCCGGCGAGGTCGAAGAGTCGCTTGTAGGAGGCGAGCGGGCTCACAGGGGATCCTTGGGTGCGGTCGAGTCCGCGCCGTACCCACCACCAAGTGCGCGTGTGACCCTGTGCTTCTTCGATTGTGTCGATCATGTTACGCGGATGGCGAGGACCTCAGCACATCCGCGCGGGTGGCTCCAGCCCGCTCGCGCCACGGCGACCGGAGGGTCTGTCGTGAACGCCTCTCACCACACGCCCTCCGGTCTCCTCAGCCGGAGCGCCGCACCCGCCGCATGCCGAACCGCGGCACGAACCCCAGGTCGGCATTGAGCGCGCGGATGCTGGTGTTGCCGGCCTCGTTCTCGGTGTAGCAGCGGGTGGCGCCCAGGGCGTGGGCCTGCTGGTGCAGCGACTGCTTCATCGCGCGGGCCAGCCCGCGGCGGCGGTGCTCCGGGGCGACCCCGGCGTACCAGACGACCAGGTCGCCCTCCTCGACGAAGCCGCTGGCGATCCCGGCGACCCGGCCCTCCACGCGCGCGACCACGCCGACCGGGGACGCCTCGCCCCCGGCGGTGCGAAGCATCGGCAGGTCCAGCACGAAGCCGTCGTCGGCCTCCGGGTTGGTCTGGCTGCGGGCGAGGACGTCGGTGACCTCTGCCTCGGTCGCGGAGTCGAACGCGAGCGCCGGGCACTCCTCGAGCCTGACGCCGGGACCCGGCGCGGGCGGGTCGAGGGGGCCGGTGAGGTCCAGGACGGAGGCGATCGAGTGCTGCTGCTCGGCGAACCCCCAGCCGGTCACCACCCCCCACGCCCGCTCCTCGTCGTCGAAGACCCAGGAGCGCAGGTCGTGCGGGCCCTCGCCGGGCGCAGCGGCGACCAGCTCGCGGTGCAGCGCCGTGCCGACTCCGTGGCCCTCGTGGCCGGCCGCGACCGTCAGCCACACCACGGTGAAGGAGGGCGGCAGGTGGGTGGCATGACCGACGTACCCCCACCCGGCGAGCGTGCCGTCGACCTCCGCGACCCGGACAGCCACGTCGGGCCACGCGTCGGGGCGCTCGAGCGGGTCGGCGGCGTCGCCGCGGAGCAGGTGCGGGTTGCGCTCGAGGGCGAGCTCGATCAGTCGGTCGCGCTCGCCCGGCCGGGCCGGGCGCAGCAGCGGTGCCATCGCTCTCAGCCCAGCGCCGCCGAGACCACGGCGCGCGCCTCCTCCTGCACCTGCGCGAGGTGGTCTGGGCCGCGGAAGGACTCGGCGTAGATCTTGTAGACGTCCTCGGTGCCGGACGGCCGGGCGGCGAACCACGCCGACTCCGTGGTCACCTTCAGACCGCCGATCGCCGCGCCGTTGCCGGGCGCCTCGGTCAGCCGGTCGGTGATCTCCTCGCCGGCCAGCGTCGTCGCGGTGACGGCCGAGGGGGAGAGCGCCGAGAGGGCCGCCTTCTGCTCGCGGGTGGCGGGGGCGTCGACGCGGGCGTAGGCCGGCTCCCCGTGCGCGGCGACCAGGTCGCCGTAGTGCTCCGAGGGCGAGCGGCCGGTGCGCGCGATGATCTCGGCGGCCAGCAGGCACAGCAGCAGGCCGTCCTTGTCGGTCGTCCACGCGGTGCCGTCCATCCGCAGGAACGACGCCCCCGCGGACTCCTCGCCGCCGAAGCCGAACGACCCGTCCATCAGCCCCGGCACGAACCACTTGAACCCGACCGGGACCTCGACCAGCGGCTTGCCGAGGCCGACGGCGACCCGGTCGATCATCGCGCTCGAGACCAGCGTCTTGCCGATCCGCGCGGTGTCCGGCCAGTCGGGGCGCGCGCCGCCGAACAGGTGCGAGATGGCGACGGCCAGGAAGTGGTTGGGGTTCATCAGCCCGGCGTCCGGGGTGACGATGCCGTGCCGGTCGGCGTCGGCGTCGTTGCCGGTCGCGACGTCGTACGACGTCCTCTGCGCGATCAGCGAGGCCATCGCCGAGGGGGAGGAGCAGTCCATCCGGATCTTCCCGTCCCAGTCCAGCGTCATGAAGCGCCAGGTCGGGTCGACGCGGGGGTTCACCACCGTCAGGTCCAGCCCGTGCCGGTCGGCGATCTCGCCCCAGTAGTGCACGGCCGCGCCCCCCATCGGGTCCGCGCCGATGCGCACCCCCGCTTCGCGGATCGCCTTGACGTCGACCACTGAGGGCAGGTCGTCGACGTACGTGCCGAGGAAGTCGTACGCCGACGCGGCCGCGCGCGCCCGCGCGAACGGCACCCGACGCACCCCGTCGAGGCCGGCCTGCAGCAGCTCGTTGGCGCGCGCGGCGATGACCTTGGTCGCGTCGGAGTCCGCGGGCCCGCCGTGGGGCGGGTTGTACTTGAAGCCGCCGTCGGCCGGCGGGTTGTGCGAGGGCGTCACGACGATGCCGTCGGCGAGCCTGGTCCCCGTCGCCCGGCCGCCGTTGGCCCGCAGGATCGCGTGCGAGACCGCAGGGGTCGGCGTGTAGCCGTCCCGGGAGTCGACGAGCACGGTCACGTCGTTGGCGGCGAGCACCTCGAGCGCCGAGACCCAGGCCGGCTCGGAGAGCGCGTGGGTGTCGCGGCCGAGGAAGAGCGGGCCGTCGATGCCCTGGGTGGCGCGGTACTCGCAGATCGCCTGGGTCGTGGCCAGGATGTGCGCCTCGTTGAACGACCGGGTCAGGGCCGACCCGCGGTGCCCACTGGTGCCGAAGGCGACCTGCTGGTCGACCTCGGCGGGGTCGGGCTCGTCGGCGAAGTAGGCCGTCACCAGGTGGGCGACGTCGACGAGGTCCCCGGGCTCCGCGGGCTGTCCGGCACGTGGGTGGCTCATGGGTCGATCATGCCGTCTGCGCGGGGCCTGTGGGGGTGGGAGAATGCCCGGCATGTCCTCACCGCTCGAGAGCCGAGACAACTCCCACGTGACCTGCACCGTGATCGACGGCGTCGCCCACGTGCGGCTGGCGCGCCCCGAGAAGCTCAACGCGCTGACGCTGCAGATCCTCGACGACCTGGCCGCCACCGCGCGCACGCTGCGCCGCGACCGGACTCTGCGGGCGGTCGTGCTCTCCGGTGAGGGCGACGCGTTCTGCGCCGGTCTCGACTTCGCCCACGTGCTCAAGCAGCCGGCCCGTGTGGTGACCTCGTTCGTCCCGCGGCCCTGGCGCGGCACCAACACCTTCCAGGAGGCCTGCTGGGCCTGGCGCCGCCTGCCCGTGCCGGTCATCGCCGCGGTCCACGGCCACTGCCTCGGCGGCGGCCTGCAGATCGCCCTGGCCGCCGACTTCCGCGTCGCCACCCCCGACTCGCAGTGGTCGGTGCTGGAGGGCAAGTGGGGGATCATCCCCGACATGTCGGGCGTCCGCTCGCTCAAGGAGCTCGTCGGCATCGACGTCGCCAAGAAGCTCACGATGACCGCCGAGGTCGTCTCCGGCAAGGAGGCCCGTGACCTCGGCCTGGTCACCAGCCTCGACTCCGACCCGGTCGCCGCCGCGCTGGAGATGGCCGAGCAGCTCAAGGGCCGCTCGCCCGACCAGCTCGCCGCCGCGAAGCGGCTCTTCGACGACACCTGGACCGCCGGCCCGCGCTACACCTTCTTCCGCGAGCGGGTCGAGCAGGCCTGGCTGCTGGCCGCCCGCAACACCGCGGTCGCCCGCAAGGCCGCCTTCGCCCGCGTGGTGCCCGAGTTCGGTCCGCGGGGGCGCTGACGCCCGTGCGCTGGACCCGAGCGGCCGCCTGGGTGGTGGTCGCGGCGCTGTGGCTCGCGCTCGGGCCGCTCGTGCTGCTCGCGGCGGTCCTCACGCTGGCCCACCCCAGGACCCGTGGCCTGCTGCGGGTCGGCCGACCGGGCCGGCGTACGACGCTGGTGGGGGCGGGCGTGCTCGCGCTGCTCGTCGGGGCGGTCTGGCTGGTCCCGGACGGCCGGCTGCCGGTGCCTCCGGGCGGCGGCGCCTGGGTGACCCCGGGCTACACCGGCCGGCCGGTCAGCCCGCAGCCGCTGCCCGCCATCGCCGACGTGCCCGACCGGGCCGGCCCGCTCGGGCTGTCGGTCGAGGTCGACTCCGGCTGGTACGGCGCGGAGCACTGCGGCCACCTCCTGCCCGACCCCCACGAGCGGCTGCTCGCGCTGTGCAGCAGCCGTTCCGGGGCCCGGCTGAAGGTGCTGGACCCGCGCACCCTGCGGCCGGTCGCCACCGCGCCGCTGCCCGACCCCTGCGCCGACGTGCCGCCGGCCCCCACGGACTCCGACGAGTTCGTCGTCGCCACCGGTGACCGCCGGCTGCTGCACGTCACGACGACCGACGGCGCCGACGAGCCCGCCGTGGTCACCCAGCGGGCGGTCGACCTGGCGCGGGTCCTGCCCGCGGGCGCCTGCGTGGTGGCGGTGGCCGTGGACCCGGTCGGACGCACGTGGTTCGTCACCGGGGCGGGCGACGTCGGCGTCGTCGCAGAGGAGGGCGAGCCGGCCGTGCTCGCCCTCGAGGAGCCGGTGAGCCAGCCGCTCGCGGTCGACCGGGACGGTGCCTACGTGACCACGGCCGAGGCGGTCCACCGGGTCGTCACCCGCGCGGGGGCACCCCTGGAGACCTGGCGGGCGGCGTACGAGACGGGCAGCGGGCGCAAGCCCGGGCAGCTCGACGCGGGCAGCGGCAGCGGCGTGACGCTGCTCGACCCGCCTTCGGGCGAGCGGCTGCTGGCGCTGACCGACAACGCGAACCCGCGGATGCACGTCGTGGTGCTGCGCGCCGTCGACGGGTCGCAGGTGTGTCGCCAGGAGGTGTTCGGCGACGACGCGTCGGCGACCGAGGCGGCGCTGACCGCGGTGGGCGGGACGGGGGTGGTCGTCACGAACGGGCACGGCTGGACCGGCCCATGGCGCGGTGTCCTCGGACGGCGGCCACCAGGCGGCATCGCGCGGGTCGACGTGGTCGACGGCTCGTGCGCCACCACGTGGACCTCCGAGGAGGTCTCCCCCACCTCGGGGACGACGCTCTCGCGGGCGACCGGGCTGCTCTACGCCTGGACCAAGCGCCGCAGCTGGCTCGGGGTCGACGCGTGGTACCTCACCGCCCTCGACGCCCGCACCGGTCGCACCGCCTTCGCCGCCCGCGGCGGCACGGGTCCCTGGGCCGGGAACGCCGGCTCACCGGTCACCATCGGCCCCGCCGGCACCGCCTTCGTCGGCACCCGCGCCGGGCTGGTCCGCGTCGTCGACGGCACCCGGGGCCTGCGGGACTGACGCGCCGATGAGTCGCCGACCCGGCCTGCATGGCAGGTCGAGCCGGCGTATTGATACGCCGGTTCGGCGGGGGTGGCGGGTCGAGTCGGCGTATTGATACGCCGGTTCGGCGGGAGGGCTAGGGGTAGCGGATGCCGGTCGTCTGCTCGGAGAGCTCCCAGAGCCGGGCGGCGGCGGCCTGGTCGCGGGCCAGGCTCGTCATCAAGGTGACCTGGGGACGGCCGGCGAACTCGCCGAGACCGCCGGGGCCGCAGTAGGTGCCACCGGGCAGCTCGGCGGTGGCCGCCATCAGCGACGGCTGGGCCCCGGCAGCCGCGGACTGCGAGACCGCGCGGATCGCGGCGTCGAGGATCGAGGCGACGCCGCCCGACGAGCGGCCGTACTGACCGTTCGCGGCCAGGTGCGTGCCCGCGAAGCCTGGGTGCGCGGCCAGCGCCTTCACCGGCACCTCGGCGCGCCGGCAGCGGCGATCGAGGTCGAGGGTGAAGAGCAGGTTGGCGAGCTTGGAGCGGGCGTACGCCGCCCACGGCCGGTGCCGACCGCCCTCGGCCCGCGGGTCCTCCAGCGGGGCCCGTCGGGCCACCCGGTGGAAGTGCGAGGAGACGGTGACGACCCGGCCCGCGCCGCTCTCGACGAGCTGCGGCATCAGCAGCCCGGTGAGCAGGAACGGCCCGAAGTGGTTGGTGGCCATGGTCAGCTCGAGGCCGTCGAAGGTCCGCTGCTCGGCCACGCCCATCACGCCGGCATTGTTGACCAGCACGTCGATCGGCCCGATCGCCCTCGCTCCCTCGCCCGCCGAGCGGACCGAGGCCAGGTCGGAGAGGTCCACGACCAGCGGCGAGACGTCCGCTCCCGGCACCTCGCCGGCGATGGCGACGGCGGTCTCGTCGAGCTTGCGTGGGGTGCGCCCGGCCAGCACCACCCGGGCCCCGCGCCGCGCGAGCTCCAGCGCCGTGTGGTGGCCGAGGCCGCCCAGCGTGGGTCCGGTGACGACGACGGTCCTGCCGGACTGGTCGGGGATGTCGGCGGGCTGCCAGGTGTCCACGGCGTGCTCCTGCGAGGGGCGGGGTGGGCGGGAGGACTACGGGGTGGTGGCCATCGCGTCGACGACGCGCTGGCCGAGGGCCTCGTCGCCCTCGATCCGCACGGCGCCGGGGGCGGGGCGACGGCCGCCGGCGAGGCAGATGAAGCTCTCGCGGTCCATCGCGAGGCGTACGTCGGGCTCGGCCGGGACCTCGGGCAGGGCCTTGCCGCGGCGGTCCTCGCCGACCTCGAAGGCGAACGGCTCGCTGCCGGCCATCTCCAGCACCAGCGTGGTGCCGGGCTCGGCGCCGACCTTCTTGGCCAGCACGAAGCCGAGGGACTCGGCGAGGTACTCGGCGGTGTGCTTGGCCGGGACGGTGTCCATGCCGCCGGGGCGGCCGACCGCGCGGCGGACGTCCTGCTCGTGCATCCACACGTCCAGCGGCCGGTTGCGCAGCAGCACCCGCCAGGACCACGGCACGCCGCCGAAGATCCGCTCGGGCCGGGCATCGGCGTCGGTGGGCGGGTCGGCGAGCAGGGCGGTGCGGCGGGCGGTCGCGGCCTCGCGGATCTCGTTGATGAGCGCGTCGGGGGCGGCGTCGCGCCGGTTGACCACACCGATCTCGGTGTAGTGCCCCATCAGGGAGGTGATGTGGTCGGGGACGGGGTCGCCGAGGTCGGCGGTCTCCTCCTGGCCGGTGGCCAGCACCTTCTCCAGGTGGGCGATGTGGGCCGCCACGGCCCGGACGTCCCAGCCGGGCAGGTCGGTCGGCCGGTCCCAGTCCTCGGGCTCGAGGGTCTCCAGCAGGCCGGTGAAGTCGTCGATCGCCTGCCACCACACGTCGGCGTACCCCGCCAGCAGCTCCTGGTCGCTCATGGCCGGGACTCTAGCGATGATCACCCGAAGCGGACCGCGAGCACCGCCACGTCGTCGGCCAGGTCGCCGTCGTGGAGGTCGTGCAGCACCTGGTCCAAGAAGCCCTCGGGCGGCAGTCCGGCGTGGGCGACGGCGCTGTCGCGCAGCCGCATCAGGCCCTGGTCGAGGTCCTCCCCACGGCGCTCGACGAGGCCGTCGGTGTAGAGCATGAGCAGCGAGCCACGGGGGATGTCGGCGCGGTTGTCGGTGCGGTGCGCGTCGGGGATCACCCCGAGCATCAGGTCCCCGGCGTGGTCCTGGAGGTAGCGCGCGGTGCCGTCGGGGTGGACCACCAGCGGTGGCGGGTGACCGGCGTTGGTCCACCGCAGCACCCGGGAGCCCGTCACGTCGGGCTCCTCGATCCGGCCGTAGACCAGCGTGGCCATGCCCTCGACGCCCAGGTCGAGCATGGCCTCCTCCAGCCGCAGCACCTGGCGCGAGGGCGGGTCGTCGACCGCCCACGCCAGGGCGCGCAGGGTGGCGCGCATCTGGCCCATCGTCGCGGCGGCGCCGATGTCGTGGCCCACGACGTCGCCGATCATCAGGCTGGTGGCGCCCGAGGGCATCACGACCGCGTCGTACCAGTCGCCGCCGACCTGACCGCGGGCCGTCGCCGGCCGGTAGCGGGCGGCCATCTCGAGGTCCCCGGTGTCGGGCAACCGCGGCAGCAGGGCGCTCTGGAGGATGACCAGCGCGTCGGACTGCTCCTGCAGGAGCAGCGCCCGGCTCAGCGCCTGCGAGGTGTACGACGCCAGCGCCGTCATGGTCGCCAGCTCGTCGCCGGTCAGCTCCTTGGCGTGGTCCCAGATGATGGCCATCGCGCCGAGGGTCTGGCCCGCGTAGGCCAACGGCAGGAACGCGCGGGCCTCGCCGATCTGGGCGCGCAGGTCGAGGTGGCCGTAGACCTCGTTCTGCTCCTCCCGGTCGCGGAACCACACCGCGCGCTGGCTCAGCATCGCCTCGCCCAGCGGGTTGCTGTCGTCGGCCAGCAGCACCCGGTTGAGCTGGGCGGAGTGCCAGGTGTCGGTGACCTGGGGGATGTAGTTGAGCCGGCCCGCCTCGAAGGCACGGATCGGCAGGTCGGCGGCCCGGCTGGGGGAGCCGTCGTCGGTGAGCCACAGGCCGGCACGCAGGCAGCCGAGATGCTCGACGGCGACGGACTCGACGGCCACCGCCACCTCCACCAGGCTGCGGGCGTTGGAGAGGCTCTGGGAGAGCGCCAGCAGCAGGGCCGAGCGCCGGCTGAGCGCCTCGGCCTCCACGGCCGTGCGGTCGGCCAGGGTGCGCATGCTGCGCTGGGAGATCTCGGTCGAGCAGGCCGCGGCCAGGTCCCCGAGCACCTGCAGCGAGGCCTCGTCCCACTCGCGGGGCTCGGAGTCGATCGCGCACAGCGAGCCGATGATCCGGCCGGTGTGGTCGCGCAGCGGGTGACCGGCGTACGCGACGACGCCGAGGTCGGGGATCGCGAGGTTGTCGCGAAGCCGCTCGTCCAGCCGGGCGTCGGCGGTGACGACGGGCGCCTGGTCGTGCACCACCCACTGGCAGAAGGAGTGGGTCAGCGGCGTCTGGCGCGCCTCCTGGTAGGCCGGCTCGAGGCCCACCGCGCCGACGAAGACCTGGCGGTCACGCTCGACCAGGCTCACCAGCGCCACCGGCACGTCGAGCGCCGCCCGCACGATGCGCGCGTAGCGGTCGAAGGACTCGTCGACGCCGACGTCGCCGGATCCGAGGTCCACCCTCAGCATGTCTGCGCCCCTCCGTCCGTCAGGCGCACGGTAACCCGCCGCGGCCCACCCCAAGCACCCGTTCGCTGATTGTCCGTCCGGTGGGGTGAGCGGGGAGAATCCGCGGGTGAGCACCACCCCCTCGCCGGCCCCCTCGTCCGGCCCCGCTTCGCCCCGCCGCCAGCCCGTCCGCGCCCCCGAGCTGGTCGGTCGCGGCTGGCTCAACACCGACGGCCCGCTGAGCATGGCGGGCCTGCGCGGACGCTTCGTGCTGCTGGACTTCTGGACCTTCTGCTGCGTCAACTGCCTGCACGTGCTCGACGAGTTGCGACCGGTGGAGGCGGAGTACGCCGAGGATCTCGTCGTCGTCGGGGTGCACTCCCCGAAGTTCGTCCACGAGGCCGACCCTGTGGCCCTCGCCGCGGCCGTGGAGCGCTACGGCGTGCACCACCCCGTGCTGGACGACCCCGACCTGGTGACGTGGCAGGCCTACACCGCCCGCGCCTGGCCGACGCTGGTCCTGGTCGACCCCGAGGGCTACGTCGTCGCGCAGTACGCCGGTGAGGGGCACGCCCACGCGATCGCGGCCCTGCTCGCCGAGCTGGTGCCCCTCCATCGCGCGCGCGGCACCCTGCAGCCGGGTGACTCGCCGTACGTGCCGCCGGTGGTCGAGCCGACCGACCTGCGCTTCCCGGCCTCGGCGGTGCCGCTGCCCGGGTCGGGTGAGGGGGGCGGCGTGCTGGTCGCCGACGCCGGGCACGACGAGGTCGTCGAGCTCTCCGCGGACGGCGACGTGGTGCGCCGCATCGGCGGCTTCTCCGAGCCCAACGGGCTGTGCCTGCTGCCCGCCGACGTCGCCGTCGCGGTGGGGTACGACGTCGTGGTGGCCGACACCGTGGGGCACCGGGTCGCGGGGCTCCGTCTCGAGGACGGCTCGGTCCGCACGCTGGCCGGCGACGGGACCCAGTGGATGCCCGGCGATGACACCTCGCGCCTGTCCTCCCCGTGGGACGTGGCCTGGTGGGGCGACCGGGTCTGGATCGCGATGGCCGGCACCCACCAGCTGTGGACCCTCGACCCGCTGACCGGTGAGGTCGAGGTGGCGGGCGGCACCACCCACGAGGGGCTGCTCGATGGCCCGCTCGAGGAGGCGTGGTTCGCCCAGACCTCCCGGCTCGCGCCCGCGGGGGACCGGCTGTGGCTGGCCGACTCCGAGACCTCGGCGCTGCGCTACGTGCAGGACGGCGCGGTGACGACCGTCGTCGGCACGGGCCTCTTCGACTTCGGCTTCCGCGACGGCCCCGCCGACGAGGCCCTCATGCAGCACCCGCTCGGGGTCACCGCGCTGCCGGACGGCTCGGTGGCGGTCTGCGACACCTACAACGGCGCCGTGCGCCGCTACGACCCGGCGACCGGCCACGTGTCGACGATCGCGCAGGGCCTGTCCGAGCCGTCGTCGGCGTACCTCGAGGTGGGGGCGGACGACGAGCCGCTGCTGGTCGTGGTGGAGTCCACCGCGCACCGGCTGACCCGGGTGCCGCTGGCGGGCGTCGTGGCCGTGGAGGGGTTCGCGCACTCCACGCAGCGGCCGGTCACGCCGGTGGCGGCGTCGGTGTCGCTGGTGGTCACGTTCACGCCGCCGCCGGGGCAGAAGGTCGACGACCGGTTCGGCCCGCCCTCGCAGCTGGTCGTCGAGTCCACCCCGCCCGGCCTGATCCGCTCCGGCGGCGGCCGCGACACCGCCCTGACCCGGGTCCTCCAGCTCGACCCCCACGTGGGCGACGGGGTGCTCCACGTCGCCGCCCGCGCCGCCTCGTGCGACGCCGACGGCGGCGAGGGCGCTGCGTGCCGGATGCACCAGCAGGACTGGGGGATCCCCGTGCGGATCGAGGACGGGGCGCCCGGGGAGCTGCGGCTGCCGTTGGGGGGTGCGTGAGGTTCAGCGGGGGGCCGCTGTCCCTCACGGTGCGCCGCTGAAGCTGCGCCCCCTTGCCGTGAGTTTCAGCGGGGCCCCGATGAACCTCACCCCCGCGCCAGCTTCACCGCGATCAGCAGCATCGTGATGCCGATCAGCACGTCGAGCACCTGCCACGCGCGGGGACGGGCGAAGAGCGGGGAGGCCAGCCGGGCGCCGTACCCGAGCCCGGTGAACCACACCACCGACCCCAGCACCGCACCGACGGCGAACCACCACGGCCGACCCGAGCCGTTGGCCAGCGAGCCGAGCAGCAGCACCGTGTCGAGGTAGACGTGCGGGTTGAGCCAGGTGAGCGCCACGGCCGTGCTCACCGCGGCGGCCGCCGAGCCGACCGGCCCGCCGCCCGCCGACAGCTTCTCCCCGCCCTGCCAAGCGCGGCGGAACGACAGCAGCGCGTACGCCGCCAGGAACACCACTCCGGCCCAGCGCACCACGTCCAGGACGACCGGCGCGCGGGTCACGATGGTGCCGATCCCGGCGACGCCGGCGGTGATCAGCACCGCGTCGGAGAGCGCGCACACGAGCACCACCGGCCCGACGTGGTGGCGGGCGAGCCCGCAGCGCAGGACGAACGCGTTCTGGCTGCCGATGGCGACGATGAGGGTGAGGCCGGCGGCGAAGCCGGTCAGGGCGGTGGTGAGCACGGGACGACGCTAGGCAGCGCCGCGACACAAGGGAAGCGAAAGAATCTGCAGGACCCTTAGCATCGCTTCATGGACCTGCCCGCCCCGCAGCTCGCCGCCCTGGTGGCCGTGGTCGACCACGGCACCTTCGAGGCGGCCGCGCGGGAGCTGCACGTGACGGCGAGCGCCGTCAGCCAGCGCATCCGGGCGCTGGAGTCGGCCGCCGGGCAGGTGCTGGTCCGCCGCGCGAGTCCGTGCACCGCGACCCCGGCCGGCGCGACGCTGGTCCGCCTCGGCCGGGCACAGGCGCTGCTGCAGGCCGAGGCCCGCACCGCGCTGGAGCCCGACGAGGGTCGACGCACCGAGCTCGGCCTGGCGGTCAACGCCGACTCGCTGGCCACCTGGTTCCGCAACGTGCTGGCGGAGGCCGCGACCTGGGACGACACGGTGCTGCGCCTCGAGGTCGAGGACCAGGCGCACTCACACGAGCTGCTGCGGCGCGGCGAGACGCTCGCGGCGGTCACCAGCGACCCCGAGCCGGTGCAGGGCTGCTCGGTCGAGCCGCTGGGCACGATGCGCTACCTGGCGGCTGCCGCGCCCACGCTGCTCGAGCGCCACGGGGTGGGCGGCGGGCCGGACTGGCGCCGGATGCCGGTGGTCGTCTTCAACGCCAAGGACACCCTCCAGCACGACCTGCTGGCCGAGGTCGGCGCCGGCCACGAGCCGCCCACGCACCGCGTGCCCACGTCCACGGACTTCCTGGAGGCGGTCGTGCTGGGCCTGGGCTGGGGGATGGTGCCCGAGACGCAGCTGCTGCCCCTCGAGGCCACCGGGCGACTGGTGCGGCTGCGGCCCGACCGGCCCGTCGACGTACCCCTGCACTGGCAGCGCTGGCGTTTGGATTCTTTACTCCTGGGCAGGGTCACCGAGGCGGTGCGACGGGCGGCCTCCGCCCACCTGCGTCGCTGATCCACCGCCCTCTCGGGAGCCCACGTGATCCGGATGCCGTCGGTCGGCGACTCCTTCGGCCGCTACGACCTGCTGCGGGTGCTCGGCCACGGCGGCATGGGGGTCGTGTACGCCGCCCGCGACACCGCCCTGGAGCGCGAGGTCGCCCTCAAGATCATCACCCCACAGCTCGCGGCCGACGAGGACTACCGCGCCCGCTTCCGCCGCGAGGCGCAGGCCCTCTCCCGCGTCGAGAGCCCGCACGTCGTGGCCGTCCACGACCACGGGGAGCTCGACGGCTGCCTCTACCTCGTGACCGGCCTGGTGCCCGACGGCGACCTGTTCGCCCGGGTCCGGGACACCGGTGCGCCGGAGCCGCGGGTCGCCGTCGACCTGGTCCTGCAGGTGCTCGACGGCCTCGAGGACGCCCACCGCGCCGGGGTCGTGCACCGCGACGTGAAGCCGAGCAACGTCCTGCTGCGTCAGCGCGGCGACCGGCTCGAGGCGGTCCTGTGCGACTTCGGCATCGCGACGTTGCCCGGGGCGGAGGTCACCCGCACCGGCGGCCTGGTCGGCTCCTACCCCTACATGGCGCCCGAGCGACACCAGGGCCGGCAGACCGGGGTGGCCGGTGACGTCTACTCCACCGGGTGCCTGCTCTGGCACGTGCTGACCGGCCATGCGCCGTACTCCGGCACCGACGTCGAGATCGCGCTCGCCCACCTCCAGGCGCCGGTGCCGCAGCTGCCCGAGGTCGACGCCACTACCGCCGACCTCAACCGGGTGCTCGCACGGGCGATGGCCAAGGACCCGGGCGACCGCTACCCCTCGGCCCGCGCGATGCGGCTCGAGCTCGCCGCGGTGCTCGACCGGGCGCCCGCGGCGCTCGCGCTCCCCGCGGCGACGTCGGTGCGGCACTCCGTGCTGCCGCAGGTCGCGGTCGCCTCGGCGGCTCCGCCGACCCTTCACCGCGGGCGCCGCGCCGCGGCCCTGGCCGGTACGGCGGTGGGTGCCGTGCTCGTGGCTGCGATCGGTGCCTACGCCGGGCTCAGCGCCCGCGAGGGCGCGGTGCGCACCGTGGCCGGCCCGGAGGGGCCGACGTTCACCACGACGGTGACCGCCCAGCCGGTGGCCGTCGTGCCCGGACCGACCCTCTCGACCCAGGCACCTCCTCGCACCCGGCCGACCACGCGCACCGGCGCCCTGCTGCTGCCCGAGGAAGCCGGCGACCCGACCAGTGCCGCTCCCGGTGCCTCCGGCGGCGACCGAGGCCCGCGCGGAGGAGGCGGACGGGGCGGCCCGAAGGTCGCGCCGATCAGCCCGACCACCGGACCCAGCGGACGCCCCACCACGAAGGCGAGCCCCACGAAGGAGCCCTCGCCGAAGGCCGACTTCCACTGCTGGGACGGCAGCGAGGTCGTCGGCGGTGCGAGTGCCTGCCGGGAGGGGCCGACGGGTGCTACCGGCTTGCGGTGGATGTTCACCACGAATGCCTCGTGCACCTCCAAGGGCACCACGGCCGAGCAGGTCAGCGCGATGGACTGCACGATCTCCACGCCCCACGGCGCGGGGCGGCTGCGGCTCATCGAGTGGGTCGACGTGCCCACGATGAAGAAGCAGATCAAGGCCTACAACGGCGGCAAGGACCCCTTCCGCTGGACCTACGGGCAGGCCTGGGCACGCCAGACCAAGCAGCAGCCGAAGACGCCGTACCTGCGCACCAACGCCTACGGCGACAAGCGGTTCAGCATCAACCTCTACGGCGCGACCCAGAAGGCCCGCACGTGGCTGATCAGCAACACCGGCTACCGGGTGCCCTCGCAGTACCGCGGCTACCCGATCGACTGACGCGGCTCGACTGAGCCCGGCCGGGTTTGTCGGCTGGCCGACAGACCCGGAAGTGGGACGACAAAGGTTCGTCGTCTGACTCCCGGGTTCATCGGCTGGCCGACAAACCCGGCGACGAGACGACGACCCTGCCCAGCACGCGCAACGGCCCGCCACCCCGGGAGGGGCAGCGGGCCGTCGTACGCCGGATCAGGCGCTGAGCCTGCGGATCAGAACGACGCCTCGTCGATCTCCATCAGCGACAGGTCGGTCGCCTCGGCGATCGCGCGCTCGGCGGCGATCTTGGGAAGCACGTTCTGGGCGAAGAACTGGGCCGCAGCGACCTTGCCCTCGTAGAACGCCTTGTCCTTGCCGCCACCATCGGGGCCACCGAGCTTCTCCAGGGCCACCTCGGCGCCGCGGAGCAGCAGCCAGGCGCAGACCACGTCACCGAGCGTCATCAGCAGACGCGAGGTGTTGAGGCCGACCTTGTAGATGTTGCGGATCTCCTCCTGCGCCGACATCAGGTCGTTGATCAGGTGACCGACCATGGCGTTGGCGTCGTCGAGCGCGGTGGCCAGCAGGGCCCGCTCGTTCTTCAGGCGGCCGTTGCCGGCCTCGGAGTCGATGAAGGACTGGATCTCGCCCGCGAGGTGGCCCAGCGCCTTGCCCTGGTCCTTGACGATCTTGCGGAAGAAGAAGTCCTGGCCCTGGATCGCGGTGGTGCCCTCGTAGAGGGTGTCGATCTTGGCGTCGCGGACGTACTGCTCGATGGGGTACTCCTGCAGGAAGCCGGAGCCACCGAAGGTCTGCAGGGACTCGGTGCCCAGCAGGGTCCAGGAGCGCTCGGAGCCGTAGCCCTTCACGATCGGGAGCAGCAGGTCGTTGACGGCCTCGGCCAGCTTGTCCTCCTCGCCGTTGTGCTCGGCGATGGCGACCCGGTCCTGCCAGGACGCGGTGTAGAGGACCAGCGAGCGCATCGCCTCGGCGTAGGCCTTCTGCGTCATCAGCGAGCGGCGCACGTCGGGGTGGTGGGTGATCGTCACGCGCGGGGCGGTCTTGTCACCGGACTGGGTCAGGTCGGCGCCCTGGACGCGGGACTTCGCGAACTCCAGCGCGTTGAGGTAGCCGGTCGACAGCGTCGCGATGGCCTTGGTGCCGACCATCATGCGGGCGTTCTCGATGACCTGGAACATCTGGGCGATGCCGTCGTGGACCTCGCCGAGCAGCCAGCCGCGGGCCGGCTCGCCGCCGCCGACGGCGGGGTCGCCGAAGGTGACCTCGCAGGTGTTGGAGACCTTGATGCCCATCTTGTGCTCGACGTTGGTGACGTAGGCGCCGTTGCGCTCGCCCAGCTCACCGGTCTCGAGGTCGAAGTGGAACTTCGGGACGATGAAGAGCGAGAGGCCCTTGGTGCCCGGGCCACCGGCGCCCTCGACGCCCGAGGGGCGCGCGAGCACGAGGTGGATGACGTTGTCGGAGAGGTCGGACTCGGCGGAGGTGATGAACCGCTTGACGCCCTCGATGTTCCAGGTGCCGTCCTCGTTGGGGGTGGCCTTGGTGCGGCCCGCGCCCACGTCGGAGCCGGCGTCGGGCTCGGTGAGCACCATGGTGGCGACCCAGCCCTTGTCGATCATCATCTGCGCGATCTTCTTGTCGCGCTCGATGCCGTTGCGGTGCAGCACGCCGGCGAACATCGGGCCGGCGCCGTACATCCAGATGGCGGGGTTGGCGCCGAGCACGAGCTCGCCGAGGCCCCACGAGATGGTCGGGGGCGCGGGGGTGCCACCGAGCTCGGCGAAGGTCTGCAGGCGCCAGAACTCGGCGTCCATCCAGGCCTGGTAGGACTTCTTGAACGACTCCGGCAGCGGAGCGGTGTTGGTGGCCGGGTCGAAGACCGGCGGGTTGCGGTCGGCGTCGACGAACGACGCGGCGAGGTCCTCGCGGGCGAGACGCTCGACCTCGGCCAGCACCTCGCGGGCGGTCTCGCCGTCCACCTCGGCGAACGGACCGGTGCCGAGGACCTCGTCGCGGCCCAGCACCTCGAAGAGGTTGAACTCGATGTCGCGCAGGTTGCTCTTGTAGTGGCTCACGGGGGCCCACCTTCTGTTCTCGGGATACGGCTTCGCATGCAGGGCAGTACGTCGGCGTACTACTGGCCGGTAACATGATGATACGCGCGGGTAACTTAGGGTGCAACCACTTCGGGGTGGTCCGGATCGCCTGTGTGGTAACGCGATCGCGCTGCCCCGAGCACTAAGCCCACGAAGTCGAGTGATCTGATCGACTCGTCTGACACACTGGACCTCATGCGCGTCTCCGCGAAGTCCGACTACGCGCTGCGGGCCCTCATCGAGATGGCCACCCGCGCCGACCGGGCGGCGGTGAGTGCCGAGGAGCTCGGCAAGCTGCAGGACATCCCGCGCAACTTCCTCCAGGCGATCCTCGCCGACCTGCGTCGCGCCGGCGTGGTCCTCAGTCAGCGCGGCCAGTCCGGCGGCTGGAAGCTGGCCCGGGAAGCGGGGGAGGTGACGGTGGCCGACGTCATCCGCGCCGTCGACGGACCCCTGGTCTCGGTCTACGGCCTGCGGCCCGAGCAGGTCGAGTACAACGACCGGGCGGAGCCGCTGCAGCAGGTCTGGATCGCCGCGCGCCGCTCGCTGCGCGACGTCTTCGAGCACGTCTCGATCCAGGAGCTGGCCGACCAGCGGCTCCCGGAGTGCGTGAGCCGGCGTACGGCGGACGAGGACGCCTGGGCGCCGCACTGATCGCGCGGCGCTCAGCCCTCCGCGAGCGCAGCGGCCAGTCGGGTCCGGAGCTTGGCCTTCTTCCGCTCCAGCTTGGCGTTGCGCTTCTCCAGCTCCTCGGCCCGCTCGCGGGTGCGGGCGAGCTCGACGAGCAGGTCGGCCAGGGCGTCGGTGGTGCCGGCCAGGCGCTCCTCGAGGGTGGGGTCGGCCGGCGCGGCCGCCGGCGTCGCCGCGGGCAGCAGGTCGGTGGCGTCGCCGGTGACGGCGTACCCGCCCTCGGCCAGCGCCTTGCCCCACGCCTCGGCGAGCTCGGTCAGTTCCTCGTGCAGGTCGGCGGGCACCGCGGCGGGGGCGTCGGTGCTGCGGACCAGGTGGGCCTCGACGAGCTGACGCTGGGTACGCCGGTCCGCGCGGCCGTCGACGGAGGCGTTCACGTCGCGGAGCACGGCCAGCGAGGCCGCGTCGGGTGCGGTGGCGGTCGCGGTCACGGGCAGCGCGTCCGCGTCGGCTCCGACCAGCCGCGCGACCGTGGCCCAGCCGGCACGCGCGGGGTCCTGCTCGGTGTCGGGGACGACGACGTGGACGCGGTCCGGGCGCCGCAGCTCGGCGGCCCACCGGTCGAGCACCGCCGGCACGTCCTGGTCGGCCCAGAAGGCCGCGGCCTCGTCGAGGCGGCGGTCGGGGTCCAGCACGCGGCGGGCGTAGCGTCGCAGCTCCAGCTCGGAGCCGGCGCGCACCGCGTCGGTCCAGGCGGCCGCCAGCTGGCGGGCGGGGTCGGCGAGGACGGCGACCACGTGGACCTCGAAGCCCGCCAGGCTGTCGAGCAGCAGGGCGATCTGCTCGGGGCCGGCGCCGGCGAGCAGGTCGTCTGAGACGACCACGGCGTCGTGGGACTTCGCCCCCTCCTTGCGGGCCCGCTTGCACAGCAGCGCCCAGGTGCCCTCGACCTCCTTGCGCTTGAAGCCGTAGGTCGAGTGCAGTCGCCGCAGCTCCAGGGCGGCACGGCGCGCCTCGTCGGCGCTGCGCGCGGGGACGCGCACGCCGACCTCGGCCAGGGCAGCGGCGTGGTCGCTCAGCGCGCCGGCGAGGGAGCCTCCGCCCGCATGGGAGAGGCCGATGTGGATCACGAACCTGCGCTTGGCCATGCCCGCAGGGTGACCGGCCCAGGGAAGCGGCAGGTGAACGGCCGGTGGTGGCCCGGCCGTCGGGCGGTCTAAGCCTTGGTGAAGGTGGCCATCGTCCGCTCTGGCTCCCAGAAGGCCTTCATGGACGCGACCCGGCCGTCGTCGTGGACGACGTAGACCATGATCAGGTCGGTCGTCGTGTGCGAGCCGTCGGGGAACGACGTGCGGATCGAGCCGATGTTGGCGCAGGTGTTGCTGCCGGGGTTGGCGAAGGAGTCGGTGATCGTGAACTCGAAGGTCGCGATCGGCGCGATGGCCAGCTCCCAGAAGGCCCTGATCCCCTCGTGGCCGCGGTGCCCGCGGCCCTCGGGGTCGAACATGGAGGGGCCGACCGGGTCCTCGAGCACCGCGTCCTCGGCGTACACCGTCAGCCACTCGGCGAGGTCGCCCTTCGCCACCGCGGAGTAGGAGCGCATCGACGCCATCCGCGCGGGGTGCTCGTCGGTGGCGGCGCGCCAGTCGATGGCGTCGGAGGTGATCGCGGCGGGACGGGAGGCGTCGGTCGGGGTGCTCACCCGCGGGATCGTACGCCGGAACTGGAACGTGTTCTAGTGGTCGGACGTGCGTCGCTCAGTCCTGGACGTGGCGCTGCACCCACTCCACGAACGGGCGCAGCGTGCGCCAGTCCTCGCGCACCAGGTCCAGCGCCTCGGGGGTGTGGATCACCGGCTCGAAGCCGTGCTGCCGGCCGAGCGTGAGCGCCTTGTGCCGCAGCAGCCCGATGCGCGGGTGGTCGGCGTCGAAGCCGCGCGGCTGGGTCTTGAGGGTGTCGCCGCCGACCTCGAACCCGGCCCGCTCCAGCTCGGCGACCAGGCGCTCCAGCTCCGGGCCGAACGTGTCGTGGGCGACGGCCTCGCGGAACGCGGCCAGCCGGGTGCCCGAGGCCTCGTAGAAGCCGGCTCCGGTGCGCAGGCCGCGCGGGCTGATCTCGACGTACCACCCGGTCGCGGGGCCGACGCCGACGTAGGCCCCCTGGTGGGTCTTGTAGGGGGTCTTGTCCTTGGCGAACCTGACGTCGCGGTAGGGGCGGAAGATCTTGGCCTTCCCGAACTCCGGCTCCAACGCCGCGCACAGGGCCGTCATCGGTGCCTTCACCGACTCGGCGTACACGTGCTTGTGCGCCTCCCAGAACGACTTGGTGTTGTCGACCTCGAGGTCGTCGTAGAAGTCGAGCGCGGCGACGGGAAAGCCTTGGAACTCCACGGCCCGAGCCTAGGCGGCTGCCGGGGGACGTCATACGTCCGGAGGGATGGGACGTCCTGTCCGTATGACGTCCCGGGGTGGAGCGGATGACGAGACTCGAACTCGCGACATCGACGGTGGGCTGAGCGTCGCGCTCTGAGCGCCACCTGTACTGGAGCGGATGACGAGACTCGAACTCGCGACATCGACGGTGGGCTGAGCGTCGCGCTCTGAGCGCACCTACCTGTAGTGGAGCGGATGACGAGACTCGAACTCGCGACATCGACCTTGGGAAGGTCGCGCTCTACCAACTGAGCTACATCCGCACGGCCGGTGTGACCAGCCGCGCACATGCTAGACGATCAGGTCGTGGTGCGGTGCGGCGGCCGCGCCAGCGTGGGCCAGCGGGGGTCGAGGCCGTCGCCGGAGGAGCGGCCGGTGAGGCGGCGGTGGACCCACGGGGCGGCGGAGTCGCGGACCCAGGCGGCGTGCTGGCGCCACTGCTCGCGACGGGCGAGCTCGGCGATCTCGCGCGGGTCGGGGACGGGCACGTCGTGCTCCACACCGAGGGCGTCGAGGACGGCGACGGCCATCCGCTGGTGGCCGGCGGGACCCATGTGCATGCGGTCTTCGTCCCAGTAGCCCCAGTGGCGGTACTCCCGCATCCGCCAGAAGTCGACGACGGTCGCGCCGTGCCGGTCGGCGGCCTCGCGGACCAGCTCGTTGTAGAGCGCGAAGCGGCCGCGCAACAGGCGGTACGTCGCGGAGCCGCCCGGGTCGAAGGCGGTGAACACGACCACCCGGGCACCGGTCGAGGCCAGCCGCGCCAGCCCCTCGTCGTACGCCGAGACGAGCATGTCGACGTCGACGCTGGGCCGCAGGATGTCGTTGGCGCCGGCGTAGACGGTCACCAGGTCGGGCTCGAGCGCCAGCGCCGGGTCGAGCTGCTCGGCGAGGATCGGCAGCAGCTTGCGGCCGCGGATCGCGAGGTTGGCGTAGCCGAAGTCGGGCTCGCGCTCGGCGAGCACCTCGGCGACGCGGTCGGCCCACCCGCGTACGCCGTTGGGCCGGGTCGGGTCGGGGTCGCCGACGCCCTCGGTGAAGGAGTCGCCGAGGGCGACGTAGCGCTGGAAGCTCACGACCCCATCGTGCCCGGGCGGTCCTCGTCACCGAACGCCGAGGTGGCCGCGGTGACCTCTGCGGTGACCGCGGCGACCAGGGCCGAGAGCTGCGCGCGGTCCGCGTCCGGGGCCTGCGCCTC